>NZ_QHJY01000152.1 GCF_003185805.1 Caulobacter sp. D5
GAGGCGCTCGGGCGCGCGGCCGGCGGCCAGCGGCAGCAGGGTGACGACGCAGGCGTAGAAGGCCAGGGCCAGCAGCGGTCCGCCGCCCCGGCCCCAGGCCAGGGCCAGCTCGCGGCGGAAAAGAACGAGGAAACCCCTCATCCGCCGATCTCCACGCTTCGAGCGGCTATGGGTAGCGGGTCGTGGACGGCGGCCAGCAGCATGCCGCCGCCGGCCAGGTGCTCGGCCAGGATCTCGCCGAACAGGGCGCGGTGGCCGGCGTCCAGCGGGGCCATCGGCTCGTCGAGCAGCCACAGGGGGCGAGGGCTGGCCAGCAGGCGGGCCAGGGAGACGCGGCGGCGCTGACCGGCCGACAGCCGGCGGACCTCCAGGTCGAGCAGGCGCGACAGGTCCAGCCGCTCGACGGCGGCGCGGGCCGAGGCCTCGGTTCCGCCGGTCCAGCGGGCCTGGAACAGCAGTTCCTCCCAGGCGGTGCGGGTGGTCTTCAGGCCGTCGTGGTGGCCGGCCAGGTGCAGGCCTTCGGCGCGGGCGGTTTCTCCCTCTAAGGAGGCGCCGCCGGCGCCCTCGAACGCGATCGTTCCGGCCTGGGGGCGCAGCAGGCCGGCGACGGCGCGCAGCAGGCTGGTCTTGCCTGCGCCGTTACGGCCTAGAAGGGCCGCTGCCTGGCCGCTTTCGAGGTCCAGATCGAGCCCTGAAAACAGGGTCCGCTCGCCCCGCGCGAGGCTCAAACCCTTTATGCGAACGGCTCTCATCATCGCAAGTCCATGCGCCGTGCATGGACGTTGTGGGTAACCGGCGCTAAGAAGCGCTCGGCCGTCACCCTCCGCTTTGGATGGGGCGTACGCGGCGCGAGGATGGACGCTGTGGGTCCCCCTCGATCGCGCGATCCCGGGAGTGGTTTTCCGGCGGCCGTGAACAGAGAAGGGATCCTTCCAAATGGCGTCAGTGGACAGCCTCAAAACCCGCCGCGAACTCGTCGTCGGCGGTAAGACCTACGTCTATTACAGCCTTCGCGCCGCCGAGGAAGCCGGTCTGGCCGGCACGGGCTCGCTGCCCGTCTCGATGAAGGTGCTGCTGGAAAACCTGCTGCGCTACGAAGACGGCGTCTCGGTCAACGAAGCCGACCTGAAGGCCGTCGCCAACTGGTTGGAAAACAAGGGCTCGGTCGAGCACGAGATCAGCTTCCGCCCGGCCCGCGTGCTGATGCAGGACTTCACGGGCGTGCCCGCCGTCGTCGATCTGGCCGCGATGCGCGACGCCATGGTCGCCCTGGGCGCCGACCCGGCCAAGATCAACCCGCTGAACCCCGTCGACCTGGTCATCGACCACTCGGTGATGGTCGACAACTTCGGCGACGCCAAGGCCTACGACGCCAACGTGAAGCGCGAATACGAGCGCAACATCGAGCGTTACCGCTTCCTGCGCTGGGGCTCGTCGGCCTTCAACAACTTCCGCGTCGTGCCCCCGGGCACCGGCATCTGCCACCAGGTGAACCTGGAATACCTCGCGCAAACCGTCTGGACCGCCCTGGTCGACGGCGCCGAGGTGGCCTACCCCGACACCGTCGTCGGCACCGACAGCCACACCACCATGGTCAACGGCCTGTCGGTCCTGGGCTGGGGCGTCGGCGGCATCGAAGCTGAAGCCGCCATGCTCGGCCAGCCGATCCCGATGCTGATCCCGGAAGTCATCGGCTTCAAGCTGACCGGCGCCATGCCGGAAGGCGCGACGGCCACCGACCTGGTGCTCACCGTCACCCAGATGCTGCGCAAGAAGGGCGTGGTCGGCAAGTTCGTCGAATTCTACGGCGACGCCCTGGCCAACCTGACCCTGGAAGACCAGGCGACGATCGCCAACATGGCTCCGGAATACGGCGCCACCTGCGGCTTCTTCCCGATCTCGGCCGCGACCATCGCCTTCCTGAAGGGCACCGGCCGCGAAGCCGACCGCGTCGCCCTGGTGGAAGCCTACGCCAAGGAGCAAGGCCTGTGGTGGGAGCCCGGCGTCGCCGAGCCGACCTTCACCGACAGCCTGGAACTCGACCTGTCGAGCGTCCTGCCGTCGCTGGCCGGCCCCAAGCGCCCGCAGGACCGCGTGCTGCTGTCGGACGCTTCGAGCAAGTTCGCCGAGTCGCTGGCCGGTGAGTTCGGCAAGGCCGAAGCCCCCGAGTTCCGCGCTCCGGTGGAAGGCGAGGACTTCGACGTCGGCCACGGCGACGTGGTGATCGCCGCCATCACCTCGTGCACCAACACCTCCAACCCCTCGGTCCTGATCGCCGCCGGCCTGCTGGCCAAGAACGCGGTCGCCAAGGGCCTGAAGGCCAAGCCGTGGGTGAAGACCTCGCTGGCCCCCGGCTCGCAGGTGGTCACCGACTACCTGGCCAAGGCCGGCCTGACCAAGCACCTCGACGCCCTGGGCTTCAACCTGGTTGGCTACGGCTGCACGACCTGCATCGGCAACTCGGGCCCGTTGCCGGAAAACATCAGCAAGACGATCAACGACAACGACCTGGTCGCCTGCTCGGTGCTCTCGGGCAACCGTAACTTCGAAGGCCGCGTGAACCCGGACGTGCGCGCCAACTACCTGGCCTCGCCGCCGCTGGTGGTGGCCTACGCCCTGGCCGGCTCGCTGAAGATCGACCTGAACACCCAGCCGATCGGCAAGGACAAGAAGGGCAACGACGTCTTCCTGAAGGACATCTGGCCCTCGAACGAAGACATCGCCGCCCTGCAGCGCAAGTCGATCAACGAGAAGATGTTCGCCAGCCGCTACGGCGACGTCTTCAAGGGCGACAAGAACTGGCAAGGCATCAAGGTCACCGGCGGCCAGACCTACGCCTGGGAAGGCGAGTCGACCTACGTCCAGAACCCGCCCTACTTCCCGAACATGTCGATGACCCCGACCCCGGTCACCGACATCGTGGAAGCCCGCGTCCTGGCCGTGTTCGGCGACTCGATCACCACCGACCACATCAGCCCGGCCGGTTCGATCAAGACGTCCAGCCCGGCCGGCCAGTACCTGGTCAATCACGGCGTCGAGCCGATCGACTTCAACGGCTACGGCGCCCGCCGCGGCAACCACGAAGTCATGATGCGCGGCACCTTCGCCAACATCCGCATCCGCAACAAGATCACTCCGGAGATCGAAGGCGGCGTGACCAAGCACTTCCCCTCGGGCGAAGTGATGCCGATCTACGACGCGGCCATGAAGTACCAGGCCGAAGGCCGTCCGGCCGTCGTGTTCGCCGGCAAGGAATACGGCACCGGCTCGTCGCGTGACTGGGCCGCCAAGGGCACCAAGCTCCTGGGCGTCCGCGCGGTGATCACCGAAAGCTTCGAGCGCATCCACCGCTCGAACCTGGTCGGCATGGGCGTGCTGCCGCTGCAGTTCATCGCGGACGGCTGGCAGAAGCTGGAACTGACCGGCGAAGAGCTGGTCTCGATCCGCGGCCTGCAGGACCTGGCGCCGCGCAAGCAGCTGATCGTCGAGCTCTACCGCCCGACCGACGGCCGCATCGCGCGCTTCCCGGTGCGCTGCCGCATCGATACGCCGACCGAACTCGAGTACTTCAAGAACGGCGGCGTCCTGAACTACGTGCTGCGCAACCTGGCCAAGGCCGACTGAGCAGCCTCTTCAGGCATTGAATAACGAGACGGCCGGTCCCCCTGGGGCCGGCCGTTTTGCTTTGTCCATCGCCCTTGAGGCCGCCGACATCGTTGTCGTGTGGATTTACCGGCCCCGAAGCGGTCATTTCACGGCCTCGTGAGCGGCGACGCAGCGGTTTCTTGGCTTAAGTGCGCCGCACATGCGTACGGCCTTGATCTCTGTTGTCTCCCTCGCCCTGACGAGCCTCGTCGCCGCCCCGGCCGCGGCCAAGTCTCCCGTGCTGGTCGAGCTGTTCACCGCCCAGGGCTGTTCGTCGTGCGGCAAGGCCAACCAGGCCGCCGCCGAGCTCGCCGAGCGCGAGGACGTCCTGGCCCTGACCTATTCGGTCGACTACTGGGACTATCTCGGCTGGAAGGACACCTTCGCCAAGCCGGCCTTCGTCGAGCGCCAGCGCGTCTACGCCAAGGCCTTCGCCCTTAGGGACGTGCCCACGCCCCAGGTGGTGGTGGCCGGCAAGGTGCAGGCCTCCGGCGCCAAGGCCGAGACCGTCGACAAGCTGATCGAGACCACCCGCCTGCCGCCGGCGCCGGACATGGAGTTCGTCGGGACCGGCCGCGTGGCCATCGGCTCGGGCGTCGTGCCACGCGGCGGCGCCGAGGTCTGGCTGGTGCGCTTCGATCCGCGCAAGCAGGAGATCGCCGTCAAGCGCGGCGACAATCGCGGCCAGACCATCGTCCACCGCAACGTGGTGCGCGAACTGGTCAAGCTCGGGACCTGGTCTGGCCGTTCGCGGATGTACCGCCTGCCGCAGGGCCATGACGACGAGCTGCAGACGGCGATCATCGTCCAGGGCGTCAAGGGCGGCCGGGTGCTGGGCGTGCTGCCCCCGGGCGGCAAGAGCCGCTAGAGCCCTTCTCCCGCGCTTCCTTCCAGCCTTCCGCGCAAAAGAAACCCCGCCTCGCCTTAGGGGATGATCGGCGAAGCGGGGTCTTTAGGGGGAGGGGATAGAAATACGCGTCAGCCGAGCGGCGCGCCTCGTGGCCCGGAGGGCTGGAGGGGCTGTTCAGGATCCCGGACCGCTTGGCGTTCCGATCGACCGACCATGACAATCTGATCCTGGTCGGAGGCCGGGGAAGGGCGCGATCGGGGTCGTTTCGCGACGGGGTAAGGCGCCTCTGTGGCTATCTTTGCAGCTGTGGAAACAACTGGAGGCCACATATGCGAAAGCCCGCGCGGGAGGGGGGATCCGCACGGGCTCTGCAATAAAGAGAGGGGTTCTCTTGTAGGTCTGTCGGCCGACCGGCCCGCGATCGAGGGGGGCTGGGGGGGCTGTTCAGGATCCAGGACCGTGGGGTGTCCGATCAGCCGACACTGACTTTTTCGACCCCCAAGCAGGCGGGCGCAGGACCAAAACAAGGTCATTTCGTGGCCTGGTGCAGCTTGGCTTGTCGCTTCGTCGAACGATGTTGCGGATTTGCGACGCTCGCCTAGGGGGCTGATTTGGGGTTAGGATTCGCATTCATGGCCCTTGATGCTCCCTCCCCCGTCGGCGGCGTCGTGTTCTTCGAGCGGCGCGAGATAGACCAGCTGCTGCGGCTGTACGGCCGCATGGTCGCGGCCGGCGAATGGCGCGACTACGGCATGGGCGGGGCGGTCGACCACGCGGCCTTTTCGATCTTCCGTCACGCCGCCGAAGCGCCGCTCTACCGCGTCGAGAAGTGGCCCGACCTGGCCCGCAAGCAGGGCCAGTGGCTGGTGCGCGGCCAGGGCGGCGTGGTGCTCAAGCGCGGGCACGACCTGGCCCAGGTGCTGTGGCTGTTCGACAAGGGCAGGTTCAAGGTCGTGGATTGAGGCGGCGTCAGCGCCGCCGCAGTCCGAACTCCGACCGCGATCCCGGCGCTGCCTGGTAGGCGGCCGCGGGGCGCGCGGGAGCCACCGAGGCGATCGGGCTCGCCGGCGCGGCCGGATAGAGCGACCTCACCACCAGCAACGCGGCCAGGCCCGAGGTGAAGCCCGCTACGATCGCCATGGCGGGGTCCAGCACGATCAGTCCGATCCCCAGATGGGGAAGGGCGAACAGGACCAGGGTCGCGGCCGTCCAGGCGGTCTTGGACGCGCTCGTCTCGGCGTGCCGTGCGCGCCGGTGCAGGGGCAGGGCGGCCAGGCCGAGAACGACGGCCGGCGCGAAGAGGACGAGGCGCCCCTTCCACGCGGCCCCGGTGGCGTAGCGCCAGCCCTGGGCGACGACGCCCGCGACGTCGCCGGTATGGGCGATCGTGCTGACCATGACGAACAGCAGGAAACAGAGGCTGGCGGCGAGCGGGCCGACGAGGCCGTAGGCGAGCGGGCGGGGCATTGCGGCCTCAGGCGGCGAGTGAACTTTCTGCTACTTTTGAGAGAGTTCCGTGAAAAGCCGGTTAAGGCGGCGCTTGCGTCGGATAGCGCCCACGAAAAAGCCCCGGCGGAGCGATCCGCCGGGGCTTCGTTCGTCTGGTCCGGATCTTGGCCGGAGCGTCCGCTTAGCGGCGGTCGCCCAGGAAGTAGAGCAGGAAGCGGAACAGGTTGATGAAGTCCAGGTACAGGTTCAGCGCGCCGTAGTTGGTGGCCACCGACTTGGCGGCCGCGTCGCCGCCGACCTGGTAGTAGGTCATCTTCAGGTTCTGCGTGTCGTAGGCGATCAGGCCGGCGAAGATCAGCACGCCGATGGCGTTGATCGCGAAGACCAGCGGGCCCGACGGGAAGAAGATCGACACGATCGAAGCCAGGATCAGGCCCACCAGACCGATGATCAGGAAGCTGCCGAAGCCCGACAGGTCCTTCTTGGTGGTGTAGCCCACGAGGCTCAGCGCGCCGAAGGCGGTGGCCGTGATCAGGAAGGTCGAGGCCACGCTGCTGCCGGTGTACATCAGCACGACGGTGCCGAGCGAGGCGCCGATCAGCGACACGATGGTCCAGTAGATCACGCCGGCGGTGCGCGGGGTGATCGACTTCATCACGAAGCTGGAGAACAGCAGGATGCCGAGCGGCGCGAACGAGATCGCGATCCCCAGCATGGTGTAGCTGACGCGGTTGCCGTTGACCTGGAACAGCAGGTCGCGAACCGGCGGGAACGAGCTGGTCGTCCAGGCCAGGGCGGCCGACAGCAGCAGGCCCAGCGCAACCTTGTTGTAGACGCCGAGCATGAAGCTGCGCAGTCCGGCGTCAACCGACATGTCCGCGCGATCCGTCGGGATCGAGCGCGCATAATCGCGGTTGAAGTCGTTCATCGAAGGAAGCCCTTTATGTTTCCGTCCCAAGGGGGACACGTGTGAAATATCGTGTCGAAAGCGCCCGCGCGCAAGGCTCCAGCCTTGGGTTGAGGCGGCTAACGCCTAAATAGGCCAAAAAGCCAGGCTACAGGCCAAGCTACAGGATCGTTCAGGGGACTTCATGGATTACGTCGAACTCGGCCGTACGGGCATCCAGGTTTCGCGCTGCTGCCTGGGCACCATGACCTGGGGCTCGCAGAACACCGAGGCCGAGGCCCACGCCCAGATGGACTACGCTCTGGGGCGCGGCGTGACCTTCTGGGACACGGCCGAGATGTACGCCAGCCCGCCCAGCCCGGAAACGCAGGGCCATACCGAGCGCTACATCGGCTCGTGGCTGAAGAAGACCGGCAAGCGCAACGAGATCGTGCTGGCCTCCAAGGTCGCCGGCCGCGGCTCGGCCTTCGGCGGCCTTTCCTGGATGCGCGCCGACGGGGCGACCACCCGCCAGACCAAGGCCCAGATCGACGAGGCGGTGGAGGGCTCGCTGAGGCGCCTGCAGACCGACTATCTCGACCTCTACCAGCTGCACTGGCCCGATCGCGCCGTGCGGGTGTTCGGCGGCCAGACCTACAAGGACTACGACGACGACTACCAGCGCTTCGGCGACATCCTCGAGGCGCTGGACGCCCACGTGAAGAAGGGGACGATCCGCGCGCTGGGCGTCTCCAACGAGTTCCCGTGGGGCGTGATGAAGTTCCTGGCCGAGAGCGAGGCTAAGGGTCTTCCTCGCATCGCCTCGATCCAGAACGCCTATCACCTGGCCAACCGCGTCTTCGAATACGGCCTGGCCGAGATCGCCATGCGCGAGCAGGTGGGCCTCTTGGCCTATTCGCCGCTGGCCCAGGGCCAGCTGACCGGCAAGTACCTGGACGGCAAGCTGCCGGAGGGGTCACGCAAGGCGCTCTACAACCGCATGCACCGCTACGAGGGGCCGGGCGCGCTCGAGGCCTTCCGCGCCTATGTCGATCTGGCGGCCCAGCACGGCCTGGATCCGGCCCAACTGGCCCTGAAGTTCGTCGACGCCCGCCCGTTCGTCACCGCCACCATCATCGGCGCGACGAGCATGGCGCAGCTGAAGACCGACATCGACGCCTTCGACGTCACGTGGACCGAAGAGCTGGAGACGGCGGTCAACGCCATCCACGCGGTGCACCCGAACCCGTGCCCGTGATCCGAAAGGCGCACGGCGGCTTCCCCACCCGTAAAACCCCCGCGAAAGCGGGGGCCCAGGCTTTTTCTGAAACCCATGGCGCTCGACGATAAAACGCCTGGGTCCCCGCTTTCGCGGGGATTTTACGGCAGAGAGTTTCGGCCCCTTCCGGGGGAGGTTCCTAAACCACCCCTCGCGCCTTCAGCTCGGCCACCGTCTCCGCCGCCATCCCCGCCACCTCGGCCAGCACGCTTTCCGTGTGCTCGCCCAGCGTCGGGCCGGTCCAGCGGACGCCGCCGGGGGTGTCGGTGAGGCGGGGGAAGGCGTTCTGCATCTTCACCTGGCCGAACACTGGGTGGGGCGCCGAGACGATCGAGTCGCGGGCCTGGAACTGCGGGTCGGCCAGCATCTCGGGCGCGCGATAGATGCGGCCGCAGGCCAGGCCCGCCGCCTCCAGCTTCGGCAGCAGGTCGTCGATGTCCTGGTCCAGGGTCCAGGCGGCGATGCGGGCGTCGAGTTCGGCCTGGTTGATCCCGCGCGCGGCGTGATCGCGATAGCGGGGATCCTCGGCCAGGTCGGGGCGGCCCATCAGCTCGCACAGGCGCTTGAACAGGGTGTCCTGGTTGGCGCCGATCAGCACGAGTTCGCCGGACCGGGTCGGATAGACGTTGGACGGGGCGATGCCGGGCAGCACGGCGCCCGAACGCTCGCGGATGTAGCCGGTGAGGTCGTATTCGGTGACCAGGTTCTCCATCACCGTCAGCACGCTTTCATAGATCGCCACGTCGACCACCTGGCCCTTGCCGGTGCGCTGGCGGGCGTGCAGGGCCATCATCACCCCGAGGGCGGCGTTCAGGCCCGACAGGCTGTCGCCGATCGAGATGCCGGCCCGGGCCGGATTGCGGTCGGGCTCGCCGGTGATGTGGCGCAGTCCCCCCATCGCCTCACCGACCAGGGCGTAGCCGGCCCGCTTGGCGTAGGGCCCCGTCTGGCCGAAGCCGGAGACGCGGGCCATCACCAGGCCCGGATTGGTCGCCGCCAGGGCGTCGAAGCCCATGCCCCACTTCTCCAGCGTGCCGGGGCGGAAATTCTCGACCACCACGTCGGCCTTGGCGATCAGGGCGCGGGCGATGTCGCGGCCCTCGTCGGTGCGCAGGTCGACCGTGACCGACTTCTTGTTGCGGCCGATCACCGGCCACCAGGGCGACAGGCCCTGGGGCTTGGAGCGTCCCCACTGGCGCATCGGGTCGCCGGCCTTCGGGTCTTCCAGCTTGATCACCTCGGCGCCGAAGTCGCCCAGCACCTGGCCGCAGAACGGGCCGGCGATCAGCTGGCCCATCTCGATCACGCGGACGCCCGCCAACGGTCCCTGGGTCATTTTGTTCCTCTCCCCGATCACGGAACCATCACGCGGCCGTGAACCTTCTTCCTGCCACACGGCGACGCGCGACGCCGACCCTTCTTGCCCAGAAAAACGCGCAGGGAAAGAAAGCCATGACCCGCAAGCTCCTCATCGTTGGCGCCGCCTTCGCCGCCCTCAGCCTCGCCGCCTGCGGCCAGAAGGAAGAGACCAAGGGCGCCGCCACCCCGGCCGAGCAGGCCGCCACCCCGGACGCCAACCCCGCCGCCACCGTCCCGACCCCGTCGGACGAGGCCAAGGCGCCGGATTTCGCTGCCAAGGCCGCCTCCAGCGACCAGTTCGAGATCGAGGCCGCCAAGGTCGCGCTGAAGCGCTCGACCAATGTCGAGGTCAAGAAGTTCGCCCAGGACATGATCGACGCCCACACCGCCACCAGCGCGGGCCTGAAGGCCGCCATCGCCGCCTCGGGCGTCAGCATCACCCTGCCGACCGCCCTGCCGTCGGACCTGCAGGACAAGCTGGACGACCTCAACAAGGCCGACGCCAAGGACTTCGACAAGACCTATGCCGACGACCAGGTCGACGCCCACCAGGCGGCCCTGAACCTGCTGCAGCGCTACGCCCAGGACGGCGACGTCGCGGCCATCAAGACCTTCGCCGCCGAGACCGCGCCGAAGGTGCAGGAGCACCTGAACCACGCCGAGGGCCTGAAGAACGGCCTGAAGTAGGGTTCGAGCCCAGGTTCGAAACGAAGATCCCCCGGTCGAGAGGCCGGGGGATTTTTCGTGGGCGAAGCAACCCAACATTCGTCATCCCGGCCGGAGCGAAGCGCAGAGCCGGGACCCAGGGGCCGCCGCAGTGCGTCAGCTAGCGTGAGGGCGGCGAACTCAGACGCGGCGCCCAGCCCCCTGGGTCCCGGATAAGCGCTATGCGCTTTCCGGGATGACGAACCTTGGGGGACTTGGCGGATTGAGGGAGGATGACCCCCCTCAGTTCGCCGTCTTGATGACGTTGTCGTCGCCGTTGCGGTCGATCACCAGGTTGTAGGGATCCACGCCCGCGAAGCGCGGGGCGACCTTCGTGACGAAGGTCAGGGTCTGGGTGCCGGTGCGGATCGGGCGGCGTTCGAAGGCGACGACGTTCTTCTGGGCGAAGTCCTTCTTGCCCGGCTCGGCGGTGAACAGGCCGACGTCCAGCACCTCGTTCAGGGGCGCGTTGGTCTCCTTGCCGCGGCCGTCGGCGTACATCTTGCGGGCCTCGACCACGAGCTTGACGTCATAGCGGCCGTCGGCGCGCTTCTTCACCGAGGCGCTCTTGGTCTTCAGGTCATAGAGCGTGATCTTCTCGAACAGGTCGGTGACCAGGGCCTGCTTGTCGGCCGGGACCTCGGCGCGGAGGATGCGCAGGAAGTCGAGCGTGGTCGGATAGGGCGCGCCCTTGAAACCATACTCGGCGATCAGCCGGCGCAGGGCGCGGTTGACCGTCTCCTCGCCGACCTCGTGCTGCAGCCGGTACATGACCAGCGAGCCCTTGCGATAGTGGACGTACTGCTGGTTCTCGACCCGGGCCAGCGGCTGTTCCTCGAGCACGTCGCCGCCGCGCGCGCGCAGGTAGCCGTTGAGCTCGAACTTCAGGAACTTGCGGATCTGGGCCTCGCCGTACATCCGCTTCATGACCATCAGGGCCGAGTACTGGGCGAAGGTCTCCGACAGCATGGTCGAGCCCTGCTGGTCGGCCCCCAGCACCTGGTGAGCCCACCACTGGTGGCCGATCTCGTGGGCGCCGACATAGGTGACCATGTCGATCTTCTCGGGGTTGCGGTAGTCGGCGATGAAGAACATCGCCTCCGACCACGGGATGGTCCCGGCATAGGCCTGGGCGAAGCTCTGATAGGCCGGGAACTCCAGGAAGCGCAGCTGCTTGAACTGATAGGGACCGAACGCTGGCTGGTAGTAGTCGAGCGAGGCCTTCATCGCCGTGCGCATGCGCTCGATGTTCCAGGCGTGCTGCGGGTCGTAATAGACCGCCAGGTCGACGCCCTTGTAGGCCTCGCGCGAGACGGCGTAGCGGGCTGACTGGATCGACAGGAACGGCAGGATCGGGGCGTCGGCGACGAAGCGCGCCGTGCGGCGGTTGTCGCTTCCGGACGTCCAGGTCCGTTCCGAAACCAGGGTCCCCGGCGCGATCGGCGTCTGGCCGGCGTCGGTGGTGACGGTGATGTCGGAAGCCACGAAGTCGGCGTCGTGGCGCAGATAGTTGAACTGCCGGCTCGCCGCGTCGCCCAGCTTGGCCATCCGCAGCTCCGGCGGCAGGCCGTACTTGCGGCGCTTGGCGCGGTCCTGCAGCAGGCCCTCGCGCGACATTCCCAGGATCGGGGCGATCTCGAAATTGTTCAGGAAGGTCCCGTTGTCGACGACCCGGGTCTCGTTGCCGTTGTTCTTGAAGCCCTTCTGGCTGCGCTCGGTGATGAAGCTCATCCGGCGCGTCTCGCCGGGGGCCATCGGCGTGTCGAAGGCGAAGATCCGGTAGTTGAAGCGGTCGAAGGTCTGCTTGGGCCGCGCCCCCTCGATCGACAGGCCGCGCACCACGAGGTCGCGGTCGAAACGGACGTGGATCTCCTTGATCGGCTGGCCGGTCTTGTTCTGGAAGACATAGGCGCCGCGGGTCACGGCCTTGGGCTCGTGCGGCCACAGGTCGACGTCCAGCTTCATGCCGATGATCTTGGGCTGCGGCGTGTTTTCGTAGCGCAGCAGCGCCTTTTCGAAGTCGGCCGTCCACCGCTCGTCGTCGAGATTGGTGCGGTACTCGTTCCAGACGTTGGTGTTGACGAAGATGAAGCCGCCCAGGCCGACGAAAGCCGTCAGGAAGACGCCGAAGACGACGCCGTTGGCGCCGCGCAGGCGATAGGGAAGGCGGCGCAGGCGGGGAAGAAGCCGCCCCTCGGTTCCACGTCGCCACAGGGCGTAGGACACGATGGTCATCAGGGCGGCGAAGGCGATCCAGTAGGCGCGGAACCACCAGGCCCCGACCCAGAAGTCGCCCAGGCGGTTCATGTCCGAGAACGGCGTGCCCGGCGCGCCGCCGTAGCGATAGAGATTGTGCTGCAGGCCCAGGTTCACGAAGGTCAGGTCGGTGACGATGTAGACCACCATCAGGCCCCAGCCGATGAACTTGTGCGGGCTCAGCACCTGCAGGAACACCGCCAGCACCGCCAGCAGGATCAGGTCCACGGCCTGGGGCAGGACGTACCACAGCAGGTACTTGTCGAGTTCCAGGCGGAAATAGCCGTGGGCGACCTGGCTGACGACGGCCGCCAGCACGCTGACCAGCAGGGTGGAGAGCAGGACGAGGGCGATGGCCGCGATCTTCGGAGCGGTGAACGACCAGTCGCCGACGGGAGTGGAGTCGACGATCTCGTGGGTGCGCCGCTCGCGCTCGCGCCAGACCAGCTCGCCGGCGTAATAGATGGCGATGATCATCGGGATCAGGCCGAACGAGCCCATCAGGGGCGCCAGCAGAGCCCGGGTCACCGGATAGATGACGCCGCCATAGCCTGTCGCGTCGGTGGCGAACCACAGCGAGCCGGCGGCGTTGAACAGCCCCAGCGCCAGCAGCACGAAATAGGCCGGGCTCTTGAACACCTGGCCCATGTCGAGGCGGGTGCGGGCGGAAAACTGGACCCAGGCGGCGGCGCGATCATGGCGCGGGGCGGGCAGCGGACGCGGGGCGGGCGGCTGCTCGGCGTCGGCCTTGGCCTCCTTGCGCGACTGCTTTTTGCGGCCCGACAGCTCGGCCGACTGGAAGCGGAACAGGCCGTAGGCCAGGCCCAGAAGGCCAGCCGACAGGACGACGACGAACGCGCGGTTGAACAGCAGGGCGCCGGCCAGGGCCGGGATCTGGGTGTTGCGCTCGCTCGCTGTCCAGTAGCGGGTGAGAATGCCGAAAGCGCTGGTCCCCAGCGGGTCCCACATCGCCACGATGTGTTCGAACTCGGGCTTGTCGAGGGCGATGTTGCCGATGACCCACAGCACCATGAAGCCGATGACGCCGACATAGGTCCACATCATCGAGCGGGTGACGGTGGCCAGGGCGAAGAACATCGCCGAGGTCAGCAGGATGTTGGGGATGGCCAGGGCGAAGTAGGAGAAGAGATAGGCCTGCGGCAGGAACGGCCCGAGCATCTCCTTGTCGACCCAGGGCATCAGCGAGCCGAGGAAGACGGCCAGCGGCACGGCCAGGAACGAGGTCGCCGCCGCCAGGAAGGCGCCGGCGAAGCGGCCGTAGAGATAGTCGAACTTGCCGATCCGCGTGGCCCGCAGGATCGGGCCGTAGCCCGTCTCGTCGTCGCGGACGATGACGTTGGCCACGAAGGCCGTCGTCACGAACATGTAGAACAGCGAGAAGATCAGCGCCGACATCGACAGGGCGAACGGCCCGTTGCGGTGGTCGCTGGGGCCCAGGCCGATGCTGATCTGGGAGATGGTGGTGGCGCCGAAGGCCAGCAGGAAGAACAGCACGGCCACCACCCAGAACACCGGGGAGCGCAGCTGGTAGCGGTACTCGAAGCCCGCGATCTTGCCGAACATGGTCCTCGCCCCCTCAGGCCGCGCAGCGGGTCGTGGCGAGGGTCGAGAAATAGACGTCCTCGAGCCCGCCGGGCACGGGCGCGAAGCCCTGTCCCGGATCCTGGTCGGCGAGGACGTGGATGACGGTGCGGCCGCCCAGCAGCCGGGTCGAGATCACCTGGTGGGCCGCCTTGGCGTCTTCGAGTTCGGCCTTGTCGATCGTCTTCTTCCAGATCCGGCCGTCCAGCTGGCGGATCAGGTCGCCCGGGGCGCCCTCGCGCACGATGCGGCCGTCGCAGATGATGGCCATGGCCGGGCAGAGGTCGGAGACGTCCTCGACGATGTGGGTCGACAGGATGACCACCACGTTCTCGCCGATCTCGGCCAAGAGGTTGAGGAAGCGGTTGCGCTCTTCGGGGTCGAGGCCGGCGGTGGGCTCGTCGACGATGATCAGGCGGGGGTCGCCGATCAGGGCCTGGGCGATGCCGAAGCGCTGGCGCATGCCGCCCGAGAAGCCGGCGATGGCCTTGTTGCGGACGTTCCAGAGATTGACCTGGGCCAGCAGGCTCTCGACGGTGTCCTTGCGCTCCTTGCGGCCGGCGATCCCCTTCAGCACGGCCATGTGGTCGAGCATGTCGTAGGCGCTGACGCGGGGATAGACGCCGAAGTCCTGAGGCAGGTAGCCCAGCACGCGGCGCAGGGCCTCGGGGTCCTTCAGCACGTCGATGTCGCCGAAGCGGATGTGGCCCGAGGTCGGGGCCTGCAGGGTGGCGACGGTGCGCATCAGGGTCGACTTGCCGGCGCCGTTGGGGCCGAGCAGGCCGTACATGCCGCGCGGAATGGTCAGGCTGACCTCGTCGAGGGCCCGCACGCCGTTGCCGTACACATGCGTCAGATTTTCGATGATCAGCATCGTCGCTCGTCGCCCCCTAGTGTTAACGCCACAGTCCCCACTTCGTCATGACTCGACGGCGCAACCATGGGCAAGTGAAAGAACGTTTAGGCTGTCGGGTTCCCGACGAACGGCGTTCGTCGCGCCGTTTTCGGCCGGGGTTCCGGTCGGCGGCGTTTGGGTCTAAGCAGGCGGCCATGACGACCTTCGCCTTTCCCCCGCCCGTCCAAGCTTCGGTTCCGGTGGAAGGGACCGATGCGCTCTTCCCGGTCCGCCGCATCCTGTGCGTGGGCCGAAACTACGCCGCCCACCGCGCCGAGATGGGCGGTGACGAGCGCGATCCGCCGTTCTTCTTCGCCAAGCCGGCCGATGCGGTCGCGCCGCTGCTGGAAGAGGTGCCCTATCCGCCGCGCACCGCCGACCTGCACCACGAGATCGAACTGGTCGTCGCCCTGAAGTCGGGCGGCGCCGACATCGCCGTCGATGACGCCCTGGACCACGTTTTCGGCTACGCCGTGGGCGTGGATCTTACCCGCCGCGACCTGCAGGGCGCGGCCAAGGCCAAGGGCCAGCCGTGGGAAGCGGGCAAGGCCTTCGACTTCTCAGCCCCGATCTCGGCCATCCGCCCGGCGGCCGACGCCACGCTGGACGGCGCCATCTGGCTGACCGTCAACGGCGTGCAGCGCCAGACCGGCCTGATCGCCGACATGATCTGGAACATCCCCGAGATCATCGCCGAGGCCAGCAAGCTGTGGACCCTGGCGGCCGGCGATCTGATCTTCACCGGCACCCCCGAGGGCGTCGCCGCGGTGGTCAAGGGCGACAGGATCGTCGGCGAGGTCGACGGAGTCGGCGCCCTGGCCTTCACCCTGGTCTGACGGGAGGGCGGAAGCCGTGACCCTGACGCTGTTCGGCTACTGGCGGGCGGCCGCGCCCTATCGCGTGCGCATCGGCCTCAATCTCAAGGGCCTGGCCTATGACCAGAGCCCGGTGAACCTGCTGAAGGGCGAGCAGCGGCAGGGGCCGTATCTCGACCTCAACCCGCAGGGCCTCACCCCCGCCCTGGCGCTGGGTGACGGCGTGGTGCTGACCCAGAGCCTGGCCATCCTGGAATGGCTGGACGAGACGCACCCTGAGCCGCCGCTGCTGCCGGCCGATCCATTGGGCCGGGCGCGGGTGCGGGCCATGGCCCAGACCATAGCCTGCGACATCCATCCGCTGAACAACGTGCGGGTCACCGGCGAACTGGCCGCGCGCGGCCAGGACGAGGCCGCCCGCACCGCCTGGATGGCCCGCTGGCTGAACGAGGGCTTCACCGCCCTGGAGGCCGCCGTCGCCGCCCATGGCGGAACCTATGCCTATGGCGACGCGCCGACCCTGGCCGATATCTGCCTCGTGCCGCAGGTCTACGGTGCACGCCGGTTCAAGATCGACCTTTCACCTTTCCCGCGGATCGTCGCGGCCGCCGACCGCGCCGCCGACCATCCCGCCTTCGCCGCTTCTCACCCCAGCCTCCAGCCGGACGCCGCCGATGCTTGAAGATCTGAAAACCAACAACGCCAACTGGTCGAAGGGCAAGACCCAGGTCGATCCCGAGTTCTTCAAGCGCCTGGAGAACCAGCAGAGCCCCGAGTACCTGTGGATCGGCTGCAGCGACAGCCGCGTGCCGGCCAACGAGATCGTCGGCCTGGATCCGGGCGAACTGTTCGTCCACCGCAACGTCGCCAACCTCGCCCCGCCGCAGGACGCCAACTACCTGTCCGTGCTGCAGTTCGCGGTCGACGTGCTGAAGGTCAAGCACGTGATGGTCGTCGGCCACTACGGCTGCGGCGGCGTGGCGGCGGCCATCGACGGCAAGCGCCGGGGCCTGGTCGATCACTGGCTGCACCCGATCCGCGAGGTCCACGCCGAGCACAAGCACGAGCTGGAAGCCATCCCCGAGGAGCGCGACCGCCTCAACCGCCTGTGCGAACTGAACGTCATCCGCCAGGTGCGCAACGTCGCTTCGGACGTCTTCGTGCAGGACGCCTGGGCGCGCGGCCAGAGCCTGGCCGTGCACGGCTGGGTCTATTCGCTGTCGAACGGCCTGGTCACCGACCTGAACGTCGGCATCGCCAGCCTCGAGGACTATGAGCGCGTTCTGGCGGGCGCCGCCGAATAGGTTTGCGATCAGCCTTCCGCCGCTCCTGATAGGTGCGGCGGAAGGCTGATCCCGTCTATCGGTGCAGCGAAACGATGCCGACCGATTCCAGGTTGGCGAACTCGCACGTGCCGGTGCCGACCACGTCGACGGGCAGGTTCGAGGCCATTGCGGTCAGCAGCGTCGCCGCCAGGGTCTGGCCTGCCAGGGTGGTGACGTTCACCGAAAAGCTGATCGAGGCGTTGCTGCAGGCCGGCAGCCCGGTGCGGACGGTGTCGAGATTGATCTGCAGCACGCCGGCGTTGTTGGGCACGAGCGAACTGATCCGGGCATTGTAGACGACGCTGGCGCTGGCCGTCGGGGCCATGGCGAACGAAGCAAGGCCCAGGCCCAGAGCGGCCGCGGCGAAAAACGTCTTCATCTTGGTCCCCCAAAAACAACTGTTGGATGAGTGGCATCGGGCGTCCTGAAACACAAGGCGCCGCCGCGCCCGATCGTCGCAGTTGGCGAAAACCGCGTTCGTTCTTACCTGTTCGTCACCTTGTTGCGGCACGGTGAGCGCATGGACGCCTTCCTCCAGACCCTGCACGAGATGGTCGTCGAGCACCGCCTGCTGGTGTGCGCGATCCTGGCGCTCGTCACCCTGCTCGAAGCCCTGATGCTGGTCGGGGTGCTGATCCCGATCATGGCGGTGATGCTGACGGCCGGGGCGCTGATCGCCACCGGCTCGCTGCATCCCGTGGAAGTCATCATCTGGTGCAGCGTCGGCGCGGCCGCCGGCGACGCCATCTCCTACCTGATCGGCCAGAAGATCGGCGCCAGGGCCGTGCGCCATCCGGCCGTGGCCAGGCACCGCCGCACCGTGGCCCGCGCCCGCCTCTACACCCGCCGCTACGGCGTGCTGGCCCTGCTGGTCGCCCGTTATCTCGGCCCGCTGCGGCCGTTCGTGCCGATGGCCGCGGGCATGACCCGCATGCGTGACTGGACCTTCCACGCCGCCAACACCGTCACCGCGCCGCTGTGGGTGGTGTCGGTCCTGGCCCCCGGTTACCTGGCCGCCCGCAATCTCGGCTACTGGAAGCCCGATCCTCAGCTGCTGGCGGCCCTGGCGGTCGGCGGCCTGCTTCTGGTCGCCACCGTCGCCATCGTCCGCGCCGCGCCGTTCAAGGCCCAGCCGGCGAAAGCCTAGCCCGGCGCCTTGATGCGCACCCGGGCGCTGGCCGCCCGGCCCTGGGCGTCGACCACCCGCAGCCGATAGAAGCCCGCCGCCGGGGGACGCCACACCGGCTTGCCGCTGACCGCGTCCTGCGAAAGCGGCGCGCCGTTCACGTACCACGACAGGTTCTCGCCGCCGGCCGCCAGGACGAGGCCGCGGGAGCCCTGGCCCAGCCCCTCGACCTGCACCGTCGCCCCGTCCGGCGGGAAGATCAGGCGCGGACCCTCGTCGGCGACGGTCTGGAGACGCTGCAAGGCCCCTGGCGCCGACTTCGGCGCGATCGGACGCGGGGCGGTGGGCGGCGCCCCGACCAGGTCGGCGACGTCGAACAGCAGGGGCAGGGCCGCGTCACGGCCCGTCATCCC
>NZ_QHJY01000153.1 GCF_003185805.1 Caulobacter sp. D5
GCCGGACGAGGCGGCCCTGTGGAAGGCGCTGGGCGTCCTGCTGCGCGGGATCTCCGACCCCCATGTCCAGCTCGACGGCGTCATCGCCGGCGAGCCGCGATCGCGCCGGTTCGGCGAGGCTGCGGTGCTGCTGAGCGCGCAGGGCCGGCCCGGCGGCGAGGCGGCCTGGCGCAAGGCCTGGCGAGACGGCGTTCTGGCCGCGCCGTTTCACGCCCGTCAGGTCGCCAACGGCCGGATCTTCTGGGGACGCGACGGCGAGGTCGGCTACCTGGCGATTGCCAGCATGGACGGGTTCGATCCTGCGGCCGGCGATGACGACACCGTTGCGCTGGACGCCGTCCTGGACGAGGCCATGACCGCTTTTTCCGGCGCCTCGGCGGTGATCGTCGACGTCTCCAACAATCGCGGCGGCTACGACACCATCAGCCGGCGGATCGCGGCCCGGTTCGCGGCCAGGCGGGTCGTCGTCGGCTCCAAGGTCCCGACCGGCGTGGCCGGGCCGTCGCAGGATCTGGTCGTCGAGCCGTCCGAGCGGCCGCGCTATCTGGGGCCGGTCTGGCTGCTGACCAGCCGCATCACCGTCAGCGCCGGCGAGACCTTCACCCTGATGATGCGCGGCCTGCCCAATGTGCGCCAGGTCGGCGAGGCCACGCGGGGGGCGCTGTCGGATCAGGTTCCCATGCCGCTTCCGAACGGCTGGCGCTTCGCCCTGCCGGCCGAGATCCATCGCGACGTCGAGGGCCGGGTGGTCGAGGGCGTGGGGATCGCCCCGCAGGTCCCGCTGACCGTCCATCCGCCCGACGATTCCGGCGACGGCCACGCCAGGGCGCTGGCCCGTCTCCTGGAAATGATCCGCGCCCGCTGAATTTTTTCCTCGCCGTTGTCGGCGTTCCGGGCGTTCGATCGTCCTGGGGGAACGACAACATCCAGGGAGGATACCCCATGACCTATGTCGATGGTTTCGTGGTCGCCGTGCCGAAGGCCAATGTCGAGGCCTACAAGGAGATGGCGACTCTGGCGGGCTCGATATGGATGGAGCTCGGCGCGCTGTCCTATGTCGAGGCGATCGCCGACGACGTGCCCTATGGCGAGCTGACCTCGTTCCCTCGCGCCGTCCAGCTGAAGGACGACGAGGTGACGGTCTTCTCGTGGATCACCTACGAGAGCAAGGCCAAGCGCGACGAGGTGATGGCCCAGGTCATGGCCGACGAGCGCCTCAAGCCGTACATGGAGAACATGCCGTTCGACGGCAAACGCATGATCTTCGGCGGCTTCGAAGTGATTGTGGAGCGCTGAGGCCTATTTGAGGGCCTTGGACTCCTCGCCGTTGACCAGCTTCATGCCGCGTTGCTCGGCGCCGGCGCGAAGCTGGGCGATGTAGGCCAGTTCGTGCTTGGCGCCGCCGTGGTCGGGCTCGATTTCCCGCGAGGCCTTGTAGGCGGCTTCGGCCTCGTCCAGGCGATTGAGCTCGATCAGCGTGAAGCCCTTGGCCCTCAGCAGGCGCGCCTTGCCCGGCTCGTCGCCGAGCAGCATGCCGCTGGCGTTCTCGAAAGTCGCTTCGTAGAGCGCCAGCGCTTCAGCGTGCCGCTTCTGGACCGTCAGCACCATGCCCTTTTCGGTGACGAGCATCAGGTTGTCGGGTTGCAAGGCCAAACCCTTGTCGAGCCAGAACGTGGCCTTCCTCATGTCGCGGGCCTCGACGGCGGCCGAGCCCAGCAGGAAGATCGCCTGGCCGTAGGTATTGTACTCGATATCGACCCGCGTCGATCCGCTGGGATTGGCGTCCTTGCCCGTCGCGCCGGCGATCAGGGCGGGGATCATGCCCTGGTCGAGATCGGACGCGCGGACGATGACGAGGTCGCCCTTCCGTTCGATCAGGGGGTAGGCGCTGGGCGTGCGCGACGCCACGTCCTCCAGCGCGGGGACCATGGCCTGGATCTTCTTCAGGTCCGACCTCATGGCCTTCTGGACGATCTGGCGATCCTTGTCGACGCGGGCTTCGGCGGCGGTCGGCGCGGCGAGCGCGCCGTTGGCGAGGGGCGCGGCGGCCAGCAGCAGGGCGGTGAACGCGACGGCGAAACGCATGACGAGCCTCCGGTGAAGCTCGAAGGCTATTCTACAATCGTAAGATTGCAAGTCCTGCGATCTTCGTGGCGATCATTCCCTCTAGCGGAGAGTTGGAACGGCGCGAGCGCTGTTCGCATTCCATGCCCATGCTCGAACTGCTTCTCGACCTCTGCAACCTGCTCGGCGGCTTCCTGCTGGCGATCGGCCTGCTGGCGCTGTTGCCGCGCGCGGGCGACGACCTCGCGCGGTTCGCGGACAGACTGGCGCCGTTCGGCTGGATCGTGGGGATCGCGGCCCTGGTCTGCGGCGGCTACTTCCTGATCGTCCACCTGGTCTCGGGGCCGCACGTCTTCCATTTCGAGATCGTCGGCCTGGCGGTTGGCGTTCTGCTGCTGTGGGATCGCCTGCGGGCCGGGGCTGTGGCGCGACGTCTGGGCGCGAGCGGCGACCTGCCGGCCAGCGGCTCGCAAGGCGTGGGCCTGGTCCTGGCGGTGTTCGGGATCATCGCCATGATCGTCGGGTTGCAGGGGCTGCTCACGCCCGATTGACGAGTAACGACCGCTTAAGGGCGAAGGCGCAGACTCCTGCCCAGTACGAGCGGTCAGGGAGGCCGTCATGTCGTCCACCGTCACCTCCAGCACGCGGCGATTCAGCGATCACTTCGAGCCGCAGGACATCGATCCGCAGGAGCAGCGCAGGCTGCGCGGCCACCTGGAGCAGATCGACTACACCGCCTTCGTCTCCAACCGCGAGATCATGGCCCAGACCCTGGGACGGCTCGACGCCGGGCATTTCCAGAAGCTGGCCGTGAGCACGGCCCAATCCCGGGCGCGGTGGGCCGCTGCGGCCCTGGCGATCAGCCAGTCGGGCCGTCCGCCCGAACCGGCGGAAGTCGAGAAGCTGGCCGCCCTGCGCACGGCCTATGACGAGCTGTCGGCGGCCTACGAGGCCCTGCGCCGGATGGTCGAGCGCGGCTATGTCGCCTACGGCCCCACCGTCGCGCCGGGGGACTAGGGGTTCGCGTCGGAAGAAGGTTGGGGGGAAGGGGCCTTCTCCCGACGCGTCCGCCATGGAGCGCCAAACCCTGCCGGAGGCTAAGCGCGGGCGGTTCGGGCGGTCGTCTAGGGGACGTCGCCCGAGCGAGTCGCCGATCCATCGGCGTCGAGCGCGAATGTGCTCTTTATAGTTGTGTGCGACAACCCATTTTTTCCACCGACGGTCGAACTTCCGTTACGGAAGCTTCGCCGTGGTCAGGGTAGCCGATCACCGCGATGCAGCGGGTCAGGCAGGGGATCGCCGCTCGCCACGAATTGCAGCGACACCGAATTGATGCAGTAGCGCAGCCGCGTCGGCGCCGGCCCGTCGGGGAAGACGTGGCCCTGGTGGCTGTCGCACCGGGCGCACCGGGTCTCGATGCGGACCATGCCGTAGGAGGTGTCGCGCACGGCCTTGACGTGCTCCTCGTCGAACGGCGCGTAGAAGCTGGGCCAGCCGGTGCCGCTCTCGAACTTGGTCTCGTGCTTGAACAGCGGCAGGCCGCACAGCCGGCAGCCATAGACGCCGGGGTTCTTCTCGCCCAGCAGGCCGCCGCAGAACGGGGCCTCGGTGCCATGGTGCAGCAGGACGCGCGCCTCCTCGGCGGTGAGGTCGCCCTCCAGGCGCTCGCGCTCGGGCTCGGTGGGCGGGGTCAGGTCGAAACCTGTGGAAGACAGGGTGGCGGCTTGGGTCATGGATGCCAATCTAGGGTTTCGAGCGGCTCGCCGGTAGGGCGCGCGGCATCAAGGGACGGAAACGCATGATCACCTCGACCACTCCGTACGTCGCCGAGCGCGAGACGGTGGCCACCCTGGGCGTCGTCTCCGGCGAGGCGATCATCGGCGCACACATCTTCCGCGACCTGTTCGCCGGCATCACCAACATCATCGGCGGCCGCGCCGGCGGCTACGAGAAGGCCCTGCGCGAGGCGCGCGACATCGCCCTGCAGGAGATGATCGACGAGGCCCGCCGCCTGGGCGCCGACGCCGTGGTGGGCGTCGATCTCGACTACGAGGCCCTCGGCGCCGACAACGGCATGCTGATGGTCACCGCCGCTGGCACTGCCGTGAAGCTGCGCTGATGACCGTCGCCGTCGCCTTTCTCCAGCCCGGCTGGGCCGACTGGGAAGCCGGTCCCGTGCTGGCCTCCCTGCGCGAATACTTTAAGGTCCAGATCGAGATCGCCACCCCGACCGGCGATCCGGAGACCTCGATCGGCGGCATCCTCGCCGCCGCCGACTATGGTTTCGAGGATCCGGTGCTGTCCGACGCCGACGTCTTCCTGCTGATCGGCTCGGACGCCTGGCAGGGCTACGAGAACGAGACCCTGTTCGCCCTGCTCAAGCAGGTCCACGCCGACGGCAAGATCGTCGCCGGCATCTGCGGTGCGACCATCGCCCTGGCCAAGGCCGGCCTGCTGGCGGGCAAGGCCCATACCTCGAACGGCAAGGACTGGCTGGCCGAGCAGGCGCCGGGCTACGCGGGCGCCGAGGGCTATGTCGAAACCCCGCGCGCGGTGGTCGACGGCAAGGTCGTCACCGCCGCCGGCTCTGCGCCGGTCACGTTCTCGGCCGAGGTCACCCGCCTGGTCGCGCCCGAGGCGTCCGAGCGGCTCGACGGCTATATCGCGATGTTCGCCAAGGAGTTTGGGGGCGGGGAGGGCTGAGGGCTACTTCACCGCCGCGGCGCCGGCGCGGGCGATGATCCCGTCTTGCTCCGGCGTGGCGCCCGAGACGCCGATCGCCCCGACGATCTTGCCGCCGGCGACCAGCAGTTCGCCGCCCTCGATGGCCAGGGCGCCATTGGAGATGGCGTTGAGGTTGCCGGCCTTGACCGCGTCCTGGAACGCCTTGGTCGGGCGCTTGAAGCCGGCCGCGGTCTCGGCCTTGCGGCGCGCGACGCCCGGGGCGGCGTAGGACGCGCCGTCCATTTTCCACGACAGCACGGTCTGGCCGTTGGGCTCGACCACGGTGATGACCGCCGCCCAGCCGTTCTTAAGCGCTTCGGCCTCGGCGGCGCTGGCCGCCGTCTTGGCTTCCGCCAGGGTGACGTTGCGCCCGTACTCCAGGGCGTCGGCGGCGAGCGCGGCGGGGGCGGACATCGATAGAACTCCAAGAACGGTCAGGACGGCGAGGCGGCGGCTCATGGCAGTTTCACCTCGTCGTTGAGGGCGGTGATCTGCGGCTGGGTGGTGACGATGCGCAGGCGCAGTTCCGCGGGCTTGGCGCCCGCCGGGATCTTCAGTCGGGCCGTGGCGGTCTTGGGCAGCAGGTCCTTCGGCGCGGCCAGGGCGGGCACGGCCGCCGAGGCCAGCACCTTTCCGGCGGCGTCGATCAGTTCCAGTCGCGAGGTCGCCGCGTCCTGGGCGCCCAGGCTGTGGACCTTGGCGGTGACGCTCGAGCCCTTCACCGTCACGTCGCCGCGCCCGATGCCGAGGTCGGCGCGCTGGGCGGGATCGTCGCCCGCCTGGGCCAGCGCCATGTCGATGATGCTCGTCTGACCGGGCGGCAGGACGATCGTTACGGCCTTGGTGCGCTCGAAGGCGACCTGGCGGGTCTCGCCGCCGCCGTCGATCGCATCGTCGCCGCTGGCGTCGATCCCTTGGGTCAGGCTCCATTGGCCAGGAGCGACGTTCCAGCCGGTCATCACCGCCGTCACCGGCTTGTCCGACAGGTTGTAGGCCACGACCTTGAAGCCCTTGGCCGTGCCGTCCTTGACCAGGATCGCCACGTCCTCGCCCCCAACGGCTTTTGGCGCGCCGCCTTCGAAGCGCCAGCTGACCAGGTGGCCAGGGTTCATCTGGCCGCGCTTGTTGGCGATGCCGCCCAGGCGCGAGCGTTGCAGCACGTCCGACGGGATCTCCACCCGGTCCGACCACCAGTGGCCGTCGGTGTGCATGTACATGTGCTGGTCGGCCCACTGGATCTCGTCGGCATAGGCCTTTTCGAGCCAGGCCTTGTCGCCGGTCAGGGTCCAGGCGGCGAAGCGTTCGCTGGCCCCGCCCTTGGCGGCCGACTTGACGATGGCGTCCTTGTTGGCTTCGCCCAGGCCCAGCATGGAGAGGGCGTTGTCGTTGAGGTCGTTCAGCGATTTGACGCCGTTCTTGCCCATCCGCCACTGGATCGGGGCCAGGTACTTGGCGTCGCCCGTCCATCGCCAGGCCTGCCAGAAGATCTGGAACGGACCGCTGGCGCCCGAGCCTTGCAGCACCGTGCCGCCGCGCTCCGCATCCGTGCGCCAGTTGATCTCGTTGGGATAGGAGCCGTCGGGCTTGGCGTGCGCCAGATAGCCGTCGGCCAGGCCCAGCACGATGTCGCGCGCCGTCCGGTCGCCGTTGTAGTCGCCGATCAGGATCGCCGGGTGCACGACGCCGAACGAATAGGGCTTCTGCCACTCCCACGGGCCTTCGCGGTACGAGATCGCGCCGCTGTACCAGTTGGTGTTGAAGTGGACGTGGCCGGCGGGGTTCTTGTCGATGATGGTCGGCAGGGCCTTCACCGTCGTGAACAGCCGCTCGACGGCCAGCGGGTCGCCGTAGTCGAGATACATCGCCTCGCTGTTGGAGTTGATGCCCTCCTCGTAGGCGTGCAACTCGTCGGTGACGATGGTCGACAGGCCATTGGTGAACATGCCGTTGCGGTAGACCGCGTCGGTCAGGCGGTTCAGCGAGTCGCGAACCTTGTCGTGATCGACGCCCATCAAGGCCAGGCCCGGCCACTGCTGCAGCAGGTCGCTGTCGTCCGACAGACCGCCGCCGAAGTCGCCGTAGGGAACCTGGCGCTCGTCGATCCACCAGTTGATGAACTTGGCGACGCGCTTGAGGTCCTCGGTCTGGCGGAAGGCCCACAGGGGCACGCCGTCCGGCGCCTTGGGCTGCTCGAAGGCAGGCCAGCCCTGGCTGCCATAGGTGATGTCGCCCCAGTATTCGCGGCCTTCCTTGTGGTCGGGATCGACGCGCAGCAGGTCGGAGATGTCGGCGTAGAGGCGGCGGTAGAGGCCCTGGCGCTTGGAGGTGGTGTGTTCTTCGACCAGGAAGGCCCAGTTGTCCTTCACCTGGTTGAAGCGATCGGCCACGTGCTCGGCCTTGGCCTCCTCGCGGGCCTTGAAGACCAGGCGGATCTTGGCGCCGTCCAGGGCCTTGGGGCCGAACTCGGCGCTGTCGGCGGCGATGGTCAGGTACAGGCTGTCGGCCGTGAGAATGCGGTCGCGCAGGTCGAGCCACAGGGTGCGGGCCTCGCCGGCCTTCACCGAGACCGAGACGTCGATCATGTTGCGGCCCGGCCAGATCGGGTCCTTGACCTGGATGTTCAGCGGGATGATCGCGTCCGCCACGCCGGGCAGGGCGGGGATGTCCAGCGCGATGCCGTCCAGGCCGTCGCGGGCGTTCTCCCAGCCGTAGGCCCAGTTGCGGGCGAGCGGCTGAGCGGCGGGAGCGTCGCCAAAACCCGACGGGATCAGCACGTGGACGATCGGCAGGCCCTTGGCCGCAAGATCGCCGGCCGGGCGCTTGCGCTGCGGGGCGCCCTCGGGCAGGGCCACGACCGTCGCCCGCTCGCCGGCCGGATGGCGTCCGGCGACATAGGCGTTGAGGTCGGCGAGGTTCAGATAGTCCGGCGCCACCTCGGCGCGGACCGTGTAGTTCATCTTGAAGACGCCGTCGGGCTCTTTGCCGGACGAGACGTCATAGGCCCAGATCTCCTGGATCGGGGTTTCCTGGTCGGTGTTGGTGAAGGTCAGCACGCCGCCCTTCAGCGGCTGGGCTAGCGTCGTGACCGAGCGGGCCAGGCCCTTGGCGCGGACGCCGACCTTCGTGCCCTTTTCACCGGCCTTCGCCGCCCAGGTCAGGTCGCCATAGGCGGTCCCCTGGATCTCCAGGCGGCTGATCGGCTCGTCGGGCAGGGCCAGGGTCAGGGCCTTGCCGCCCTCGACATAGGTGTTCCAGTCAGGGAGCTGGAAATAGTCGTCACGGCCTTCCAGGCGCGAACGGTTGTAGACGCCGGGCCAGGTGGTCTCGGGGATGCCGTCGTTGGCGCGCCAAATCCATTCCTTGAGGTCCTTGGCGTCGGTGAACTCGACCTTGCGGATGCGGGTGGCCGGATCGGTCAGCAGGGGCGGGGCCTCGCCGGTCCAGCCGTAGCGCAGCTTCCAGGCCGCCTGCGCAGCCGGATCGTCCAGAGTCGGGACCGGGGCGGCCGCGCTCGGCGCCTCGTTGCGGGCCAGGGCGGCGACGCCAGCCGCATCCAGGGCGCGGTCGTAGACGCGGATTTCGTCCAGGTCGCCGCCGCGCAGGAAGTTGTAGCGGCTCTGCACCTGGTGCGGGGCGATCACCCGGCCGGCGACGCCGAACTGGTCCAGGCCCGCGTCATAGACCCGCTTGGCTTCCTTCCTGGCGACGGGCTTGCCGTCGACGAACAGCTGCACGCCGGTCTGCTCGTCCCAGGTGAAGGCCAGGTGCGTCCAGGCGTCGGCGGCCGGCGGCTTGTCCAGCTTGAACGAGACGCGGGTGCGGGCCAGGCCGTTGTCGGTGACGAAGGCGTCGAAGCCGTGGCCGTTCCAGTCGATGCGCAGGAAGGCCATGTCCCAGCTGGTGTGATCGGCGTAGCCGACGCGGAAGATCACGAACGGCGCGACCCCGACCGGATAGCCCGAGCGCCAGAAGAACGAGAGCGTGCCGCGCTGGGCCTGGATGTTGCCGGGGGCGTTCCAGGCCAGGACGCCGTCGTCCTGGGCCGAGAGGGCAGGGCCGGCCTTGCCGGTCGGAATGACGGCGACCTTGTCGGCGAAATTGGGGATGGCGTCGCCGACCGCGTAGTCGGCCTTCAGGCCCTTGTCGCCGGAGATGTGGAAGAGAAGGGCGGGTTCAGCCGGTGCGGCTGCGGCGGCCGCGCTGGCGGCGGCGATGACCGAAAAGGCGGAGGCCAGAAAAAGCGCCTGCTTCACCACGCGTCACTCCCTAAGTCGTTCTTATTGGAAACCGGTGTCATGGTTCCTGCGACGCTTTTAGCGCGAGCCGTCCGCGTTGCAAACCGGCCTTGGCCTGTTACGCCTAGGGACAAGGCGAAAAGCCGCGCAGGGATGGGCCGATGTTCAACAAGATCCTGATCGCCAACCGGGGCGAGATCGCGGTGCGGGTGATCAAGACGTGCCGTCGTCTGGGGATCGCGACGGTGGTGGTGTACTCGGACGCCGACGCCGACAGCCTGGCGGTGGAG
>NZ_QHJY01000154.1 GCF_003185805.1 Caulobacter sp. D5
CTTCAGGGCGTCGGCGCGGGGATCGCGGACGCGATAGATGCGGTGGCCGAACCCCATCAGCCGCGCGCCGGCGTTCAGCGCGCCTTCCAGCCAGGCGCCGGCGTTGTCGGTCGTTCCGATGGCGTCGAGCATGTCGATCACCGGCCCCGGCGCGCCGCCGTGCAGCGGGCCTTTCAGGGTCGAGAGCCCGGCCAGCACCGCCGAGCCCAGGCCCGCCCGCGTCGAGGCCGCCACCCGGGCGGCGAAGGTCGAGGCGTTGAGGCCGTGGTCGCAGACCGTGACCAGATAGGCGTCCAGCGCCCGGGCCTCGCCTTCGGTGGCGGGCGTTCCCCGGATCATCCGCAGGAAGTCGGCCGCGTGGGGCAGGGCGGGATCGGGGGCGACCGGATCCTTTCCGCTCTGGCGACGCAGGACGGCGGCGGTGAAGACGGCGGGGGCGGCGGCCAGGGCCAGGGCGTCGTGCAGGGTCTCGCCGTCGGACAGGCGGGCCAGCAGGGCGCGCATGGCGTCGTAGGGATCGCGGGCGGCCAGGGCCTCGTCCAGCGCGGCGACCTCGGCGAAGGCCCGCACCCGGGCCGCGCCCAGGGCCGGGGCCAGATCGGTCGGCAGGTCGTCGAAGAAGCCGTCGAACAGCAGGTGGGCGGCGTCCTCGAAGCGGGCGCGGTCGGCCAGGTCTTCTACCGCCCAGCCGCGGATCGTCAGGCGGCCGGCTTGGCCGTCGACGTCGGAAAGCACGGTGGCGGCGGCGATCACGCCTTCGAGGCCGGCGGAAACTTGGACCATGGGAGGTCTCCTTTCGCCTCCGATCATCGTCTTGACCGCTTGATCGTCAATCTTGATCAATATAATCAATGTCCATGGCGGACGATTGGCTCGATGCGGACCAGGCGATGGCGCGGCTCGGCGTGCGGGCCCAGACGCTCTACGCCTATGTCAGCCGGGGCCGGATCGAGGCCCACGCCCATCCCGAGGATCCGCGCCGCAGCCTCTATCGCGCCTCCGACGTGGC
>NZ_QHJY01000155.1 GCF_003185805.1 Caulobacter sp. D5
GTACGCCCTCACCCTCCCACCGCTTCGCGGCGGGCCCCTCCCTCTCCCCACGGGAGAGGTTTTAGAGAAGCGCCTGGTCGATCGCCTTCTGCAGGTTCTCGGGGCTTTCCGCGCCCACCACCGCCACCTTGCCGGCGAAGATCGCCACCGGCACGCCGGTGACGCCGCCGCGCACGGCCATGGCGTGCTGCTGGACGATCACGTCCTTGTCGGCGCCTTCCGACAGCAGTTGAAGCACCGCCACCTCATCCATGCCGGCGCTCTTGGCGATGTCGGCCAGCACGACCGGGTCGCCGATGTCGCGGCCCTGCTCGAAATAGGCCGCGAACAGGGCCTCGACCACCTCGTCCTGCACGGCCGCGCCGCGCGCCCAGCGGATCAGGCGGTGGGCGGCGCTGGTGTTGGGCGACAGGGCGATCTTGTCGAAGGCGAAGTCGATGCCTTCCTCGGCCCCGGCTTCCTGCAGCGCCTTGTGCACGGCCTTCAGCCGCACCGGGTCCTTGAACTTGCCGGCCATGTAGGCGGCGCGGTCGACGCCTTCCTCGGGCAGGGTGGGATCCAGCTGATAGGGACGCCAGACGACGATCGGCTCCAGGTCCGGACGGGCGGCCAGGGCGCTCTTCACCCGCCGCCAGCCCAGATAGCACCACGGGCAGACGACGTCGGCGACGACGTCGACGGTGATCGGCTGACCCATCGGAAGCTCCTACAGACTAAAGCGTGACAGCCGAAAGTGTGGGCGGTTTCGGCGCCCGTCACGCGTCTTGTTAAACGGCTTTCTGGAGCGCCAGCGAGGCGGCGCGTTCCAGCGCATGGATGGCGGTTTCGCCCGGCTCGATCTGGGCCACGCCGATGTCGAACTCGCAGACGAACGGGCTGCGGTCCTCGCCGGCGTCGAAGGCCGTGCAGCCGATGACGGCGGCGATGCGCTCGGCGGCGGCCTTGGCGGCGGCCAGGTTCGTGGCCGGCAGGGCCAGGGCGAAGACCTCCGGGGCCAGGCGGGCGGCGGTGTCCTCGACGCGGACCAGACGGCCGACCATCGAGCCGATCTGCGGGATGGCCCGGTCGAGCCAACCGTTCTGCCGCGCCCAGACGACCTCGGGCTTGTCGGCGACGCGCAGCACGCCGATCGACAGCGGACGTCCACGTTCACGGGCGGCTCCGGCCAGCCGCGCCAGGTGGGCGGCGAACAGGTCGCGGGTGAAGAGGCCGGTGGCCGCGTCCATCAGGCCCGAGCTGCGGGCCTTCTCCAGTGCGCCGCGAATGGCTTCGCCGCGACGATAGTTGCGGGCCAGTTCGATGACGCGGCGGGCGGTGTCGCCCTCCGGCGTCTGGGGCGAGGCCACGTCCGACACGCCGCGATGGAACGCCTCCGACATCGTCACATAGCTCTCGGCGTTCATGTAGAGCAGCGCCGGTATGTGGAAGAGGCGGGTGTTGCGGCGCATGCCGGCGGCGATCGACATCGCCTCCTGCTGGTTCTCGCCGGCCCACAGCACCACCGCGTCGAAGGCCCGCTCGTGCAGGTAGTCGAAGGCGGTGTAGGCGGTGAAGGCGCCGACCACGTCCGCCCCGCCCCGGGTCAGGGCGTTGGACAGGGCCAGGAACTGCGGGGCCGGCTCGCCGATGGCCAGCACGCGATAGGGCGTCGCCGTGGGTTCGGGCAGGTCCAGCCGGCGGCCGCGATCGCCGAAGGTGGTCAGGCGAAGCTCGAACTCTTCCTCGGCGATGGCCGTGCGGACCAGGGACTCCAGACGCAGCACCGCCTGCGACGGATGCAGGGGCGGCGACAGGGTCAGGTCGAAGGCGGCCTGGCCGGCGTCCGTGCCCGGCTCGCCGATGGCGATCACCGGCAGGCGGCGCGGCGCCACGGCGGCCTTCAGGCGGCGGGCCAGGGTCTGACTGTCGGGACCGGCGGCGTCGATGTCGACGATCACGGCCTCGATCTGCAGATCGCCCAGCGCCGCCAGGGCCGCATAGGGGCCGCGGGCGGTGATGGTGCGCCAGCCCAGCCGGTCCAGCCCCTCGGACAGGGGACCGGCCCGCGTGTCGTCACGCGCCACGATCAGGATCCGGGCGTTCACCGCCAAATTCGTCTCTCCGCTGGCGCAGGGCCGTCGATTCGCGAGCCAACATAGCAGAGGCGGGGGTGCGGCAAAGGGATGCAAGGTCGCAGCCTTTACCTTGTCGACAGGTGGTTTGCGGCCGGGCTTGCCTGACCGAGCGTCAGCCGGGTCCTACTGGCGCCAACAGAACAGAAAACGGGAGGAACGCATGGGCCAGGGACCGCTGTCGGGGCTGAAGGTGCTGGAGTTCGCAGGGATCGGCCCGGGGCCGTTCTGCGGCATGCTGCTGTCGGACCTCGGCGCTGACGTCGTGCGCATCGACCGCAAGGGCTCGGGCCGCTCCTCGCCCGCCGACGTCACCGCCCGCGGCCGTCGCTCGGTGGCGCTGGATCTCAAGCAGCCCGCCGCCGTCGAGACCTGCCTGAAGCTGATGGAGACCGCCGACGCGGTGTTCGAGGGTTTCCGTCCCGGGGTGATGGAGCGCCTGGGCCTGGGTCCCGACGTCGCCCTGGCCCGTAATCCGAAGCTGGTCTACGGCCGCATGACCGGCTGGGGCCAGACCGGCCCCTACGCCAGGGCCGCCGGCCACGACATGAACTACATCGCCATTACCGGCGCCCTCGACGCCATCGGCACGGAGGACAAGCCGATCCCGCCGCTGAACCTGGTCGGCGATTTCGGGGGCGGGGCGCTCTATCTGGCCTTCGGCCTGCTGGCGGGGGTGATCCATGCTCGCGAGAGCGGCCAGGGCCAGGTCATCGACTGCGCCATGAGCGACGGCGCGGCCTCGCTGATGGCGATGTTCTACGGCTTCAAGGCCATGGGCATGTGGCGCGAGGGGCGGCGAAGCAACCTGCTCGACGGCGGGGCCCATTTCTACGACACCTACCAGTGCGCGGATGGCAAGTGGGTGTCGATCGGCTCGATCGAGCCGCAGTTCTACCTGCTGCTGCTGGAGAAGACCGGGATCACCGATCCGCACTTCCAGGCCCAGATGAGCCGCGACGACTGGCCCGCCCTGCGCGAGAAACTGGCCGCCGTGATCGCCACTAAGACCCGCGACGCGTGGTGCGAACTGATGGACGCCACCGATGTCTGCTTCGCCCCGGTCCTCTCCATGGACGAGGCGCCGGACCACGCCCACAACAAGGCCCGCGAGACCTTCGTCGAGGTCGCCGGCGTCATCCAGCCCGCGCCCGCGCCACGCTTCTCGGCCACCCCCGGCGTGATCCAGGGGCCGCCGCCGAAGATCGGGGCCGACAACGCCCAGGCTCTGTCGGACTGGGGCTTCGATGGCGCGGCCATTGCCGAACTGGAGGCTTCGGGGGCTCTGTAGGGCGGGCTTTTCTTCACCACCGCCAAACTGACAACCGCGTTCAGATGCGGTTCAGGCGGCGAATCCTAATTTCGACCTGTAACCGGCCGCTGCGCCAACCCGTCCCTCGATGTGGCGTCCGGTTCAGGCAAGTCCTGCGGAGACGCGTCGCTTTCCCTGAGGCGGCGCGTCTTTGACTGTTTGGCGACAAGGCCGTTTAGCGACAAGACGGGCCGCCAAGGGTTGCTTCACCGGGCGACGGCAGGCAGTTTCCGGCGGATGCAGCCCCCCAAGGCCCCCATCCGCTGGCGAGACCTCGATCTCGACCCGATCCACTGGATCCAGGAAATCCTCCGCGTCCTCGGCCTGGCCCTGTCCCGGCTGTGGGGACGCGACGTCATGCTCTATGTCGGGGGCGTCTCGTTCTTCGCCCTGCTGGCCGTGTTTCCGGGCCTGGCCATCCTGATCGGGCTCTACAGCCTGCTGCTGGACCCCAGCACCGCCGCCCGCCAAGCCGACGCCCTGGCGTTCATGATGCCGCCCGGCGCCCGCCCGATCTTCCAGAGCGAGATGCAGCGCCTGGCCCATGCGCCGGTCTACACCGTTTCGCTGCAGAGCCTCGTGATCCTGGTCATCGGCGTCTACGCCGCCCATCGCGGCTTCAAGGCCCTGCTGGCCGGCCTGTCTTTCATCCATGACGAGGAGGACCAGCGCGGCTTCTTCGGCTTTAACCTGATGGCCCTGTTCGTGCTGATCGCCGCCTTTGGCCTGCTGTTCGCGATGTCGGGCATCTTCCTGACCTTCCGGCTGCTCTCCAGCACCCTGGACCTGCGGCCGCTGCAGGGCGTGTCGTGGATCCAGAGCGAGTGGAGCTGGGCGACCTTCGGCCTCGTGGTCGGCATGACCCTGATCTACCGCTACGCCATGTCGCGCGTGCCGGTGGGCTGGCGCGCCTCGATCACCGGGGGCGTCGCCGCGGCCCTGTTCTGCGTCTTCATGTCGTGGGCCAGCGCCTTCTACGTCGAGAAGGTGGCCCATCTGGGCGCGACCTACGGCTCGATCTCGGCCGTGATCATCTTTCTCATATGGCTGTCGTGGAGCGTGAACGCCGTGTTCTTCGGCGGCGCCCTGGCCACCGAGGTCGAGATCGCCCTCGACGAGCGGCCCCAGGCCCTGCTCGACGGCCCCAAGGCCATTGGCCTCAAGGCGCCTTCGTCACCCGAAAGCTGATCGCGCCGGCGGGCAGGTCCTCGACCCCCTCCAGCGTCGCCCCCAATTGGCGGGCGAAGTGCGGCACGTCGATACGGGCCAGCGGATCGTCGGCCAGCAGCCGCACCGTCGCCCCGGCCGGCGCATGCTCCAGCGCCCGGCGCAGGCGCAAGGTCGGCACGGGGCAGCGATGGCCCCGGGCGTCGACCTCGATGTCGCTCACGAAAACACCTGCTCGGCCTCTTCGGCGCTGAGGATCCGGTACTTGCCGGGCTCCAGGTCGCTCGGCAGGGTGATCCCGCCGATCCGCTCGCGATGCAGGGCGACCACGTGATTGCCCATGGCCGCGAACATCCGGCGCACCTGGTGATAGCGGCCCTCGGTGATGGTCAGGCGCGCGGTGGTCTCGTCGACCACGTCCAGCTGCGCCGGCAGCAGCGGCTTTTCCTCGCCCTCCAGCATCAGCGTCCCGCTGGCGAAGGCCTCGCCCTCCTTGCCCGACAGCGGCCGGTCGAGAGTGGTCAGATAGGTCTTGGCCACATGCCGCTTGGGCGAGATCACCCGGTGCAGGAAATCGCCGTAGTCGGTGATCAGCAGCAGGCCCGAGGTGTCCTTGTCCAGCCGCCCCACGCTCGACAGCGCCGGATCGCGCACCTGCCAGCGACGCGGCAGCAGGTCGTAGATCTTGGCCCCGTCCTCTCGGTGCGAGCACACCACGCCCAGCGGCTTGTTCATCAGCAGCACCAGCGGCGCGGGCGGATCCACCGGAACGCCGCGGATCATCAGGTGCTGGGGCAGGTCCGCCGTCACCGCGATGCGCTTGCCGGCGTCCTTCAGTGGAACCCCGTCGAAGGTCACCTTGCCCGCCGCCACCAGGGCTTGGACCTCGCGCCGCGCGCCATAGCCCAGATTGGCCAGCAGCCGATCTAGGCGCGCCATCAGCGGCTTGCTCATTTGACGGCCTCGAACACCTTGAAGCCGTTCTGGTCGATCACCGGGCGCACGCGGGTGAAGTGCTCGCCCAGCACCGCCTCGTAGGGCAGGTGACGGTTGGCCACCAGCCAAAGCGCGCCGCCCTTCTTGAGCAGCGCCGCGGCCCCTCGGATGAAGGCCTGCCCCAGCGCCTTGTCCTCGCCGCCGCCCTCATGGAACGGGGGATTGGAGACCACGAAGTCCAGGCCCGAAAGCTCCGGCAGGCCCAGTCGCACGTCCGCGTGCGAGAAGCTCACCCGATCGTCGCCTACATTGCGGCGCGCGGCGTCCAGCGCCCGGCGATCGATGTCGATGAGGGCAAGCTTGGTCACCTTGGGCGAGGCCAGCACCTGGTGGGCCAGCACCCCGATGCCGCAGCCCAGGTCCGCGCCGGCGCCGGAGAAGGCGGGCAGGGCGCTCATCAGCAGGGCGGTGCCGGTGTCGAGCCGATCCCAGCTGAACACGCCGGGCTGGGTCCACAGGCCCTCGCCGTCGATGCGGCGCGGCGCGCCCTCGGCCAGGGCTTCGGCCAGACCTGTCGGCGTCTCGGGGCGCAGGGTGATGCAGATGCGGTGGTGACGGCGAGCGTCCTCGCCGATCTTGCAGCCGAACGCCTCCAGCTCCTTCTTCAGCCGCAGGCCGCCGCGATCCTTGGGCGCGGCCACGGTCAGCCGGCCGCCGGGCTTCAGCGCCCGCAGCATCTGGGCCAGCACATAGCGGCGCTCCACGGCGCCGGCCGGGGCCAGGGCGACGAAGGCGTACAGCGAGGCGTCCGCCAGGCTCTCCAGTGGCTCGGCGCCAGGCACGGTCGGGGCCGTCTGGGTCGCGCCGCGCGGCGTCTCGATCACCTCGCGCGGGGGAAAGCCATAGACGGCGGCGGAGGTGGTGTCGGTCATGGGGAAAGGATCTTGGTCGCGGGACTGGAAAGGTCGGGAAGGGGCGTTGGTTACCTTGGCGAGGCCCCGGATGCCAGAGTTTCAGACGAGGGAGGACCGGCGCCGGCCCGGTTGCGCGCCGCGAGGCGGCCCATCAAGCTGGCGGGATGACCAAGCCGGCCCTGATCCTGATCGACCTGCAGCGCGCCATGCTGCCGCAGAACACCGGCCCTCGGAACAATCCCGGCGCCGAGGACAACATCGCCCGCCTGCTGGCCTACTGGCGCGAGCGCGGCCTTCCGGTCGTGCATGTGCGCCACTTCAGTCGCTCGCCCGATGGCGCCTTCCAGCGTGGGGAGCCGTCATCCGAGTTCCAGCCCAGGTTCGAGCCCCTGCCGTCCGAGCATCGCCTGGAGAAGACCGTCCCCGACGCCTTCGCCAGCGGTGAACTCGTGGGCTGGCTGAAGGCGCGCGATCTGTCGCGGCTGGTGATCGTCGGGGTCAGCACCAGCAACTCCGTCGAGGCCACGGTCCGCGCCGCCGCCTGCCAGGGCTTCGACGTCACCGTGCCGGGCGACGCCTGCTTCACCTTCGACAAGGCCGACCTGCACGGCCGGATGCGTCCCGCCGAGGAGTGGAGCCTGTTCAGCCTCTCGAACCTGCACGGCGAATACGCGGTGGTCACGACGACCGCGCAGGTGCTGGCCTCGACGTCGTGAGAGCGACGCATCTGAAGAAGGGGTGGCGGACAGGGTGGGATTCGAACCCACGGTAGGCTTCCACCTACGGCGGTTTTCAAGACCGCTGCCTTAAACCACTCGGCCACCTGTCCGGAGCGGGCGGCTATATCAGCGCTTGTGCTTCGGCTCCAGAACGATCTGTCGCAGGCATCCTTAACCAAGCCTAAAAACATCTGAACGAAGCTGAAACCACGATGGGGGACGACCATCCGGAGTTTTGGCGACGCATGCGGCGCACCTACAGTTCAGAAATCCGCGCGCTGAAGGTCCTCGGGCTGACGGCGCTGGGCGCCGCGGGCCTGGCCGCCTGCGCGACGCCGTCGCCGCGCCTGCCGATCAACAAGCCGGTCGCCAGCAGCTCGCCCGACCGCGAATATCACGGTCCGCCGCCGCCCGGTTACGGCCAAGGCCTGCGCGGCACCGAAAAGCCCTATCAGATCAAGGGCATCTGGTACTATCCGAAGGCGGACCCGGACTACGACGTGGTCGGGACCGGCTCGTGGTACGGCGAGCAGTTCCACAACCGCCGCACCGCCAACGGCGAGCTGTTCGACATGGACCTGCCGTCGGCCGCCCACAAGACGCTGCCCCTGCCGTCGATCGTGGAGGTGACCAACCTCGACAACGGCAAGAAGATGCGCGTGCGGGTCAACGATCGCGGACCGTTCGTCGGCGACCGCCTGATCGACCTCTCCAAGGCCGCGGCCGACGAACTGGGCTACAAGGGCAAGGGCCTGGCCCGGGTGCGGGTGCGCTATATCGGCCCGGCGCCCAAGAGCGCCGTCGACCAGCCCCGCCGCTTCGCCGCCATTCCAGCCACCCCGCCGCTGTCCCAGCCGGCCTATCGCGAGATCCCGCGCGAGACGGCCGCGAATCTCTATGACCCGCCGGCCGAGGCCCCGTCGTCGCGCGTGACCAAGGTCGATGCACCGTCCAGCGGCGCCTATCGCGTCCAGGCCGGCAGCTTCGCCAACCGCGAAAACGCCCAGCGCGCGGCCGATCGCCTGGCCTCGGCCGGCCGCGTCACCGTCGAGCCGATGGATCGCGGCGGCGGCACGCTCTACCGCGTCGTCGTCAACTGCGGCGCCGACGAGGGCGAAGCCTGGGGGATCCGCGACCGCGTCGCCTCGCTCGGCTTTGGCGACGCTACCGTGCTGCGGCCTTAGGCCCTATCTCCGTAAAATCCCCGCGAAAGCGGGGACCCAGGCTTTTTCTGCCATCCACGGCGCTCGACGATAAAACACCTAGGCCCCCGCTTTCGCGGGGGTTTTACGGTTCGGGGTGGAGCCCACTCAACCAGGTCTGGACAAGCCCCGCGTTCCAGCCGATTTGAGGCCGGTGACCCGCGGAACTTTCATCAGCTTCGAAGGCGGCGAAGGCGCCGGCAAATCCACTCAGGTGCGCCTGCTGGCGCAGCGGCTGGAGGCGCTCGGCCATGAGGTCGTCGTCACCCGCGAGCCGGGCGGCAGTCCCGGCGGCGAGGGGATCCGCGAACTGCTGGTGCACGGCGCGGCCGATCGCTGGTCGCCGGTCACCGAGACCCTGCTGATGTACGCCGCCCGCCGCGACCACGTGGAGCGGGTGATCCGTCCCGCCCTGGATCGTGGCGCGGTGGTCGTCTGCGACCGCTTCGCCGATTCGACCCGCGCCTATCAGGGCGCCGGCGGCGATGCGCCGGCCTCGCTGATCGCCAGCCTGGAAGAGCATGTGCTGGGCGCCACGATCCCGACCCTGACCCTGGTCTTCGACCTGCCCGCCACCGTGGGCCTCGAACGCGCCTCCGCGCGGGGCGGGGCGGCGCGCTTCGAATCCAAGGGCCTGGATTTCCACGAGCGGCTGCGCGCCGGCTTCCTGGAGATCGCCCGTCGTGAACGGGATCGCTGCGCGGTGGTCGACGCCACCGCCACCATCGAAGAGGTCTCGCAAGCCGTCTGGGAGGCCGTGTCCGAGCGGCTGGACCTGGCATGAGCGACGCGCCTCCGCATCCGCGCGACGTCTTCTCGCTCGACGGCCAGGACAAGGCCGAGGCCGCGTTCATCGACGCTCTGGGCCGCGGCCGGCTGCACCACGCCTGGCTGCTGACCGGCCCGGAGGGCGTCGGCAAGGCGACCCTGGCCTATCGCATGGCCCGCCGGCTGCTGGGCGCGCGGCCTGATCCGTCGTTCGGCCTACTGGGCTCGGCCCCGTCAGACTTCGTCAGCCGCCAGGTGGCGGCCCGCTCGCATCCCGACCTGATGGTGCTGGAGCGCGCCACCGACGACGGCAAGGCCCGCAAGTCCATCCCCGTCGACGAGGCCCGCCTGCTGCCGGGCTTCTTCGCCAATTCGCCGGCGACCTCTCCTTATCGCGTGGCGATCATCGACGCCGCCGACGATCTCAACGTCAACGCCGCCAACGCCGTGCTGAAGACGCTGGAGGAGCCGCCGGCTCGGGGCGTGATCTTCCTGATCAGCCACTCGCCGGGCAAGTTGCTGCCGACCATCCGCTCGCGCTGCCGGCGTCTGGCCGTGCCCGCGCCCGGCGTCGAGCGCGCCGCCGACATGGTCGAGCACCGCCTGGGCCTCGATCGCCGCCAGGCCGAGCGCCTGGGCCGCATGGCCCACGGCGCGCCCGGCAAGGCCCTGCAACTGGCCGCCGCCAAGGCCCTGGAGGCCGACGACACGGCCGGCGAGATCCTGCGCAAGCTGCCCGAGATCGACGAGGCCGCGCTGCTGGCCCTGGCCGACACCTTCAAGGGCGCCGAAGGGCAGGTCCGCTTCGAGCTGCTGTTCGAGCGCCTGGCCGACCAGATCCACGCCATGGCCGTGGGCATGGCTGGTGATCGCACCCCCGCCGGCCTCGACCGCTGGGCCGGCGCCTGGGAGCGGCTGATCCGCTGGCCCATCGAGGCCGAGGCCGTGAACCTCGACCGCGCCGACGTGTTCTGGACGGCGATTGCGGACTTGCGCGCCGCCGCCAAGGCCGCCATCTGACCGCATGCTCATCGACAGCCACGTAAACCTGCACGCGCCCCAGTTCGCCGAGGACCGCGACGCCGTCATTTCCCGCGCCCGCGAGGCCGGCGTCGAGATGATGCTGACCATCTGCGACAAGATCCCCAACTTCCCGGCCGTCCACGCCATCGCCATGGCCGAGGCCGACATCTGGTGCACCGTCGGCGCCCATCCGCACGAGGCCAAGGACCACGTCGACCTGACGACCGCCCACCTCGTGGAACTGGCCGGCAAGCCGCGCGTGGTCGGCATCGGCGAGACGGGCCTGGACTTCCACTACGATCTGTCGCCCCGCGAGGTGCAGGCCGCCGTGTTCAAGGAGCATGTCGCCGCCGCCCGCCAGACGGGCCTGCCGCTGGTGGTCCACACCCGCGAGGCCGACGACGTCATGGGCCAGATCCTGGAGGAGGAGCACGCCAAGGGCGCCTTCAAGATCCTGATGCACTGCTACACCAGCGGCGCGGACCTGGCCCGCCGGGCCGCCGCCCTGGGCGCCTGGTTCTCGGTCTCGGGCATCGCCACCTTCAAGCAGGCCGAGGACGTGCGCGCGGTGATCCGCGACATGCCGGCCGACCGCATCATCGTCGAGACCGACTGTCCCTATCTGGCCCCCGTGCCGATGCGCGGCCGCCGCTGCGAGCCGGCCCACCTGCCGCACATCGTCGACAAGCTGGCCGAGATCCGCGGCTGGACCCGCGCCGAGGCTGAGCAGCGCTCGGAAGACGCCTTCTTCGCCCTGTTCGACGCGATACCGCGCCCATGACCGGCGGCCGGCTCGAGTTCACCATCCTCGGCAGCGGCTCCTCCGGCGGAGTGCCGCGCGCCGACGGCAATTGGGGCGACTGCGATCCGGCCGAGCCGAAGAATCACCGCTCGCGCTGCTCGATGCTGGTGCGGCGGCTGTCGGGCGGCGATCCGCGCGGCGATACGACGGTTCTCGTCGACACCTCGCCGGACCTGCGGCTGCAGACCGCCCGGGCGGGCGCCGGCCGCATCGACGCGGTGCTGTTCACCCACGACCACGCCGACCAGGCCCACGGCCTCGACGACGTGCGGCCGTTCTTCCTCAATCACCGCTTCAGGATCCCGACCTACATGGATCCGGCGACCTATGACGGCCTGCTCCTGCGGTTCGGCTACGTGTTCGAGACCAAGGGCGGCTATCCGGCCATCTGCGAGGCGCGCCATTTGCCGCCGCATGGCCAGGCCTGGAGCGTCGAGGGGCCCAGCGGCGCCATCCCCGTGGTCAATTTCGACGTCGATCACGGCGAGATCCGCGCCGCCGGCTTCCGCTTCGGCGGGGTCGCCTACATGCCCGACGTGCTGCAGATCCCGGAAGACAGCTGGCCGGACCTGCAAGACCTCGACGTCATGATCGTCGACGCCCTGCGCTGGACCCCGCACCCCACCCACGCCAATGTCGAGCGGGCCCTGGGCTGGATCGAGCGGGCCAGGCCCAAGCGGGCGATCCTGACCAACCTGCACATCGACCTCGACTACAACGCCCTGGCCGGCCAGCTGCCGCCGGGCGTCGAGCCGGCCTATGACGGCATGCGCTTCGAGGTCGGGTTCTAGAGCGGGCCGTCGAAGAGGTCTGGGCGTTTCAGCCGCAGGGCCTGCAGCAGGATCCGGGTCTTGGCGTCTGCGGGCGCGGCGCCGTTGGTTTCGGCCCACAGCGCGTCGAGCGGACGCTCGATCACCTCGATGTCCTCGTGTTCCTCGGCCAGGCCGCCGCCGGCGTGGGTGCGGTCAGCGACGCCGTATTCGGCCAGGAACAGCGTCATGTGTTCGCTGGACACGCCCGGCATGCTCCAGATCTCGCCGGCCGGAATGATCTCGCGCAGGGTGAGGCCGGTCTCTTCCATCGCCTCGCGGCGGGCGGCCTCGATCGCCGTCTCGCCGGCGTCGATCAGCCCGGCCGGGGCCTCGACGACTGCGGCGGCCTCCTTCATCAGCAACGGCGCCCGCGTCAGGCGCACCACCACGGCGACCTTGCGTTCAGGGTCGTAGGGCAGGACCGCGACGGCCGAGCCGTGGTCCTCGACGACGCGCTTGAAGCGCTCGCCGCCCTCGGTCTCCAGGGTCAGCATATGCAGGCGCAGCCAGCCGGAATAGGCCAGGTCGCGGGCGACGATGCGGGGCGCGGTCATGGACCCTGGATAGGCGAGCCGCGCCGTCAGGCCAAGCCGTCTCCGGCGCTCGGCGCTAGTGCACCGTCGCCATGCGCGGGGGCGGGGCTTCCTCGACCGGTTCACCCATCCGAACGGGCAGGGGGCAGCCGTCCAGGGCCAGGGCGTGGTTGAGGGCGCGGGCGAACGTGCCGGCCACCTCGGGCCGCGTCACCAGCGGGGCCAGCAGACGGGCGGCCAGGCCCGGCGCGGCGGCGGCCAGGCCGCAGGCGGTCACCAGCCGCTGTTCGTCCATGGCGTAGCCGGCGCAGTGCGGGCACTGGATCTGCAACGGCCGAACGAGATCGCTCTCGACCAGCAGCATGGTCTGCATGAACAGCGCCGCCGTGCGCGGCGAGGCGTTGCGGGCGAAGGTCGCGCGGATCGCCGCGTCGGCCGGCTGGCCTTG
>NZ_QHJY01000156.1 GCF_003185805.1 Caulobacter sp. D5
CTCGCCGGCTTCGCCGGCGCGGCCGTAGAGCAGGGCGAGATCGCCGCCGTTCCAGGGCAGGTGGGTCTGGATCTCGGACGTCGAATAGACCAGCCGCTGGCCGCCCAGGTCGTAGCTGGCCATCAGCATCTTGCTGTCCTGGCCCTTGATCCGCGAGGGGACCACGTACTCGCCGTCGCGGGTCTTCAGCTTGAAGGAGAAGGCCTCGTCGCCGGTGGCGCTGCTGGGATTGTGGACCACCACATAGAGGTGGCTGCCGGTCTCGGTGTTGACGTTGTGGTAGACGCGGACCTTGTCGTTCGAGACCGTGACGAACTCGCCCTTGTCCATGCGGGTGAGGTCCGGAACAGCGTTCAGGAACTGGCCCATCTGCTTCATGACCTTGGCCTTGTCGCGAAGCCCGCGGGCCTCGTCGATGGCCGAGCCGTAGTCGTAGGAGCTGAACACCACCGGGGCCGGCAGCCAGCCCCACGAGGTGCCGCCATAGGTCATGTAGAAGCTCTGGATCGTCAGGCCGTTGGCGATGTTGGTTCCGTAGAACACCCGCTGGTAGCCGACGCCGCGATGGAGGGCGGTGCAGTCGTAGTCGCCGTTGCTGCCCCAGTAGTCGAACCAGCCGCCGCCGAACTCGGCCGCGAAGCCGGGGGTGTTGGGGCTGGCCGAGGCGCCGCCCTTGGCCCCGCCGGCGCCGTAGAGGCCCCAGTCGGGCGCGACACCGGCCGCCGACGGCGTGGAGTCGACCTTGCACGAGCCGCCCGGATAGCCGTCGAAGGCGTAGAGGTCGGTCGGGCCTTCCACCGTGCCGGGGACCTTGGAGTCCTTGGGCACCCAGTAGCCGTTGCGGCCCTTGTCGTTGTGGAACAGCGGGACGGTGATCCCATCCGCGCGGGCCTTGTCGGCCAGCCACTGCATGTAGCGCTGCTGCGGGGCGCCGACGACGTCGAGCTCGTTCTCGATCTGGTGGGCGATGACCGTGCCCTGGCCGGTGGTCAGCTGGTGGCGGGCGATGACCTTGTTGATCTGGCTCAGCCACTCGTCGGCGGCCTGGACGTATTCAGGCGCGTCGGTACGGGCGCGAGCCTGCTGGTTGACCAGCCAGCCGGGGAAGCCGCCGCGCGTCAGCTCGGCGTTCACGTAGGGCCCGGCGCGGGTGATGACGTAGAGGCCTTCTTCCTTGGCCATGGTCAGCACGCGATCGATGTCGCGCACGCCGCTGAAGTCGTAGACCCCTTGCTTGGGCGAGTGGTAGCCCCAGTCGATGTAGATCGCGACGGTGTTGTAGCCGCTGGCCTTCATCTTCTGGAGGATGTCGCGCCACAGGTCGGGGCTGGGCACGCGGAAGGGGTGGAACTCGCCGCCCCAGGAGTAGATGCGGTTGCCGTCGACCTTCAGGGAGTACTTGTCCCAGGTGATCTTGTGGGCTTCAGCGGGCTTCTCCGCGATCGCCTGGTCGCCGCCTTCCTTGAGCACGGTGAAGTGGCGGACGGTGCCGGAAAGCTCGGGCAGCTCCTGCTTCTTGGTCCAGGTGCGGAAGCCGTCCTTGCTGTCGGAGTACCAGTAGCGCTTGGCCATGTACTCGTCGAAATAGACGCGCCACGCGCCGTCGGGGGTACGGGTGACGGCGGGGCCTTCGAGGAACTTGCCCCAGCCGGCCCAGTCGCCGCCGCCCTTGACCTGCCAGGGGCCGTCCAGCGAGGGGGCGGTCAGCAGCTCGATGTACTTGGTGGTCTCGTTCTTGGCGAAGGCCTGGTACTGCGAGCCCTCGCGCACGACGAAGGCGTCGATGTAGTTGGGACCCATGCCCGACAGCGGGCGCGGCGCGCTCCAGGCGGTCAGGTCGGCGTCCTGGGCGGTGATGCGGTAGGGCTGAAACTGCCCGCCGATGCCGGTGGTCGAGACCGACAGGATCAGGTGCTCGGAGCCGTCGGTGTCGACGAACCACTCGGGCGCCCAGCTGTTGGTGACGCCGGGCACGTCGATGGTGACGTCGCGCAGGAAGGTCCAGTCGACCAGGTCCTTGCTGCGGGCCAGGCCGATGGTGTTTCCGGTCCAGCCGGTGGTGTAGGCGACGTAGTAGAAGCCGTCCTTGCGCTTGAGCACGCTGGGGTCGCGGATCAGCCCCTTGGGCGGGGTGTAGGCCAGCGGCTTCTGCAGGGTGAAGCGCGTACCGTCGGCCGAGTCGTAGATGCTCATGTTCGACTGGCTGGCGTTGGTGAACGCCGTCATGACGTAGCGCGTCGGCTCGGCCAGAGTCGCCCCATGGAGGGCGGTGGTCGCGAGCAGGGCGGCGGCGAGGCCTATCAGGGCGGGACGCTTCACGGTCTTCAGCCCTCGAAGAAGAAGACGGGCTTCAGCGGCCACTCGACGGGCTTGTTGTCGGGGTGGACCTCCATCAGGTCGGCCATGAAGTCCCACCAGCGCTTCATCACGGGCTGCAGGGGCAGGGCGTCCTTGTTGTTGTCCGGCTTCAGGCGCAGCACGGCGAACAGGCTCATGGTCTCTTCGTCGAGGAAGATCGAATAGTCGTAGATGCCCGCGCCGCGCAGGGCCTCGGCCAGGTCCGGCCACAGCTCGTCGTGACGGCGCTCGTACTCGGCGGCGACGCCGGCCTTCAGCTGCATGCGGAAGGCGATCGGGCGACCTTCGATCTTGCTGCTCATGGGGTGTCCTCCGGGCGTCTTTTTATGGTTGTCAGGCGATGCGGTAGATGTCGGCGGCCGTGCCGGCGAACAGGCGCTGGCGCTCGGCGTCGCTGAAATCGGCCGTGATGGCGTCGTAGGCGCGGTAGAAGGCGTCGAAGCTTCCGTGCACCTTCTCGACCGGGAAGTTGCTGGCGAACATGCTGCGTTCGGGGCCAAAGGCCTCGATCACGTAGAGGACGAACGGGCGCAGGCTTTCCACCGTCCAGGCGCGGTCGACCATGGCCAGGCCCGAGATCTTGCACGAGACGTTGGGGCGCTTGGCGAGGTCCGCCAGACCTGAGCGCCAGAGCGCCAGGCCTTCATCGTCGCGGTCGGTCGGCATGCCGGCGTGGTTGACGATCAGCGGGATGTCGGGATGGGCGTCGGCCAGCGCGGCGGCCGTCGCCATCTGCGAGGGATAGAGCTGTAGGTCGAACGACAGGCCGTGGTCGGCCAGCAGCGCGAAACCCCGGCGCCACTGGTCGTTCAGCAGCAGGTCGGACGGGCCGTAGGTCTTGGCCGGGTTCTGGTGGAAATTGACGATCTGGCGGATCCCGCGAACGCGCGGGCGCTCGGCGTGGGCTTCCAGCAGCAGCTCGACATTGGGATCGTCCAGATTGGCCCCGGCGACGATGGCCCCGATGGGCGCGCCGGCGTCGGCCAGGCCTTCCAGCCAGTCGGTCTCGGAAAGCTGCTTGTCGGTCGGCAGGCCGCACTCGACGTGGACCAGGCTCTGGACGCGCCAGGGCAGGGCGTCGGCGGCGTAGTCGGCGGGCAGGTAGTCCTTCCCGGCGATCAGGCTCATGTCGCCGGCCGGATTGTTGGGCAGCGGGTCGTCCTGCAGCCACGAATAGTAGTGCTTGTCGAGGTCCCACAGGTGCATGTGGGCGTCGATGATCGGACCCGCGTACGCCATGGTTCCTCCCTTTGAACCCGCCCGCCCCGAAGGGCGGACGAGCCCGGATACAAAAGCTTAGAAGGTGGTCCGGCCGCCGGACGTGTCGAAGGTGGCGGCGGTGGTGAAGCTGCACTCTTCGCTGGCCATGAAGCAGACCATGGCGGCGCTTTCCTCGACTTCGCCGAGACGGCCCATCGGGATCTTCGAGCGCATGTACTCGACCTGGCTGGCGGGCAGCTGCTCGAGGATCGGGCTTTCGAAGGTGGCGGGGGTCAGGGCGTTGGCGATCACGCCCTTGCCGGCCAGTTCCTTGCCCAGCGACTTGGTCAGGCCGATCACGCCGGCCTTCGACGCCGAATAGGCGCTGGCGTTCGGATTGCCTTCCTTGCCGGCCACCGAGGCGACGTTGACGATGCGGCCGTAGCCGGCCGCCAGCATGTGCGGCACCACCGAACGGCAGCAGTAGAACAGGCCGTTCAGGTTGATGTCGATGACGCGCTTCCAGCTGTCGAGCGGGAACTCGTGCACCGGCACGGTGGCGCCGGTGATGCCGGCCGAATTGACCAGCACGTCGATCTTGCCAAGGGCTTCCAGGCTGGCGGCCGTGGCGGCCGCGACCTGGGCTTCGTCGGAGACGTCCAGCGCGTAGGTGAAGGTGGCGCCGATTTCCTCGGCGGCGGCCTTCAGGGCCTCGGCGTTGACGTCCCACAGGGCGACCTTGCCGCCTTCGGCGACCAGGCGGCGGGCGGTTTCCTTGCCCAGGCCCGAGGCGCCGCCGGTGATGACGGCGGCGCGGTTTGCAAAGCGGTTGGCGTAGACGGTCACGAGACGCCTTCCTTGGTCCAGGCGATGACTTCCTGACGCTGGCTGCCGAGCTTCTCGATGCCCAGCTCCATGACGTCGCCGGCCTTGAGGAAGATCTTTTCCGGCTTCTGGCCTTCGCCGACGCCCGGAGGGGTGCCCGTGGTCAGGATGTCGCCCGGCTCCAGGGTGACGAAGCGGCTCATATAGGCGATCAGCTCGGCGACGCCGAAGATCATCGTCTTGCTGTTGCCGGTCTGCATGCGCTTGCCGTTGAGGTCGAGCCACATGTCGAGGTTCTGGCAGTCGCCGACCTCATCGGCGGTGACGACCCACGGACCGACCGGACCGAAGGTGTCGCAGCCCTTGCCCTTGTCCCACTGCGAGCCGAGCTCCTTCTGGAAGGCGCGCTCGGAGACGTCGTTCACCAGCACATAGCCGGCGACGTAGTCCAGGGCTTCGGATTGCTCGACATAGCGGGCGCGCTTGCCGATCACGACGCCCAGCTCGACTTCCCAGTCGCCCTTCTCGGCGCCCTTGGGCAGCATGACCTGGTCGTTCGGGCCGTTCAGGCACGAGATCGCCTTGGTGAAGAAGATCGGCTCGGGCGGAGGCTCCAGACCGGCTTCCTTGGCGTGGTCGGCGAAGTTCAGGCCGATGGCCAGGAACTTGCCGACATTGCCGATCGGCACGCCGTAGCGCGGCGAGCCTTCGACCACCGGCAGGGTGGCCGGGTCGATGGCGGCGATCTTGGCCAGGCCCTCGGGCGACAGTTCGGCGCCGGTGATGTCGGACACGTGGCCCGACAGGTCGCGGATCTTGCCTTCGGCGTCGAGCAGACCGGGCTTTTCGGCGCCCCGCGGGCCGTAACGCAGCAGTTTCATGATCTTCTGGCTCTAGGGGGAAATGGGGGAGGAAAGGCGCGGCTTACCGCGGATAGGGACGGTGCAGGGCGATGTCGCGGTTCAGCTCGACGCCGAAGCCGGGCGCGTCGCCGAGCTTGAGCTTGCCGTTGACCGGCACGGGCTCGCCGATCAGCTGCGGATGGAACATCGGCACGACCTCGTCGGCCTTGGGCGCCATCATCAGGAACTCGGCGAACGGGCTGTTATGGCGCGTGATGACGAAATGGTAGCTGTACACCGACGAGCCGTGCGGGATCATCATCACGCCCTTGCTGTCGGCCAGGTTGGCGATCTTGATCAGCTCGGTGACGCCGCCGCACCAGCCCACGTCCGGCTGGATGATGTCGCAGCATTCCATCTCCAGCAGCATGCGGAAGCCCCAGCGGGTGGCTTCGTGCTCGCCGGTGGTGACCAGCATGCCCTTGGGCGCGTTCTTCTTGAGGTCGCGATAGCCCCAATAGTCGTCGGGGCTCAGCGCCTCCTCGATCCACTTCAGGCCCAGCTCGTGAGCCTTGTGGGCCAGCTTGGTGGCGTAGTTGAGGTCCAGCGACATCCAGCAGTCGAACATCAGCCAGAAGTCCTCGCCCACGCGCTCGCGCATGGTGGCCAGTTCCTGGATGTTCTTGTGCAGGCCTTCCTCGCCCTCGGCCGGGCCGTGGTGCAGGGGCATCTTGCCGCCGATGAAGCCCATCTCCTTGGCCAGGTCCGGACGCGCGCCCGTGGCGTAGAAGGTCAGCTCGTCACGAACCTTGCCGCCCAGCAGGGCGTAGACCGGCTCCTGGCGCAGCTTGCCCAGCAGGTCGTAGAGCGCCAGGTCGACGCCCGAGATGGCGTTCACGACCAGGCCCTTGCGGCCGTAGTACTGGGTGGAGAAGTACATCTGGTCCCAGATCTTCTCGACCTCGGTCGGGTCGCGGCCTTCCAGGAAGCGGGCCAGGTGCTTTTCGACGATGTAGGCGGCCGGCTCGCCGCCGGTGGTCACCGCGAAGCCGATCGTGCCGTCGACGGCCTCGATCTCGACGACCAGCGTGCCCAGCACGTTGATGCCGAAGCTCTGGCGGCTCTGGCGGTATTCCGGATAGCGCGACATCGGGGTGGCGATGTGATCGTCGATCCAGTGGCCTTCGCCCTGGTCGTGATAATCGGCGCCGCCGCCGCGGACCACGAAGGCCCGGACATGCTTGATCAAGGGAAGCGGCATCTTAGTGCTCCAACAACGCCCGGTCGCTCGACCGGATCAACCCCAAACCGGGGGAGGGCGCGCCAGCGGGGCCGCCGAACGGCGCGAACACATGTTCGCGCTACCTCCCCAGAACATCGTATGACACGCTCGCCGCGGTAGATCCGTGACCCGAAGAGTCGCGAAGCGAGCCCTTGTCTTGCGTTCCATATTATGAGAGGTAGTGCTACAAAATGAAACCCAGCACGTCAAGGGGAGCGGAACCAGTGGCTGACGACGAAGGCGCGGCGACCAAGAGCCCAAGCGGCAGCCAGACGCTGTTTCGCGGCCTGGACGTGCTCGACGTGGTGGCCGACGCGGGCGCCATCGGCCTGCCGGCCCTGGCCGCGCGACTCGGCCTGACCCGCAGCACCACCCACCGGCTGGCCACGGCCTTGGTCGAACGACGTATGCTCACCCAAACGCCGCGCGAAGGCTATAGCCTTGGCTCCAAGCTGCTCGAACTGGGCTATCTGGCCAGCCAGCAGATGGACCTGCCGCGCGTGGCGCGCCCGCACCTGGAAAAGCTGTGGGAAGAGCTGGAAGACACCGTCCACCTGGGCGTGCTCGACGACGACCGGGCTCTTTATCTGGACAAGCTGACCGGCCGCCGTCGCATCAACATCTCCTCGCGCGTGGGCGATCGCCAGCCGATCCGCTCGACCGGCCTGGGCAAGGCCCTGGTGCTGGACGACGAGGAAGCCCGCTGGCGGGCGCTCTATCGCAAGGAAGGCCCGGCCGCCGCCGGCGCGCCCAACGAAGAGCAGTGGATCGCGTGGATGCGCGACTACTCCCAGCGCGGGGTCGCCTTCGACCTCGAGGAAAACGAAGACCGCATTCGCTGCGTGGCCGCGCCCGTGCGCGGGGCGGGCGGTCAGATCGTCGCCGCGATCAGCGTCTCGGGCGCTGCTCAGTACATGGACGACGAACGGATGACCGGCCTGGTGGACGACGTCCGCCTGGCCGCCGACGCGATCAGCCGCGATTTGGGCTGGAACGGTAAGCGGGGTTCGGGCGCCAAGACCTGACGCCTCCCGCGCGTATGTATGACGGAGGAACTATGCTTCTGAAGGACAAGGTGGTGCTGGTGACCGGCGCCTCGGGCGGCATCGGCAAGGCGGCCGCCATCGGCGCCGCGCGTCATGGCGCCGACGTGGCGATCAACTACCACTCCGACGAGGCCGGCGCGGCCGACGCCGTGGCGCAGATCGAGGCCCTGGGCCGCCGCGCCATCGCCGTGAAGGGCGACGTGGCCGAGGTCGCCACGGCCAAGGCCTTCGTCGACGCCGCCGTCGCGGCCTTCGGCAAGGTCGACGTCTTCGTCAACAACGCCGGCATCTGCCCGTTCCACGCCTTCCTCGACATGCCGCCCGAGGTTCTCGAGCGGACCATGAAGGTCAACCTGCACGGCGCCTATTACATGGTGCAGGCGGCGGCCAACCAGATGGTCAAGCAGGGCCATGGCGGCTCGATCATCGCCGTTTCCTCGATCAGCGCCCTGGTGGGCGGCGGCATGCAGACGCACTACACCCCGACCAAGGCCGGCGTGCACAGTCTCATGCAGTCGACCGCCATCGCGCTCGGGAAGTATGGCATTCGCTGCAACTCGGTGCTGCCGGGCACGATCGAGACCGCGATCAACAAGGAAGACCTGGCCGACGTCGCCAAGCGCGAATACATGAGCGGCCGCATCCCGCTGGGCCGCCTGGGCGAGCCCGACGACCTGGCCGGCCCGATCGTGTTCCTGGCCTCGGACCTGGCCAACTATGTCACCGGCGCGGCCCTGCTGGTGGACGGCGGCGCGTTCGTGAACCTGCAGTAGTCCCGTGATCATCTCGTCGACCACCGACTTCCGCGAGGCGGCGCGGCGCAAGCTGCCGCGCTTCCTCTTCGACTACATCGACGGCGGCGCCTATGCCGAGCGGACCCTGGCCCGCAACGTCTCCGACCTCGCCGACCTGGCCCTGCGCCAGCGGGTGCTCAAGGACGTGTCCAGGGTCTCGACGGCGACCAGCCTGTTCGGCGTGGAGCAGTCCATGCCGGTGGTGCTGGCCCCGGTCGGCCTGACGGGCATGTACGCCCGTCGGGGCGAGTGCCAGGCGGTGCGCGCGGCTTCGGCCAAGGGCGTGCCCCTGTGTCTGTCGACGGTGTCGGTGTGCGACGTGGATGAAGTGGCGGCGGCTTCCAGCCGGCCGCTGTGGTTCCAGCTCTATGTGCTTCGGGATCGCGCCTTCATGCGCGACCTCCTGGCGCGGGCGGCGGCGGCGGGGGCGACGACGCTCGTCTTCACCGTCGACATGCCCGTGCCGGGGGCCCGCTATCGCGACGCGCATTCGGGCATGAGCGGTCCGAACGCTTCGCTCCGCCGGATGCTGCAGGCCGTGGGCCGGCCGCAATGGGCGTGGGACGTCGGCCTGATGGGCCGTCCCCACACCCTGGGCAACGTGGCCCCGGTGCTGAAGGGCAATACGGGCCTGGAGGACTTCATGGGCTGGCTGGGGGCGAACTTCGACCCCTCGATCCAGTGGAAGGACCTGGAATGGATCCGCGAGTCCTGGAAGGGGCCGCTGATCATCAAGGGCGTGCTCGATCCCGAGGACGCCAAGGCCGCCGCCGACATCGGCGCGGACGGGGTCGTGGTGTCCAACCACGGCGGCCGCCAGCTGGACGGGGTGCTGTCCTCGACTAAGGCGCTGCCGGCCATCGCCGAGGCCGTCGGCGACAAGCTGACCGTACTCGCCGACGGCGGGGTGCGTTCGGGCCTCGACGTGGTGCGGATGCTGGCCCTGGGCGCCAAGGGCGTCCTCTTGGGCCGGGCCGCCGTCTACGCCCTGGCGGCCAACGGGCAGGCGGGGGTGACCCAGCTGCTCGACCTGATGGAGAAGGAGATGCGGGTGGCCATGGCGCTGACCGGCGTCAATTCCGTCTCCGAGATCGATCGTTCAATCCTGGCGGAGACCCGCTGATGAAAGTCGCCGCCGCCCTCGCCATCGCTCTCGTGCTGGGGGCGGCGCCCGCCGCCCTGGCCGATCCCAACCGCATCGTCATCGCCAGCGATTCCACCGCCGCCAACTACAACTCGGGAAGCTTCCCGCAGATGGGCTGGGGCATGGTGCTGAAGTGCTCGCTGAAGCCGGAGGCGGAGATCGTCAACCTGGCCCGCGGCGGCCGCTCGACCAAGACCTTCCAGGAGGAGGGGCTGTGGGCGGTGCTGATGGCGCAGCTGAAGAAGGACGACACCGTCCTGATCCAGTTCGGCCACAACGACGCCGACACCAAGAAGATCGTCCGCTTCACCGATCCCAACGGGGCCTATGCCGACAACCTGCGCCGGTTCGTGGCCGACGTGCGGACGGCCGGCGGCAAGCCGGTGCTGATCACCCCGATCGCCAAGCTGATCTTCAAGGACGGCCAGATCCAGGACACCCACGGTCCCTATTCGGCGACCGTGCGGCGGGTGGCGGCCGAGACGAAGACGCCGCTGATCGATCTGGACAAGGAAAGCCAGGCGGCCCTGCAGAAGATGGGCGAGGCCGAGGGCGCCAAGCGCTTCATGATCTATTCGGCGGCCGACAAGATCGCCAGCCACCCCGAAGGCATCAACGACACCACCCACCCCAACGAGCTGGGTGCGCGCATGGCGGCCGGCATCGTGGCCAAGGGGCTGCGGGGGGCGAAGGTTCCGGTCTCCAAGCTGGTGCTGCCGGGCGTGGCCGACGCCTCGGCGCGCGGCGAGCCCAGCTGCGCGGGGCGGCCCTAAAAGGTTCTCTACCCCGTAAAATCCCCGCGGAAGCGGGGACCCAGGCTTTTTCTGAAACGCGTGGCGCTCGACGACAAAACACCTGGGCCCCCGCTTCCGCGGGGGTTTTACGGAAAAGGGGAGAGCCGGGAGCCGTTAAGGCAAAAAGAAAGGAGCGCTGGCCAAGCCGGCGCTCCTGCGACCTCAGGGGGAACGAGGTCAGGCAGAACGGGGAAGGATCGAACTCGATCCAACGATCAATTCTCACAATATGGACAATTGATCGATATATTGAGAATATCACTGAAGTGGCGGACGTCAACCGCCGTTGCGTGGGGAAACGCCGTGAAACGACTCCTTCTGTCCGCCGCCCTAGTGCTGGCCTTGGCCCCGGGCGCGCCGCTGCTGGCCGCGCCGAAAGCCCGTCCCGCCGCCGCCGTCGCGACCGCGCCGG
>NZ_QHJY01000157.1 GCF_003185805.1 Caulobacter sp. D5
CCGCCGCCGCGGAAGCCGCGCCGACCGTGCCGGCCGCCGATCCGCCAGCGCCGCCGCCGCCCGCTCCGGGCAAGCCGAGACGGGGCGGACGCTTCCTGGCCGTCTAGCCTTCGACGGTCAGGCGCCTAGGTGAACTGGGTGAGGCTGTGCAGCGACTCGTCCTCGATCCCGAAGGCCGGGTTGTGGAACGGGTCGAACTGCAGCGAGCCGCCCCAGCGGGCGATGAAGTAGTTGTGCTCCAGCTGCCGGCGGCGCGCCAAGGCGCTGTTGGCGACGTCGGAGCGCATCGACGCCGACTCCATGTGGATCAGGACGGCCCGCGGATCGAACACGACCGCGTGGCCCGAGCGGCGTGCGCGCAGGCAGAGGTCGACGTCCTGCAGGTAGGTGGCAAGCTGCTCGTCGAAGCCGTTCAGGGCCTCGAAACAGGCGCGCGTGACCATCATGGCCGCGCCGGTGACCGCGCTCACCTCGCGCGGCGCGCTGGCGTAGAAGAGGTAGTCCTCGTCGGGCAGGCGGGCGTGGCGCAGGGTATGGCCGGCGATGCCCTTGAAGCCCAGATACATCGCAGCGTGCTGGATGCGTTCGTCGGGATAGACCAGCAACGGGGCGGCGACGCCCACGCCGGGCTCCTGGACGTCGTCCACGAGCCGCCCGAGCCAGTCCTCGGTGACCGGGGCGATGTCGTCATTGAGGAACAGCAGGTGCGAGGCGTCGGTCAGCTTCGCGCCCGCATTGCAGAACCGCGAGAAGTTGAACGGCTCGTCGCGGACCAGAACCTTGACCTTGGGCGCCCCGGCCAGCTCGTCCAGCAGGGCCTTGGCGTGGGGGGCGGTGGTGTTGTTCGAGACGATCACCAGGTCGCTGATCAGCGGGTTGGCGACCAGGTCGAGGCTGCGCACCAGCTGGCGCAGCAGGTGCCCCTTGTCCTTCGTGCAGATGACGACGCCGACCTGGGCGCCCGGATGCGCCGAGGCCTTGGTCCGTTCGCCCAGCCGCGTCCGCTCGTCGACGATGCGTTGCGGATCCAGGTCGATCTCGGCGACGACCTCGAACACGTGCCGCCACGCGGAGCGGCTGTCCGTGAGACCGCGCGAGGCCATCCAGCCGCGCAGGGCGTCGTAGGGGGCGGGGGCAACGGCGAAGGCGGCCAGGACGTCGGCGCGGAACGCGAGCCGCGAGAAGGCGTAGTCGACATGCCGCGCCAGCAGCGGGTTGGCGCCGGGCAGGAAAAGCGGCGCGGCCTGCTCGGCGGTCAGCGAAACCATGTCGAAGCTGACGACCTCGGTCTCGCCGCGCGCATGGGCGGCAGCCACCGTCTGCGGCCAGCGCCGAAGCAGCCGGTCGCCGGCCTGCAGGAAGACGACCAGGCCGTCCGCCCGGGCCAGGACGTCGGACCAGCCGGACAGGATCGTGACCCCCGCCGGCGCGGCCGGCGGGAGCGTCGGACCCCAGGCGCGGGGTCTCGACGCGAGCGCATCGTCCGGCAGGTCGGCGAGGCTCTGCAGGGTTCGCGACACGGCGTCGGCCGGCCCCTGCGCGATCACCACGGTGAGCGAGAGCTTGCGATGCCGCGGGCCGCCCGCCAGCGTCTCCTGCTTGGCGACGTGGCGGTCGTGGGCCAGCACCCTCTGCTCCCAGCGCGCGCGCGGCATCGCGAAGCGGCGGTCGAGGTCCTTCTCGTCGAAGCGATCCTCGTCGGCGGCCAGCTCGTTGTTGGCGAGCCGGCGTCGTCTCTCCAGGCTGGACAGGGCGAGCTTTCGGTCGACCGGCGGCAGCAGGGCGTAGCGCAAGGTCGGGACGATGCCCTGCCGGCGCACCATCGCCACGCCGAAGCTCAGCAGGTTGCCCGGGCCGTGGCGCTTGAGGGCGCGCGCGCCGGCCAGCGCCGCCCGGGGGATGCGGGAGATCAAGGACGTCATTTCGAAGCGCTCTGAACTAGGCGTCGCCGGAAGGTGGGCCAGCTGATGTCGAAGGCGTCGGCTTCGCTCATGTCCAGGCCAAGGCCCAGATCGGCGGCCAGTCCGCGGGCCTCGTCGTAGAGTTCGCCCTGCAGCCTCGCCCACGGCCAGAGGGTTTCGGCGTCGACGCCGGCGTCCCGGGCCAGGGCCAGGGCCTGCGGCATCAGGAGAGCGTGCCAGCGCGGGCGATGGCGCACCCAGCTGTTGTGCGCGTTGCCGACGATGCTGACGGGCGCGTGCCAATAGGAGTCGCACTCGCCGAAGCTCTCGAGGATGGTCTTGGTGCAGGGGATGCTCTCGACCAGGTCGACGAAGGGCTTGCCCGCGAAGGTGTGGTCGTAGGCGGCCGACAGCACGTCGGAGCGCCAGATGTTGATGTAGATGGCCGTGAACAGGTTGTCGTGCTGGGCGGCGACCGTCCTGACCGGATAGACGCCGCTGGCGATGGGCCGCTCGGCCAGCAGCACCTTTTCGGCCATCACGCGCTCGGGCGTGTCGGCCGGCCCCAGGGCCTGGCGGTAGTAGACCCCGAAGTTGAGGTAGGCCAGGGGAACGCCGCGCTGGCGCTTGAGGCTGTCGACGATCGCGTCGAACTGCTGCGGGACGATGAAGTCGTCGTCGCCGACCAGCCACACATACTCCGCGCCCTGCAGCAGCGAGCATTCACGCATGTTGCCGAGCATGCCGACATTGGCCGGGTTGACCACCCAGCGCAGCCGCGTGCCGCGGAACATCTGCTCGATCGCCTCGGCCGTCCCGTCGGTGGAGGCGTTGTCGACCACGGCGATCTCGAGGTCGGCATGCTTGGGCAGCTGGGCCAGCAGCCACTTGATGTTCTCGATGACGAAGTCGCGCCGGTTGTAGGTGGACAGAACGACGCGAAGGAAGACCGGGCGTTCCCGGGCCTCTCCGGCGAGAGCCTGGCGCAGGGCCGCATAACGTTTCTCGACGCGGGCGATCCGGGCCAGGCGCTGGCGAAAGCCCGACAGCTCGGCCGTCAGGCGCGCGCCCTCCGCCTCGCCGACCGCCAGCCGGGAGGGCAGTAGCGTCTTCACGCCGGCCTCGGCGGCCGCCGCCACGAAGGCGTCGCGCGCCTGGGTCGACGAGAAGACCGCCACGTCCGAGGCGGCGAGGGTCTCGACGTCCTCCACATCGCCTTGGGCGACGCGGACGTCCTGGGCCGGGGTCGCCGCGCCCGGCGTGGCGAGGGAAAGTTCACGCACGATGTCGCGCGCGTAGTCGTCCCAGGTGCGAAGGGCGCGGGCGGCGATCTCGGAGCGCAGCCGGAGGCGAAGATCGGCGTCCTCGCTGAGCCGGACGATGGCCTCCTCCAGGGCGGCCTCCTGGCGCACGTCGACGGTCAGGCAGCCGCCGCCCTCGGCGACCTCGGCCATCGCCCCGAAGTTCGCGCACAGGCACGGCAGGCCGGCGGCGAGGCTTTCGGCGATCGGCAGGCCAAAGCCCTCGTCCTCGGAGACGAAGGCGGTGAAGGCCGTGTCCTTCAGGCGATCGGCGATGACCTCGTCGGGGGCGTAGCGCAGGTAGTCGACGGACGGATTGGCCTGCACCAGGGCCTCGAACTCGCGGGCGACGGCCGGGTGAAGGGAGCCGGCCAGCAGGACCCGCATTCCGCGCGCCGCGGCGCTGCGCTTCTGGGCCCGCGCGAAGGCGCGCAGGAATTCCACCTGGCGCTTGCGCGGCTCCACGGTGCCGACCAACAGGATCAGGCGCTTGTCGGTCTCCTGGCCGCCGGCGACGGCCGGGGCGGCCTGGCGGGCTTCGGCCAGCGGCGCCGCCCGGATCTGCCCGTCGGGCGCGGCCAGGCCCAGGCCGGCGTAGAAATCCTCGAGGGTGCGCGCGCTCCAGTGGGAGATCGGCAGGATCAGATCGGCGCGGCTGATCTCGGCGAGATAGCGCAGATGGGCGGCCTTGTCGGCCTGATAGGCCGCGTGTGAGAGCGGGATATGGTCGTAGAAGACCGTCGCGACCCGGATGCCGCGCTCGCGGCACTGCGACAGCGCCTTGGCGAAGGCCTCCATCCGATCGGGAATGTGATGGCCGACTTCCGGATCGATGAGCCAGGTTTCCTCGGGGCTCTCCCAGAGGTCGGAAAACCGGTAGGCGACGCGGCGGGCGGCCGGATGGGGGCGCAGGCCCGCGGGCCAACGCCCGCAGCCGAAGAGCCGGTCGAATTCGTCGTGGTCGATCGGTCGCAACTGGCCGGCCTGGGCGTCCCAGCGCACGAGATGCAGGTTCGACACGGTCGCCAGGGTCCGCGCGAGTTCGACGACCACGCGGTGAATGCCCGACCGGGCCGCGGAGTCGACGGTCTCCCCGACGGACAACAGGATCGTCGGAAGCGTCGCGGGACTGAACTTTTGCAGAGGCATGAAGACTTCTATCCTGGATGCCGCCCCGGTCCGGCGGCCGCGTTGAACCCCAGCCTTTCCGGCGCGCTATCACTCGGGGCGCCGGCGGAGCGCCCGGTCGATCGAGGAGCCCGCGAATGAGCAAGGAGCCGCCCGAAGGCGTCGCCGTCGAACCCGCGCCCCGTCATCGCTGGCTGCGGCGTGAGATCTGGTTCGTGGTCCTGGCGGCGGTCGCCGTACTGGTCCTGGCGTTGACTATGCGGCATCGGGACGCCCCGCGGGAAGCCGAGGGGCGGCCGGTGGGCGTCGTGCCGAATTCGTCGGGCGGTTAGCGCGGGTCGCGTCCGGTCGAGAGCCGCAGGACCTGCCCGGAACCCCGAGGAAGGGTCCGGGCGGCCGGCGTGCGCTTCGGTGACGAGCGCCCGCGCCCAGTTCACGACGCTGCGGTCGCGGGCAACTTGTCGAGCGCCTCGGTCAGCAGCGGCATCGGAAGCCTCGGCAGGCCCTGAGCGTCGCTGAACGCGTTGGCGTACTCGACCAGCGACGCGAAGTTCTGCTGCACGAAGGTGGTGAACCAATAGTCGTTGGTGCCGTACTGGAAGCGCGGGAACGCCACGGCCTTCAGGGTGATGTACGAATACAGGAGCTGCTTCTCGTGCGCCGAGCCGTGCGTCTTGTAGGCGTTCAGGTGGTGCAGCGTCACGTCGACCTGGCCGGCCGTGGCGTAGGCGCTGGCGCCGCCGTCCCAGATCTCTTCGTGGATCAGGCCCTCCCAGCGCATCGCGGGGTCGTTCCAGTGGAACCGGCGATGCTGTTCGGTCGTGAAGGGGGCGGTCTTGATCAGCTGGTCCAGGTCATGGAGACCAAGGCCGGGGGCCTGCTGATAGTTCTTGCGCGTCACGTTGAACGCGCGCGTCGCGCCCGGATCCAGCTGGCGCAGGGCGCGGACCTGGTCGGGCTCGACCAGTTCGTCGGAATCGATGGCGAGAACCCAGTTCGCGCGCGTGAACTGGGTGCCGTAGTTCCGCGGATGGGCGAAGCCGAAAGCGAAAAGGTTCGAGCGCGGATAGCTGACGACGCGGTCGGCTTCGGTCAGGAACTTCTCGTAGATCTCGAAGCTGCCGTCGTCCGAGCCCATGTCGACGATGATGATCTCGTCCACGCACTGTTTCATGACGGGCAGCGTGTGCTGCAGCATCTCGGCTTCGTTGTACGCGAGGACGAGGGCGGCGATTTTATCTATCACGGAATTCTCCCTGGCCTCAGGCCGTCGCCGCGACGGGCGGTGAGGGTGCGTTGAGCTGGTGCTCGTAGGCGGAGATCACGTCCTCCACCGGCCCGTAGGTGACGAGCGAGCCCGAGTTCAGAAAGGCGGCGTGGCTGCAGAAGTTGCGCACGATCGCCAGCGAATGGCTGGCGAGGATCAGGATCCGGGCCTTGGACACGAAGCGGGCGGTGCGTTCCGAGGCCTTGGCCACGAACCGCGAGTCGCCGGCCGCGAGCCATTCGTCCATGATCAGGATGTCGGGCTCGAAGGCCGTCGCCACGGCAAAGGTCAGGCGGCCTTGCATGCCGGCCGAGTAGGTGTTCACCGGCAGGTCGATGAACTGGCCCAGTTCGGCGGTCTCGATGATGTCCTCGAGGGCCTTGGTGATCACCGGGCGGGAGATGCCGCGATAGTAGCCCAGCAGATAGATGTTCTCGCGACCGGTGAGCTCGACGTCGAGGCCCAGGCTGGTGTTCAGCGCCGAGGACACCTCGCCGGAGATCGCCACGTTGCCGCGGGTCGGGGCGTAGACGCCCGACAGCACCTTCAGCAGCGTGGTCTTGCCGGCGCCGTTGGGGCCGATCAAGGCGACGCGCTCGCCGTCCTTGATCTTGAGGCTGACGTTGTTGAGCGCGCGGATGATGACCTTGTTGTCGCCGCGGGACATCAGCGAGCCGCCGACGGCGGTCGGGGTCAGACGCTTGCGCAGGGATCGCGCGTTGGCGCTGAAGATCGGCAGTTCGACGGTGACGTTGCTAAGTGAAATCGACATTCGTCAGATCCAATAGGCCAGGTCGCGGCGGAAGCGGTTGAACACGAGCGCGGTGATCGCGCCGCCGACCACGAGCATGATGGCGGAAAACTGGTAGCTCGCCAGCGGGACGCGATGCTCGAAGATCGGCGCTCGGATCAGTTCTATGAGGTGATAGATCGGATTGAACGCCAGGAAGGGCGTGCCCGCGCGCAGTTGCGTCGGCTGCCAGATGATCGGCGTGACGAACAGGGCCAGCTGCATCGCGTAGATCACGATCTGGGCCACGTCGCGGTAGCGCAGGCAGACCATCGCCAGGCACAGGGCCAGCCAATACATGTTGAGCAGCATCAGCACCAGGCCGGGAAGCGCCGCCAGGGCCACCACGTCGACCGGATACTTGTAGTAGACGAAGGCGATCACCACCGGGAGGATGCAGTGCGCCGCGACGATCAGGTTGCGCACCAGGCAGCGCAGCACGAACGTCGTGTAGGGCACCCGGACCGACGAGATCAGCCCTGCCCCCGCCTGGAAGGCCGTGGTCGATTCGGTGACCACGGTGGACAGGAAGTTCCAGGCCAGCAGGCTGATGGCGATGAATGGGATGAAGGTTCCCGGCGGCGTCTTGAGGATCTGCGAATAGAGCAGGCCGATGCCGAGGATCGTGACGCCGAGGCCGAGCGTCAGCCAGAGCGGACCCAGCGACGAGCGCCGATACCGCTGACGGATGTCCTGAACGCCCAGATAGGCCCAAAGCCGCCAGCGCAGGATTCCGGTCGTGAAGTCCCAAGCCGCAATATGCTTTTCGCTAATGTCCATCTGTCGAGATTTTTGGACCATCTATGCTTTCGCCTTGTCGGGATAGTTGTGGGTGGTCAGCACTGATCTTGTTATGCGCCCGTCAATATAGCGGTGCGGATTGGCAGAATATCCGCAGCGGAGAGCGTTAAGATTTTTCGCGCCGGCTGTCGAACCTGTTCTTTGTCGCGCGCCGTATGCGGCGACGTTTCGTGGTTGGGCATTGAGGTGAAAAGGTGGCCGACGCGTGGCGTCGTGTTGCACGATCAGCCGACCGCTGCCTTCGCCGTGATCAGGAGCACGGCGGGGCTCTCCGCGCGCACGGAAACGGGCTCGTCGATGCTTTTGGTGAAGCTTTCGGTCCAGATCTGGTCGCTCTGGCTAAGGCTTCCTTCCAGGACCTGCAGGGTCCCGATCGGCAGGACGGTGGCGGCCCCGGCGCCCAGGCGCCACATTTCGATCGCGTGGCCGTTGGCCTGGCTCAGGGTCTCGCGCGCGACGCCCTTCCGGTTCGACACGCCGTGACGGTGGGCGATGCTCCGGTCCTGGTGCTTCAGGAAGTCGACCAGGGCCTTGACGTGCTGGGCGTCCTGCCGCCGGCAGACGAGCACGGCGTCCGGCTCGGCCACGATCATCAGGTCGCTGACGCCGATGGCGCCCACGAACGGGCGGGTGGAGCGCGCCAGAACGCCCGAGCAGCCCATGAGGTGCACGTCGCCCTGGACGACGTTGTGGTCTTCGTCACGGCTGGAAATTTCCCAGATGGCGTCCCAGGCGCCCAGGTCCGACCAGGTGAAGGTCGCGGGCGCGACGGCCGCGCGTTGGGTTCGTTCCATCACCGAATAGTCCAGAGACTTCTTGCTGGCCCGGCTGAACGCCTCGGCGCCCAGATAGATCCGTCCGTCCTCGAAAGTCGCGGTCTCGACCGAGGCGACGGCGGACTGGGCGATGTCGGGTTCGAAGGCCAGCATCTCGTCGAGCAGCACCCGCGCGAAGAACGCGAAGTTGCCGCTGTTCCAGACGTAGTCCTCGGCCATGTAGCGGAGCGCGGTGGCCAGGTCGGGCTTTTCCACGAAGGCGTCGACGGCATGGACGCCGTCCATCAGCAGCGCGCCGGCGCGGATATAGCCGAAGCCCGTCGCCGGAGCGGTCGGCTTGACCCCGAAGGTCACCAGATAGTCCTTGGTGGCGGCGGCCACGGCGACGCCGGCGGCCTCGCGGAACAGGTCAGGCTCGGCGATGTAGTGATCGGCGGCCAGCATCAGGATGACGCCGTCCACATCCCGGGTGCGGACATAGGCGGCCGCCGCGGCGATCGCCGGTCCGGAGTCACGCGCCTCGGGCTCGATGATGACGGTCAGGGGGACGTTGATTTCCGCGGCCTGCTGCTCGACCATCTCGGCCATCGCCGCGCCGGTCACGACCACGCACTCGCGCGCGCCGTCGAGATCCTTCACGCGGAGCAGGGTTTCCTGGAAGCTTGACCGTTCACCGACGAGTTTGAGGAACTGCTTGGGTTGGTCTGGGCGCGAGGAGGGCCACAGACGGGTGCCGGAACCGCCACATAGAACGACAGGGTAAATGGCGGTCATAAGGGTTCCTCAAGCGCCTCTGTAACGCTAGTTGCACTCGCCTAAATCTACGCGCCACCGCAAGCGCTATTTTGGCGCGTCGAAATCAATTCACATTCAGTTCGGCCAACCAGGCGTCGGCGGCCGCATCTGAAGGCATCCGCCAGTCGCCGCGCGGCGACAGGGCGCCGCCCGACGAGATCTTGGGGCCGTTGGGCAGGGCCGAGCGCTTGAACTGGTTGTTGAAGAACCGGCGCAGGAAGAGCTCCAGCCATTTCTTGATCTCCGCCAGGTCATAGGCGCGCCGCGCGGCCTCCGGCAGGCCGGCCGGCCAGGCGCCGTGCTCGGCGTCATGCCAGGCGCTCCAGGCCAGGAAGGCGATCTTCGACGGCGCCATGCCGTAGCGGGTCATGTAGTAGAGGTTGAAGTCCTGCAGGGCGTAGGGGCCGACGAAGCTCTCGGTGGCCTGCACCGCCTCGCCCGGCACCAGCTCCGGCGAGATCTCGGTGGCCAGGATGTCGTCGAGCAGGGCGGTGGTCGCCGCATCGACGTCGCCGGAGTGCGAGACGAAGCGGATCAGGTGCTGGATCAGCGTCTTGGGAACCCCGCTGTTGGGGTTGTAGTGGCTCATCTGGTCGCCGACGCCGTAGGTGCACCAGCCCAGGGCCAGCTCCGACAGGTCGCCGGTGCCCACCACCATGCCCTTGTGGTGGTTGGCCAGGCGGAACAGGTAGTCGGTGCGCAGGCCCGCCTGCACGTTCTCGAAGGTCACGTCGTAGACCGCTTCCCCCTTCGCGAAGGGGTGGTCCATGTCGGCCAGCATCTGCCGGGCGGCCGGGCGGATGTCGATCTCCTCGGCGGTCACGCCCATGGCCCGCATCAGCGCCCAGGCGTTGCTCTTGGTGCGGTCGGAGGTGGCGAAGCCGGGCAGGGTGTAGGCGCGGATGTCCGAGCGCGGCCGGCCCAGCTGGTCCATGGCCTTGGCGGCGACGATCAGGGCGTGGGTGGAGTCGAGGCCTCCCGAAATGCCGATCACCAGGCTTTTCGATCCCGTCGCCTCGACCCGACGCGCCAGGCCCTGGACCTGGATGTTGTAGGCCTCGTAGCAGTTCTCGCGCAGCTTGGCCGGATCGGACGGCGTGAACGGGAAACGCTCGACCGCCCGCGCCAGGGCCAGGTCGCCGGCCGGCGGCTGGAAGTCGAACGGGATCACCCGGAACGGGACCGCGGGCGGGGCCAGGGCCATGGCGTCGCCGAAGCTGCCCACCCGCATGCGCTCCTGGCGGATCCGCTCGACGTCGACGTCGGCGAAGGTCCAGGTCGGGCCGGTGGAGAAGCGTTCGGTCTCGGCCAGCAGGGCGCCCATCTCGTGGATGTCGAGGTGGCCGTCCCAGGCGACGTCGGTCGAGCTCTCGCCCGCCCCGGCCGCCGAATAGACATAGGCCGCGATCGCCCGGGCCGACTGGCTGGCGCACAGCAGGCGGCGGGTCTCGGACTTGCCGATGGTGATGTTGCTGGCCGACAGGTTCAGCAGGATCTCGGCCCCGGCCAGGGCCTGGGCGGTGCTGGGCGGATTGGGCGTCCAGACGTCCTCGCAGATCTCGATCCCGACCGTGAACGGGTTCTCGCCGCCGCTCCGCAGCAGCACGTCGGTCCCGAACGGAACGTCCTGGCCGGCCAGGCGCAGGCTTCTGCCGGTCACCCCGGCGCCGGGCGTGAACCAGCGGCGCTCGTAGAACTCGCGATAGTTGGGCAGGAAGCTCTTGGGAACGACCGCCAGCACCCGCCCGCCCTGGATGGCGACGGCGGTGTTGTAGAGCCGGCCGGCGTCGCGCAGCGGCGCGCCGACCACGAACAGCGGGGCGAGGGTCTTGCTCGCCTGCGCCAGGGTGGCGATCGCCGCCTCGACGGCGTCCAGCAGCACGTCCTGCTGCAACAGGTCGTCGATGGAGTAGCCGGTCAGGCCCAGTTCGGGGAAGGCGATGGCCGCCACGCCCTGGTCGTGCGCCTGGCGCACGAGGTCGAGCACGCTTTGCGCGTTCATGGCCGGGTCGGCCAGCTTCACCTTGGGGACGGCCGCGGCCACGCGAACGAAGCCGTGGCGGTAGGGCGAGAAGAACGACGGGCTACCCAAGAGGCCGACCTTTCGAGGTTATGCTGAAAATGAGCATAAGTCTGTACCCTGCTATAGCCGTTCCGCCGGCCGTTGCATAGCGGCCGCAGCTTTCGAGCGTCGAGCCCGGTTTGCTTGACCCTGGCGGCCTCGCATGTCACGTGCGGGCCGCGCAGGCGCCCCCGCCGTCCACAGACATATAAAGCCGAAGAGCCAGAGCCCCATGCCCGTCTCGCCGATCAAGATGGCCGACGCCATCCGCGTCCTTTCGATGGAGGCCGTGCACAAGGCCAAGTCGGGTCACCAGGGCATGCCGATGGGCATGGCCGACGTGGCCACCGTGCTGTTCAGCAAGTTCCTGAAGTTCGACGCGGCAAAGCCCGACTGGGCCGACCGCGACCGCTTCGTGCTGTCGGCCGGCCACGGCTCGATGCTGCTCTACTCCCTGCTTCACCTGACCGGCTACAAGGCCGTGACGATGAAGGAGATCGAGAACTTCCGTCAGTGGGGCTCGCTCACCCCGGGTCACCCCGAAGTGCACCACACCCCGGGCGTGGAGACCACCACCGGCCCGCTCGGCCAGGGCCTGGCCACCTCGGTCGGCATGGCGATGGCCGAGGCCCATCTCGCCGCCGTCTACGGCAAGGACCTCGTCGATCACCGCACCTGGGTGATCGCCGGCGACGGCTGCCTGATGGAAGGCGTCAGCCACGAAGCCATCAGCCTGGCCGGCCGCCTGAAGCTGTCCAAGCTGACCGTGCTGTTCGACGACAACAACACCACCATCGACGGCGTCGCCACCATCGCCGAGACGGGTGACCAAGTGGCGCGCTTCAAGGCCGCCGGCTGGGCGGTGAAGGTCGTCGACGGCCACGACCACGGCAAGATCGCCGCCGCCCTGCGCTGGGCGACCAAGCAGGACCGCCCGACCATGATCGCGTGCAAGACGCTGATCTCGAAGGGCGCCGGTCCGAAGGAAGGCGACCCCCACAGCCACGGCTACACCCTGTTCGACAGCGAGATCGTCGCCGCCCGCGCCGCCATGGGCTGGGACGCCGCGCCGTTCACCGTGCCGGACGACATCGCCAAGGCCTGGAAGAGCGTCGGCCGCCGCGGCGCCCGCGTCCGCAAGGCCTGGGAAGCCGCCGTCGCCGCCTCGGACAAGGGCGCGGAACTGACCCGCGCCGTGAAGGGCCAGCTGCCGGCGAACGCCTTCGAGAAGCTCGAGGCCCACATCGCCGCCGCCGTCGAGAACAAGCCGGTCAACGCCACCCGCGTCCACTCGGGCTCGGCCCTGGACCAGCTGATCCCGGCCATCCCGGAAATGATCGGCGGCTCGGCCGATCTGACCGGCTCGAACAACACCCTGGTCAAGGGCATGGGCGCCTATGACACGCCCGACTACGCCGGCCGCTACGTCCACTACGGCGTGCGTGAGTTCGGCATGGCCGCGGCGATGAACGGCATGGCGCTGCACGGCGGCGTCATTCCCTATTCGGGCACCTTCCTGGCCTTCGCCGATTATAGCCGCGCGGCGATCCGCCTGGGCGCCCTGATGCAGGCCAAGGTCATCCACGTGATGACCCACGACTCCATCGGCCTGGGCGAAGACGGCCCGACCCACCAGCCGGTCGAGCAGGTGGCCAGCCTGCGCGCCATCCCCAACCTCCTGGTCTTCCGTCCGGCCGACGCCGTTGAAGCCGCCGAGGCCTGGCAGGTCGCCCTGCAGCAGAACACCACCCCGTCGGTGATGTGCCTGTCGCGCCAGAAGACCCCGCACGTGCGCACCAGCGCCGGCGAGAACCAGGTCGCCAAGGGCGCCTACGAGCTGCTGGCCGCCGACGGCGAAGCGGCCGTGACGATCTTCGCCACCGGCACCGAGGTCGGCCGGGCCGTCGCCGCCCGGGAGATCCTGCAGGGCCAGGGCAAGCCGACCCGCGGGGGCGCGGTTCCCTGCTGGGAGCTGTTCGACCAGCAGCCGGCCGCCTACCGCAAGGCGACGAGCGGCGACGCGCCCGTGCGCGTGGCCGTCGAGGCCGGCATCCGCCAGGGCTGGGAGCGCTT
>NZ_QHJY01000158.1 GCF_003185805.1 Caulobacter sp. D5
ACCACGCCCAGCGCCACCAGGGCGACGGGGCTGCCCGAGGCGGCGGCCGCGCCGACCGCGCGGTCGAGCACGCCGGGCAGTTGCAGACCGATCAGGGCCAGGGCCGCGCCGAACAGGGCGGCGGCGCCGATCGGGTTGCGGAACGCCTGCATGGTCGAACGCCAGACCGAGCGCCCGCCGGCCCAGCCGAGCAAGGCGACCCCAAGAGCGGTGGCCAGCACGAAGTCCACGGCCACGAGCCCCGCGCCCAGGCGGGCGATCTCGGGGCCGAACACCGCGGCGGCCACCGGCAGGCCGAGGAACGCGCTGTTGCCGACGCCGGCGGCCATGGCCGTGCCGGCCCGCTCTTCGCGGGTCCAGCGCAAGGTCAGGCCCGCCAGCACCAGCAGGCTCATGATCGCCGCCAGGCAGCCGGCATAGGCGGCCAGGCCCAGGGTCAGGTCGTGGCCCGGACGGCCCATGCGCGACAGGGAATGCACCAGCAGGGCCGGAAAGCCGATCCAGTAGACGTAGGCCGAAAGGCCCTGGGCCATGCGGCCGTCGAACAGCCGCAGCCGCGCCAGCACCACGCCGGCTCCGACCAGCATGAAGAACGGCAGGGCCCGCGCCAGGACCTCCAGCGTCAGGGCGATCACGCCGGATGCGCCTTGGCGGGCGGGAACAGGGTCATGCGCGAGGGCCTCGGCGGAAAACGCGGGGTCGCTGATACCACCCGTCGCGCGCCGGGGTCAAAAGCGTCGCTGCGATTGTACGGCTTCCGCGGCCAGAGAGCCGAGAGGCGGGAGGGGACGGCTTACCGATCCTTCATTTGCCACCGCCTTTTGGTTGAGTTTCAACGGGGCTCCTCCTCGCAAGGAAGCGAACCGATGCTCGACCGCCGCCGACTGCTCGCCCTGGCCGCCGTGGCGGGGGCGTCGCCGTCTCTGGCGACCGCGCGCCAGGTTTCGGAGCTGCCGGCGGGGCCCGTCGATCCGACGGCAGTGCTGGCGGAGACCGGCGCGCCGGCCGTGGCCGGCCTGGTCTCGAACGCCGAGCGGACGATCCTGACCGCCGTCGGCGGGGTGCGCCGGGCGGGGGCGCCCGATCGGGTCGAGGCGCGCGATCCCTGGCACATCGGCTCCAACACCAAGGCGATGACGGCGGCGCTCTACGCCCGGCTGGTCGAGGCCGGCCAGGCGAAATGGGGCGCGACGCTCGGCGCGTTGTTTCCCGGCGTGAAGCTCGACCCGGCCTGGCGCGAGATCACGATCGAACAGCTGATGAGCCACAGCGCGGGGCTCCGCGACGGGCCGGTGATGGCCGGCGCGTGGCTGGTCCGCGCCAATCTCGACAAGCGGCCGCTGCCCGTCCAAAGGGTCGAGGTCGCCGCCCAGGTGCTGTCCGCGCCGCCGACCGGCAAGCCGGGGACCTTCGAATACGCCAACTTCAACTACGTGCTGGCCGGCGCGGCGATCGAGGCAATCACCGGCGTCGCCTGGGAGGAGGCGATCCGCACGCGCCTGTTCCAGCCGTTGGGGATCGAAAGCGCCGGCTTCGGCGCGCCGAAGGGCGACGTCCCCTGGGGGCACGTATCCGCGCCGGGCGGCGGGCTGACGCCGGTCGATCCGGCGGGACCGGCCGACAATCCGCCGGCGCTGGGTCCGGCCGGCACGGTGCACATGACGCTCCAGGACCACGCCCGCTTCGCCCGGCTGTTTCTGAAGGACAGCGCGATCCTCTCGCCCGACAGCATCCGCCGCTTGACCACGCCCGCGCCGGGCGCGACCTATGCGCTGGGCTGGGGGATCGTGCCCGAAAAGCCCTGGAGCCGGGGTCCGATCCTGGCCCACGAGGGCTCCAACACCCTGTGGCACGAAGTGGTGCTGATCGCGCCCGGCCGCGGCGCGGCGATCATCGCCGCGACCAACGCCGGCCCGGAGGCGTCGAAGGGCGCGGCCATCAAGCTCGCCCAGCAGTTCCAGAGGGCCTACGTGGCCTGAGGCTGGCTACCGCTCGTCGCCGGGCAGGCGGATGTGGACCAGCTTCCACTCGAACAGCGCCCGGCGCTGGAAGGTGAAGATCGTCGCCTTGTCCTTGGCGCCGGGCCGGCGCACGGCGATGCGGACGCGGTTGGGGTCCCAGTAGGCGATGGTCGGATAGGGGCCGCGCACCACGGCCTGCATGCGGGCCAGCACCGTCGGCGGACGCGGCGGCGACAGCGGGGCCGCGCCGGGCGCATAGCCGCGGGTCAGGGCCTGCAGGCCAGGAACGGTGAGATAGCGGTCGACCTTGGGCTCGGGCGGGACGATCGGCTCGATGGCGCGCTTGAAGACGCCCAGCGGATTGCTCCAGATCGACGGGGCTTCGGGCTTGGCGGCCGGCGCCTCCTCGTCCAGCTGTCCGGTCAGGCTGCGGCGCACCGACGGAAAGTCGACCAGCTCGCCGATCGCCTGCACGTCCTCGTACTGGGCGGCCGCTTTCAGGGCGCGGAACGCGAACCAGGGCGCCGTGGCGTAGGCGGCGGCGAACACGAAGATCGCCAGGACGATGAGGTCCCAGATCCGCTTCTGCAAAGTCATTGCGCCCCCGCACGGTTAACGCCGCCTAGAATGGGCATTCATGCCCTTCCTGCAAGGGCGTTCGCGCGCCGGGAGTTCCATTGATGGAATCCGCTTTCCTGACGGGCCTGGGCGCTCTATGGGGTCGCCGCTCGCGGCGGCGCTTAAGCGCCCGCCGCCCCTGAGGAATTTCCGGAGCGCCCATGGCCGGCCTGCGTCTCGCCGATCTTTTCCGCTGCAAGCCCGTGGGCGCGATCGCGGCAGAGGGGGACGACAATCCCAACGACCTGTCGGGTGAACTGCACCGCTCGATCGGCCTGTTCCAGCTGACCATGCTGGGCGTCGGCGCCACGATCGGCACCGGCATCTTCGTGGCCCTGACCACGGCCGTGCCGCTGGCCGGGCCGGCGGTCATCGTCTCGTTCGTCATCGCCGGGATCACCGCGGCCCTGACGGCGCTGTGCTACGCCGAGCTGGGCTCGACCATCCCGGTCTCGGGTTCGTCCTACTCCTACGCCTACGCCACGCTGGGCGAGTTCGTCGCCTTCCTGGTCGGGGCGTGCCTGCTGCTGGAGTACGCCGTCTCGGCCTCGGCTATCGCCGTGGGCTGGGGCCAGTACCTGAACGAGCTGTTCTTCGACCTCTTCCAGTGGCGCCTGCCCGAGGCCCTGGCCGCGCCGCCCGGAGCGGGCGGGGTGTTCAACCTTCCGGCCGTGGTGTTGGTGGGCTCGTGCATGGTGCTGCTGCTGCGCGGGGCCAAGGAATCGACCACGGTCAACGCCGTGCTGGTGGTGGCCAAGCTGCTGGTGCTGCTGTTCTTCGTCGTGATCGCCTTCACCGGCTTCCGGTCGGAGAACCTGACGCCGTTCGCGCCGATGGGCGTTGCCGGGATCGGGGCGGCCGCCTCGTCGATCTTCTTCTCCTATATCGGCATCGACGCGGTCTCGACCGCCGGCGACGAGGTCAAGAACCCGCGCCGCAACCTGCCGCTGGGCGTAGTGTTGAGCCTGCTGATTGTCACCGCCGTCTACGTGCTGGTGGCCGTGGCCGCCGTCGGCGCCCAGCCCTGGACCGCCTTCGCGGGCCAGGAAGCGGGTCTGGCGGTGATCCTCCGCAACCTGACCGGCGCGGGCTGGACCTCGCTGATCCTGTGCCTGGGCGCGATCATCTCGATCTTCAGCGTCACCCTGGTCGTCATGTACGGCCAGACGCGGATCCTGTTCGCCATGAGCCGCGACGGCCTGCTGCCGCGCCTCTTTCAGAAGACCGACCCGCGCACCCGCACCCCCGTGTGGAACACGGTGATCGTGGCGGCCTTCATCGCCTTCCTGGCCGCCTTCGTGCCGTTGAACGTGCTGGTGAACCTGACCAGCATGGGCACGCTGATCGCCTTCGCCATCGTCTCGGCCGGGGTGATCATTCTGCGCCGCACCCGGCCCGACCTGCCGCGCGGCTACAAGGTTCCGCTCTATCCGGTGCTGCCGGTGCTGAGCGTGGCCTTCTGCCTCTACCTGATCATCGGCCTGCCGTGGGACACCTACCTGCTGTTCGGCCTGTGGGCGGCGGCGGCCTGCGTCATGTACTTCGGCTATTCGCGCAAGCACTCGAAGCTGGCGGCGTAGGCTGGAACCTCCCCCTCTGGGGGAGCGGCCGAAGGCCGGAGGGGGGCGTTCCCAGCTTCCGCTGAATGAGTTGATCTCGCCGTCGCTCCCCCCCGCCGATCGCTGCGCGATCGCCTCTCTCAGAGGGGGAGGTTCCTCGTTTTGGGTCAGTTCTCATCTTCCTGGGGACCATACGTCCTCGCGCCTTGCCCTGGCTTTCCCCGCGCCTCTAGGCTCGCCCCTGGATTTCCAGGAGGCGGGGCATGGCGGAGGCGAGCAGCCGGCGGGCGGTGCTGGCGGGATTGGGCGGCCTGGGCGCCGCTAGCCTGTCGGCCTGCGCCACGACGGGGCGGGGTCTTCCCGCCGTCGCCGGCCCGTCCGGCTTCCTGGCGACGCCGCTGGCCCCGCTGCGGATGGAGGTCGACCGGATCACCAAGATCACCGTCTGCCTGCGTCCGTTCCGCGCCATGGGGCCACGCCTCGACGTCGAGACCGTCGCGGGAAAGCGCGTGGTGCACAACTACGGCCACGGCGGCAGCGGCTGGTCGCTGTCTTGGGGTTCGGCCGAGATCGCGGCGGGCAAGGTGCTGGAGGGCGGGACCCGCGAGGTCGCCGTCATCGGCTGCGGCGCCATCGGCCTGACCACGGCGCTCACCCTGCAGCGGGCCGGCGCCAAGGTGACGATCTACGCCAAGGAGCGCACGCCCTACACCCGCTCGGCCCGGGCCACCGGCACCTGGTCGCCCGACAGCCGCATCGCCGACGCCGACAAGGTCTCCGCCGACTTCCCGGCGCTGTGGGAGCGGATGGCCCGCACCTCCTATGCCGCCTACCAGACCCTGCTGGGCCTGCCGGGCGAGCCGGTGGCGTGGAGCGACCGCTACACCCTGTTCGACGCCCTGCCGGCCCCGCGCGGCCCGGGTCCCGTCAACTTGGCGCCGCCGGTGCGTTTCGTTACCTACAACGAGCGTCTGGCGGGCCTCGTGCCCAGCATGCGCGACCTGCCGCCGGGCGCGCACCCGTTCCCGGTCGCCCGCGCGCGGCGGGGCGTGCAGATGCAGTTCAACGTCGCCGACCTGGCCCACCAGCTGACCACCGATTTCCTGCTCGAGGGCGGGCGCATCGAGACCATGGTCTTCGACACGCCGGCGGATATCGCGCGGCTGAAGGAGCCGGTGGTCGTCAACTGCACGGGCTATGGCGCGCGGGCGCTGTGGAAGGACGAAAGCGTCACGCCGGTGCGCGGCCAGATCGCCTGGCTGGCGCCGCAGCCCGAGGTCCGCTACGGCCTCTACTACCGTCACGTCTCGGTGCTGCCGCGCCCGGACGGGATCGTCGTGCAGCAGGTGGGCGAGAGCGAGATGTTCGGCTACGGCGTCGCCGACGAGACGCCGGACCGCGCCGAGGCCGAAGACGCGGTTCGTACAATCGCAAAGCTGTATTCACCAAGTCGGGTGTAGAATCGCCGCGATGAGCCAGATTGAAGTCCAGGGAATGGAAAAGCGCGCCTATCGACGCTACCCCGCCTCGCGCAAGGCCTACCTCGTGGTGGGCGGCGAGCCGCTGCGCTGTCGCCTGATCGACATCGCCAAGGGCGGCGCCCGCATCGCCGGGCCGGAGCTGTCGCCGCAGGCCGGCCCGCTGCACCTGGTCGACCCGGCCCGTCGCCTCGTCCACCTGACCCGCATGGTCTGGCAGGGCGACGGCCAGATGGGCCTGCAGTTCATCGAAAGCCGCGCCTTCACCGAAGCCCTCGGCGGGGCCGAAGGCGCCGGCCGCGTGGTCGACATGATCGGTCCCTGGCCGACCGACGGCTAGGACGCCGTCGCGGCCTCGTGGCGCATGGCTTCGGCGCCCAAGGCGACGTGCTCGGGGATGCGCCCGTCGGCCTTCCGCTCGCTGTAGCGGTCGACGAGATAGTCGGCCCGGTCGCGGGTCAGCAGGGTGAACTTCACCAGTTCCTCCATCACGTCGACGACGCGCTCGTAGTAGCTGGACGGCTTCATGCGGTCGTTCTCGTCGAACTCCTTGTAGGCCATGGCCACCGACGACTGGTTGGGGATGGTGATCATCCGCATCCAGCGGCCCAGCAGGCGCAGGGTGTTCACCGCGTTGAACGACTGCGAGCCGCCGCTGACCTGCATCACCGCCAGGGTCTTGCCCTGGGTGGGGCGGACGCTGCCGATCTCCAGCGGAATCCAGTCGATCTGCGACTTGATGACCCCGGTGATCGCGCCGTGGCGCTCGGGGCTGCACCAGACCTGTCCCTCCGACCATTGCGACATCGCCCGCAGCTCCTGGACCTTGGGATGGTCGGGGCCGGCGGCGTCGGGCAGGGGCAGGTCGCGCGGGTCGAAGATCCGGGTCTCGCAGCCCAGCGCCTGGAGGATCCGCGCCGCCTCCCCGACCAGCAGGCGGCTGAACGAGCGCTCCCGCAGCGACCCGTAGAGCAGCAGGATGCGGGGCGGATGCGTCGCGGGCGCCGCCACGGTGAGCCGGGCCTGATCCACCGGGGCGAGGAACTGGCGGTCGAGGGCGGGGAACTCGGTCATGGGCGTCTCCAACGGCGTCATTGATCTGTCAGATATTTCGATCATATTGGAAATATGGAATCGAAGTCCGCTGTCAACATGCTCTCCGCCCTCGGCCACGATGGACGCTTGGCGATCTTCCGCCTGCTGGTGAAGGCCGGTCCTGTCGGGATCGCGGCGGGCGACATCGCCCGGACGCTGGACGTCCTGCCCAACAGCCTGTCGGCCAACCTCAACGTCCTGTCGCACGCGGCGCTGGTCACCTCGCGGCGCGAGGGGCGGTCGATCATCTATTCGGCCGACTACGGCGCGATGAGCGGCCTGCTGGGCTTCCTGATGGAAGACTGCTGCAACGGCGCTCCGGAAGTCTGCGCCCCTCTGGGCGCGATCGTCGCCAAGGCCGGGGCCTGCTGCTGACATGGCGCGCTTCGACTGGTCGCGCCGCCTCGTCGCCGAAGCCCTGGGCTCGGCCCTGCTGCTGGCGGTGGTGGTCGGCTCGGGGATCATGGGCGAGCGGCTGGCGGGCGGCAACGTCGCCATCGCCCTGCTGGGCAACACCCTGGCCACGGGAGCTGCGCTGGTGGTGTTGATCGGGGTGTTCGGACCGATCTCCGGCGCGCACTTCAATCCGGCCGTGACCCTGGTCGCGGCGCTGCGGCGCGAGCTGCCTTGGCGCTTGGCGCTGGCCTATCCGGTCGTGCAGGTCGCCGGCGCGGTGCTGGGCGTCTGGGTCGCCCACGCCATGTTCGGCGAGCCGGTCGTCCAGGTCTCGACCAAGCTGCGCGCGGGCGGCGCCCAGGCCTTGGCCGAGGTGGTGGCGACCTTCGGCCTGGTGGCGACGATCCTGGGGACCGTGCGCTTCAGGCCCGACAGCACGCCCATGGCGGTAGGGCTCTACATCACAGCCGCCTACTGGTTCACGGCCTCGACCTCATTCGCCAATCCGGCGGTGACGATCGCGCGGAGCCTGTCGGACACCTTCGCCGGGATCGCGCCGTCCTGCGTCCCGGCCTTCATCCTCGCCCAGCTCGCCGGCGCCCTGCTGGCGGCGGGCGTCTTCGGCTGGCTGCTGAAAGCGGAGACCGCGTCGTGACCGACTTCCCGATCACCATCTTCCACAACCCCGCCTGCGGCACGTCGCGCAACGTCGTGGCCATGGTCGAGGCCGCCGGCTACGCGCCGAACGTGGTCGAGTATCTGCAAGCCGGCTGGACCGCCGAGCAACTGCGGGATCTCGCCGCCCGCGCCGGCCTGCCGCTGCGCGACCTGATCCGCGAGAAGGGAACGCCCGCCCAGGACCTGGGCCTGCTGGCCGAGGGGGTCTCCGAAGAGCGCATCCTCGACGCCATGGTCGAGCACCCGATCCTGGTGAACCGTCCGATCGTGGTGACGCCCAAGGGCGTGGCCCTGTGCCGTCCGTCCGAGCGGGTGCTCGACCTGCTGGACCGCCGTCCGGCCAGCTTCACCAAGGAGGACGGCGAGGTCGTCATCCTCTAGACGGCCGCCGCGTCCCGGGCGCGAACAGCAGGTCGGACCAGCGCCAGGAGGCGTCGCCCAGCGCCAGGCGCGGCGCGCCGGGGCCGTCGGCCAGGCTGACGACGACGAGGCCGCGCATCAGGTCGGCGCGACAGGCGGCTGGAGCAAAGCCGACCTCCATGATGATCGCCTCGCGCACGCCCGCCAGGCCCTTGCCGACCTGGCCTGGGCTCTGCAGCCACTTGCCGCGCCAGACCAGCACCGCCTTGCCCGAGGCTGCGGCCTCGCCGTGCGCCGACGCCAGGGCCGAGCGGACGCGGGGATTGCGCCGCAGAGCCGCTTGCAGCCGCCGGACCATGTCGCAGCTGGCGCCGTCGCCCGAGCCGTTGCCGGATCCCGTTCCCACGGTGGTCGCGCCGGCGAGATCGGCTTCGCCCAGTTCGGCCGCCATCATGGTGGTGTCGGCGGGCGTGGCGACCAGGGGCTCGACGTCGGGCGGGCGCACGGCCGGGCGGGCGGTGCGGGTCGGCGG
>NZ_QHJY01000159.1 GCF_003185805.1 Caulobacter sp. D5
CCCCCGCCGTCTTCACCGCCCTCGCGGTGCGCGCCTTCGTATCCCTGGAGGGATGATGCCTTTCGATTCCGCGGCCGAGGCGATCTCGGTCCTGCCCGTGCGCACGCCTGAAGAGCTGAAGCGCTTCATCGCCCTGCCCGCCCGCCTCAACGCCAAGGATCCCAACTGGATCACGCCGCTGTTCCTGGAGCGGACCGAGGCCCTGTCGCCCAAGACCAACCCGTTCTTCGCCCACGCCCAGGTGCAGCTGTTCCTGGCCATGCGCGGCGGTCGCGACGTCGGCCGGATCAGCGCCCAGATCGACGAGCTGACGCCGCAGAAGGTCCCCGGGCGCCTCGATGGCCACTTCGGCCTGATCGCCGCCGAGGACGACGCCGACGTCTTCGCCGCCCTGTTCGCGGCCGCCGAGTCCTGGCTGCGCGAACGCGGCCGCACCCACGTGATGGGTCCGTTCAACCTGTCGATCAACGAGGAGGTCGGCCTGCTGGTCGACGGCTTCGACACCCCGCCGATGGTGATGATGGGCCATGACCCGGCCTATGCCGGGGCCCGCGTCGAGCAGCAGGGCTACGCCAAGGCCAAGGACGTCTACGCCTATTACGCCCCCATGCAGGCCGACCTGCCGCCGGCCGTGCGCCGCCGCGCCGAGCGTCCGCCGGCCGACGGGGTGGTGCTGCGCCAGCTCGACATGAGCCGCTACGACGAGGAGGTCGCCACCCTGACCGACATCCTCAACGACGCCTGGAAGGACAACTGGGGCTTCACCCCCACCACCGAGGCCGAGACCGCCCAGCTGGCCAAGGCCCTCAAGGCCGTGATCGACAAACGCCTGACCTGGTTCGCCGAGATCGACGGCGAGGCCGCAGGCTTCCTGGTGTTCCTGCCCAACGTCAACGAGGCCATCCGCGACCTGAAGGGCAAGCTGCTGCCGTTCGGCTGGGCCAAGCTGCTGTGGCGGCTGAAGGTCAAGCGCGTGAAGTCGGCCCGCATCCCGCTGATGGGCGTGAAGCGCAAGTTCGCCGAGGGCATCCGCGGCCGCATGCTGCCGTTCCAGATGATGCACGCCGGCCGCACCTCGGCCCTGGCGCTGGGCTACGAGCGCTTCGAGATCTCGTGGGTGCTGGAAGAGAACATGCCCATGCGCCGCATCGCCGAGTCCCTCGGGTCGGAAATCTACAAGACCTATCGCGTCTACGAGAAGGCGCTGTGATCCAGCCATTCAAGGCCCTCGTCCTGGCCGGCTCGCGGCCGGGCGAGATCGACAGCGCCGCCGCCTATGCCGGCGTCTCGCACAAGGGACTGATCACGCTGGAGGGGCGCACCCTGCTGGACCGCGTGCTCGGCGCGGTGCAGGCGGCGGGCGCAGCGGCCGTGGGCGTCTCGACCTCCGACGACGCCATTGTCTCGGCCCTGCCGGCCGGCGTCGCCGCCATCGCCGCCTCGACCGAAGGTCCCAGCCAGAGCGTGCGCGAGGGCGCGGAGAGCCTGGGCTTTCCGCTGCTGATCACCACGGTCGACCACGCGCTGCTGAAGCCCGAGTGGATCACCCAGTTCCTGGCCGACGCCCCGCAGGACGCCGACGTCGCCCTGATGCTGGCCCCGGAGGAGCGCGTTCGCGCCGCCGCGCCTGACACGAAGCGAACCTATCTGAAGTTCCGCGACGGCCGCTTTTCCGGCTGCAACCTCTTCCTCTTCCGCTCCGAAGCCGCCCTGCCCGCCATCGCCCTGTGGCGCCGCGTAGAGCAGAACCGCAAGCAGCCCTGGAAGATCGCCGCCATGCTCGGTCCTGGCCTGCTGGTCCGCTACCTGCTGGGCCTGCTGACCCTGGACGAAGCCATAGCCCGCCTCGGCGCCCTGGCCGGCGTCAAGGCCGCCGCCGTCCGCGCCCAGGACGGCCTGGCGGCGGTGGACGTCGACAAGCCGGCGGACCTAGATCTGGTTCGAAGGATCGTCGGGGAGACGGTTTGACGGCGGGCCGTTCGGAACACCTGGGGCGAATCCACCAAGGGTACGAGTGTTTCGAAGCCTTCCCCGTAATCGCCTCCCTCGCCCCTGTGGCGAGGGCCCATGCCGGCGACCGCTCAGACCTCGACCGCTCTGCGAAAGTCTGAGCGGCTGAACGATGGATCCTGGGCACAAGGCCCAGGAAGGCGATCAGTAATTTCGGGAACGAGGGCAGAAGAAGGCGTCGAGCGCCTGTTCGGTCCGGACCTACAACCGCGCGACGCTCAACGCCTCGCGCTGGGCGAACACCCGCGTGACCTCGGCCATGTTCTCCTCGCCCCAGGCGCACAGCGGCGCCAGGGCCTGGGCCAGGCTGACGCCCAGCGGCGTGAGGCTGTAGTCCACCCGCGGCGGCACCTCCTTGTAGTCGGTGCGCTTCACCAGGCCGTCGGCCTCCAGCTCCTTGAGCTGCTGGATCAGCATCTTGTCGCTGACGTCGCGCACGGCGCGGCGCAGCTCGCCGTAGCGGGTCGGGCCGCCCTGGGCGAGGAAGTACAGGATCAGCGGCTTCCACTTGCCGGCGACCACCCGCAGCGTCGCATCGAGGCCGCAGGTGAAGCCGGGCAGCGTCGGGGTGCAGGTCTGGGCCTGCGGCGGGGCGGGGTTCGAAGGGTCTGACGACATTTCTTAGGCACTTACCAAAAGGTGCATACTTGTCGATAGGTGGGTAGGTCGCCAGCTCAGTGCAACCTCATTGAAGGAGCACATCATGAGCAGGCTCAAAGGCAAGACCGCGGTCATCACGGGCGGCGGAACCGGCATCGGACTCGGCGCCGCCAAGCGGTTCGTCGAGGAAGGCGCGTTCGTCTATCTCTTCGGGCGGCGACAGGAGCAGCTCCACGCCGCCGTGGCCCAGCTCGGGTCCTCCGCCCGCGCCGTCAGGGGCTCGGTCACCGACCTTTCCGATCTCGACCGGCTGTACGAGACGGTTAAGGCCGAACACGGCGGGCTCGACATCCTGTTCGCCAACGCCGGGACCGGATCGTTCGCCCCGCTCGGCGAGATCACGCCCGAGCACTACGACCAGATCTTCGACGTCAACGTGAAGGGGCTGGTGTTCACGGTGCAGAAGGCCCTGCCGCTGATGTCGCAGGGCGGATCGATCATCCTCACCGGGTCGAGCACGGGGGTGATGGGCACGCCGGCGTTCAGCATCTACAGCGCCACCAAGGCGGCCATCCGCAACCTGGCGCGCAGCTGGGCGCAGGACCTGCGCGGCACGGGCGTGCGCGTCAACGTGCTGTCGCCAGGACCGACCCGCACCGAACTGGCGCTCGAGATCGTCGGCGAGGAGGCCTTCGGCGCGCTGGGCGCCATGACGCCGATCGGACGCCTGGGCGATCCGTCCGAGACGGGCGCGGTGGCCGCCTTCCTGGCCTCGTCGGATAGCAGCTTCATGACCGGCGGCGAGGTCTTCGTCGACGGCGGCCTGACCCAGGTCTGACAAGGCGCGCCCCGAGGGCTTCGGCAGGACCGGAGCCCTCGACGTCCCACGGGTCGCCGCCTGCCGAACATCACCTTGAAAACCAAAGGTTTTCGGCAATTTCGCCCGAAGGAAGCCTTTCCATGGCGCAGCGGCGGGCCTATCTGGCGGGAAACCGTCCGCCCACGGCGCGACGGGGCCGATCCACAGTCTTGTAAGCTTGTCCGTGTTCCAGTCTCTCGTGCGCGCCGCCGCCATCGGCGGTCTTCTGCTGCTGTCCGCCTGCGCCAGCGTCCATATCCCCGCCACCCCGCAGACGGCCTTCGGCCGCAGCGAGACCAGCACCCTCTCCGAGGGCGTCACCTACTGGAGCGAGACGCGCGAGAACCCGCTGCGGCAGGTGTTCCACGTCGTGCGGCTGGACCTGGCCAATCCGAAGGTTCAGCTGTTCGTCTCGCCGCCCAATGACGGGGCCGGCCAGTATCACGCCCGCACCACCTCGGACTTCGTGACCGCCTCCGGCGCCCTCCTGGCCGTCAACGCCAGCTATTTCACGCCCTTCAAGCCGGGCGCGCGCGGCGGCGACGACTTCGTGCCCCACGCCGGCGAGCACGTCGATCCGGTCGGCAAGGTGATCGTCGCCGGCGCCGTCGTCGCCCCGCCGGAGGTTCCCGAGGTCGATCCGCGGGTCAACGCCATCCTCTGCATCCACCCGTCGTTCGTCGAGATCCGCTCGGGCCACACCTGCCGCTGGGACGTGATCGACGCGGTGGCCGCCGGGCCGGTGCTGCTGGTCGATGGCGCCGAGCAGTCGTTCAAGCACGCCGGACCGAAATACGCCGCCGACCGCCATCCGCGCACCGCCCTGGGCGTCTCGGCCGACGGCCGCACCGGCTGGCTGGTGGTGGTGGACGGCCGCCAGACCGTGATCAGCGAGGGCGCGACCCTGGCGGAACTGACCGCCTTCTTCCGCGACCTGGGGGCTGCCGACGCCATCAACCTCGACGGCGGCGGCTCGACCACCCTGGCCGTGGACGACGGCTTTGGCCGTCCGCGCGTGCTGAACTCGCCGATCCACACCGGCGTGCCGGGTCGCGAACGGCCGGTGGCCAACCAGCTGGGCGTGCGGGTGCTGGACGCGCGCTAGGTTCCGGCGCCCTAGACCCGCGGCGACAGGAAGCTGGCCGCGACGTTGCTGAGCGGACCCGGCCAGTCGCCGAACACGATCGAGCCCGACAGGGGATCGGTCGACACCGACGGGAAGCACAGGTTGAGCCTGAACTGCAGCAGTTCGTCGCTGGTGCTGCTGGCCATGATCGACAGCGGAAAGCCGATGGCCGGGGCGTTGTCGTAGATGAACAGCAGGCCGGTGAACGGCGAGATCACCGGCGCGGCCGGATTGGGGAACGACAGCGTCCCCGTCACCGGAAGCACCTCGCACCGCGCGGTGGATGCCGCCTCCGGCGCGGCGCAGGCGGCCGTCAGCAGGTCGGCCTTTTCCTCGGCGACGACCAGGGCCAGTTCGTAGTCGAAGCCCACCTGGCCGTCGGCCAGGATGTCGGGCTTGTAGACCGTCAGCTTGAGGGTGGTGGCGTCGGGCATGGCGCTTCCTCGATCCGTGGTCGCGCGACGATTTCGCGCAACCTATGATCGCATTGGCGCATGACACATTCTTTGGAGGAACAGCGATCACTATTCCCTAGGAGAGGATCTCGCGCCTGCCAAAAGACCAAGCGCCGCCTCGCCGTTTCAGGCCGGGGTCGCCTCAGCCGCGGCCCAGGCCTCGGCCAGCTCGCGGTTCTTCGGCAGGTCCTCGGGGAAGTCCATCTCGGCCCAGTCCAGGCCCTCGATCGAGCGCACGGCCACGGCGTCGTGGGCGCGGGCGATCTGGTCGATGGCCGACAGGTACCAGCGGCGCAGGCCCTCGGGCGTGCGCAGGGCGCGCTCGACGATGTCGGTGAACAGCGCCGCGCCCTCGGGCTCGAAGCGCAGGAAACCGATCGACTCGGCGTCGTAGGTGGTGATGGTCTTGCCGATCTCGCGCAGGGCCTCGCCCTCGGTGCGCACCTTCATGTCGTCGGCGTCGTAGCCGCCCTTGCGGTCGATGGTGACGGTGATCGGGGCAGACGGGGCCGACAGCAGGCGCTCGGCGATGGCCGGCTCGAACAGGGTGTCGCCGTTCAGCAGCAGGAACGCGCCCTGCATCTCGCCGCGCGCCATCCACACCGAGGCCAGGTTGTCGCTGACGCTGTAGAACGGGTTGAACAGGGTGCGCACGGTCAGGCCCGGCAGGCGCAGCTTGGCCAGCTCGGCCTCGACCAGGTCGGCGGCGAAGCCGGTGACCACCACCACCTCGGTGACGCCGGCGCGGTGCAGGTGGCGGATCTGCCATTCCAGGACCGAGCGGCCCGACAGCTCGACCAGGCACTTGGGCCGGGTGTCGGTCAGCGGCGACAGGCGCTTGCCCTGCCCGGCGCTGAGGATGATGGCTTTGACCGGCGACTGCATGCGGGAAACTCGAACGCGCCGCGCGAGGCGGCGAAGGCGGAACGAAAAGGGCGAGGAAGCGACTCGAAGCGAGCCTTACCAGCGCAAATTGGGCGCGACCATAGCCGCGGCAAGGCCCGACGTCCCGCAAAAGGCCGATTTGCGACAATGTGCGCCTGGGGGCGCGGCGCAGGTTCGGTGACCGAAGACCGAGCGGACAGTTTAAAATCCGCCCATCCCCGCGCAGGCGGGGACCCAAGCTGACGTTCAGGATGAGGCGCGGCCGTGGTCTCCCCGCCACCTTGGCTTGGATCCCCGCCTGCGCGGGGATGCTCGGAGGAGGTTAAGCCTCAGGCGATCTCAGGCTCCGTTACGCCTCGACCGTCGCCCCGACCTTCGCCGCCGCCGTCGGATGCAGCCGCTTTTCGATCGCTGCGTCGATGCTGGCGCGGAAATCCGTCATGCCGGCGTTGACCGGCTCGTAGACGGCGTAGTCGACCGAGCACGGATCGCCCCCCGGGAACGGCGGGTCGGGATGGTACTGGATCGACAGCTGCACCTTCTGGGTGGCCAGGGCGGCCTTGTCGGCCGCGTCCGGCCCGCCGGCCAGGTCGGTCACGATCGTCTGGACCATGAACAGCGACTCGTCGACCGTCGACGAGATGCCGCCGCCGGTGACGCGGTTGCGATCCTTCACCCAGCGCGGGCAGCCGTTGACCACGGTCACGTCGGGGAACAGCTTCAGGCAGTCGATGAAGGCCCAGTGGGTGGTCGCCTGATAGCCGTCCAGCAGGCCGGCGGAGGCTAGGATCAACCCGCCGGTGCAGACCGAAACCACATAGGTCGCCGTCTTGGCCCGCTCGACCAGGAAGGCCAGCAGGTCCTTGTCGCCGATCGTCTCCTGCAGGCCGTTGCCGCCGCCCGGCACGAACAGCATGTCGAGATGCGGGCACGAGCAGAAGTCGTACTCCGCCACCACCTTCAGCGGGCCGGAGGTCTGGATCGGCTGGGTGGTGGCGGCCACCACCGCCACCTTGCTCGTCCGACCGATCACCGAGGCGTCGAAGAAGCCGAACACCTCGTGCGGACCCGAAACGTCAAGGATGTCGACGCCCGGATAGAGCACGATGCCCACCGTGAACGGCGGCAGGTCGGGCTGCGGCGGGGCCGCCAGGCGCGCATCGCTCACTGGAACACCGCGATGAACGAGGCCACCACCCCGGCCGGCTCGCCGTTGTGCGGCTTGGCGCGCACCACCGTGCCCACCAGCGACGGCACCTGATCGACGCCGTCGGGCCAGGTGTAGCCCGGCCAGCAGTGGTAGTCGTACTCCCAGCCGGCGGTCGGCGTACCGTCGCGGCCATAGCCGTTGATCACCAGGGTCTCGGGGCCCGTCCCCTCGCGCAGGATGTGGCCCTTGAGGTCCAGCACGTAGCCGCCGCCCATGTCGAGCGTGCCGACGATCGAGCACCATTCCGGGCTCTCGAACGTGAACACGCCCTCGCCCCAGATCAGGCTGAGCGCGGTCTGGGCGTTGCCGTCGACCAGCTCGGGATTGTTCAGGTAGCTGCGATAGGTCCACTTGCCGTCGAACGTCATCGGGATCCTCCCCTGCTGAAGCGCTGCATCACTGGGTATGGCGTCACTGGGCGTGGACCACGATGTCCAGCACCTGCGGCGTGGCCGTGGTCGCGCCGCCGTCGGCGTGATGGGCGTGCGGCCCGGCGGCCGACAGCATCGGCTTGCCGGCCAGACGCACCAGACGAATGCTCAGCCCCGTCGGCGCGGCGGCGGCCACGCCCGGCCCCTTGGCCTTGGCCAGGTTGGCCAGCGGCTGCGACAGCGGCACCGTGAAGCTGACCGGCCGCGTCACCAGGTGACGGCCGAACATCGACAGGGTGGTGACGAAGCCCGGCGAGTCGACGCCCACCGCCTGGCCCTCGGGCGTGTTGATCACCACCGCCAGGTCGTTGGCGTGCTCGAACGGCGGCAGGTCCACGGTGATCGTGGCCAGCAGGTGCGTCCCGCCCGGCTTGGCCGCGTCGGCCAGCACCGCGGCCGGCAGGGTCACGTCGCCCGCCGCCAGGCTGCTCGGACCGGGGGCCTTCAGCTTGGCAGCGTACTTGGTCGCCGGCGCCGGCTTGCCGGCCTTCAGTTTGGTGGTTCCCGCCGGCGGCACGACGTTCTCGCCCGAGCCGGGCTGGTAGTCGTAGTCGAAGGAACCGATGGTCTCATAGGCGGCGGCCGTGGCCTTGGCCCCGGTCACCGGCTTGCCGTCGGCGTCGTGGAAGAACAGGAAGGGCTCGGCCCGCCACTTGGCCAGGTCGCCCTTGCCGTTGATATAGCTGGGATTGTCGTCCGGCAGGGTCGGATAGCCGTAGCCCTGCTGCTTGCGCGTCCAGACGTCCCAGATGCGGTCGATATTGGCGTGGTGCAGGAAGAACAGCGGGTCCACCGGCGACAGGTTCGACTGCATGAAGCCGTCGCCATAGGTCGTGTTGCCGTCCTTGTCGGTCCAGATGCCGCCGACGCAGTTGTGCACCTTGTTGTGCGGCTGGCCCTCCATCACCCCGAAGCCGGTGATGCTGCTGTGGAACTGCGACTTGGGGCTGGCGAAGCCGATGAAGTCGCGCGGCGACAGGGCGTTGTCGAGCATCCAGGGCGAGACCGCCCGGTTGGTGACGCCGTCGAAGCCCGGGTTCTGCGGCGTCGAGCCGCGGGCGTTGGGCGGCGCGAAGAACATCGGCCCGCCCTTGGGCCCGATGTCGAACAGCAGGTCGGCCGGGAAGCGCAGGCCGCGGATCAGCAGTTGCCCGTTCTGCGCCGGGGTCAGGTTGTTCCAGAACGTCTCCAGCACCGGCCCATAGGCCTTGTTGAAGGCGTCCAGGCTCTGGATGTAGGCGGCGTCGTTGGGATTGAGCACGCCCTCGAACATCTGCGCCGGCACCTTGGGGTCGGCGGTCCAGTCCCAGTAGGGGAAGGCGAAGTCGGGATCGCCGCTGATCTTGCGCACGGCCTGCTCGAACAGGCCGACATAGCCGCGGTGCCAGACCACGAACCACCAGTTGCCGTGCGGGCAGTCGACCGTGTGGGTCAGGGCGTGGTTGTACCAGTTGTTGGGATCATCGGGCGGCAGGGCCAGCATGATCTTGATGGCCTTGGCGTAGCTGGCCAGGGCCTTCTGGCCCTGCGGGCTGCTGACGTTCCAGCGCCGCCAGCGGGCCTTGGTCGGGGCGGCCGGCTGGGCCTGGCCCTGCCCGGCCACGAGCATGCCGAGCGCGGCCGCGGCGCCGCTCGCCATCAGGGCGCGGCGCGAGGGCGACAGGGACGAATAGGGACCGGCCGCGGGATCGTGGGTCATGGAAGGGCTCTCGGAATTTGATGGCGAACGGCGGCCTCCGGCGCGCTCATCGCGCCGGAGGCCGGAAGGCTCGAAAACTCAGTGGTGGCCGTGCGAGACGCCGCCGGCGCCGTCGGGCAGCACGATCTGGACGTTCTGCATCATGCCCTGGTCCTCGTGGTCGAGGATGTGGCAGTGCAGGACGTACTCGCCGATGTAGCGCTGGTAGCGGGTGCGCACGATCAGGGTGTAGGGCAGATAGGGTCCGTTCTCGACCTTCTGGGCGCTCTTGACCCACAGGGTGTCCTTCCAGACGCCCTTCAGGCCAGGATACTGCGGATCCACGCCGTCGAGGCCGAAGTCGTCGACCGCCCCGGGCTCGCTGACGTCCTTGCCGGTCGGATCCAGGATCTTGACGATCTGGAACGGGTTCACGTGGATGTGGAACGGGTGGCTGACGAACTCAGAGCGCAGCTCCCACTCCTGGGCCGTGCCCAGCACCAGGGTGCGGTCGATGCGGTCAGGCGCGTAGGGCCGCGGCGCATAGTCCTGCGAGCCGACCTCGAACTGCACCGGCATGTTGGTGTTCTGGCCGGGAATGGCGATGTTGAAGAGCACCTTCTCGGTCTTGGAGCCCTTGATCTCGGCGTCGGTGATCGTCGGGTGCGGCACGAAGCGGGTCAGCTTCAGCCCGTCCTTGAGGTCGGCCACGACGCTGGCGCGCACGTCGGTCGGCATCTGGACGCTGGCCGCGGCGACCAGCTCGGCGGTGACGAAGGCCGGAATGTCCTTGACCTCCTGGCCCGGGGCGACGGCGACCTTGCCCAGCAGGCGGGTGCCGACGGCCTCGCCATTGACCGTGCCGGCGGTCGAGGTCTGCGCGTCGAGCATGCAGTAGTTCCCCGCCTTGGGGAAAACCACCAGCAGGTCGTTGCGGTAGCCCGGCTGCAGGGTGACGACCGTGGTCTTGCGGGCCTGGGCGTCGGTCAGGCCGTCGTCGGCGACGATGTAGACCGGAACCGGCTCGCCGATGCAGTAGGTCTTCTGGAACTTGGGACCGTCGGCGGCGGCCAGGCGGTCAAGGGCCGCGGCCCCGCCGTCGGCCATCTTCACGAACTGCAGCGAGATGGTGTCGCGCACCCCGGCGTGGATCATCCGCCAGCGGGCCAGTTCGCCCTGCTTGGCCGGCAGGGTGGCCAGCACCTGGCCGTTGATGCTGGTGTAGCGGCCCGACTGCCCCCAGCTGCCCGGCCCGAAGCCGTTGCCGTTGGCGTCGCTGTAGAACTCGATGACGCCGGTGTCGCCCGGGTCGCAGACCCACTCGATCACATTGCCCTGGGCGTCGGTCTTGACCTTGATGTTGCCGCTGCTGTCGAGGCAGGCGTACTGGATCTGCTGGAACACCAGCAGCTTCTCGGGGATCGGCGAGCGTCCCTTGTAGAGCAGGGTGTCGAGGTCGCCGTTGGTGGTCGGGGTCGGCTTGCGGTCGCCCCTGATGACCAGCGCACCCGCCATGCCGCTGGAGACCTGCAGCGCCGTCGAGCCGTGGCGGTGGGTGTGGTACCAGAAGGTGCCGGCCGGATGGTCGCGCGGGATATTGTATTCGTACTCGAACTGCACCCCGGGATTGATCGACAGCAGCACGTTGTCGCTGTTGCCCGTCGGGCTGACCCACAGGCCGTGGCTGTGCAGGTTGGTGCCGTTGTAGCAGTGCGGCACGTTGATCAGCCAGTTGGGGTCGGTGCAGCTGGGATCGGCCGGCAGCTTGTTGTCCAGCGCCACGCGCACCGTGTCGCCCGGCCGCACCTGGATGGTCGGCGCCACATAGGGCGTGGTCGGCGAGACGTCGGTGCCGTTGTAGCTGCGCAGGTGGACCTTGTCGTTGCGCCCGTTGGCCGGATTGTAGAGCTGGCCGTCTGTGTAGACGACGTTGAGGTTCAGCCGCCGGTCGCCGGTCTCGGCCGTGCTGGCCGGGGCGATGACATAGCTCTTGTCCTTCGAGGCCGTACCGGTCAGGGCCAGCGGCTCGGGCGGCTTGGCCGCGCCCAGTTCTTTCGAGGGCAGCGGCGCGCCCAGCACCCGTGGATCATCCACGACCCGGTCCTGCGCCGCCGCGCTCGCGGCCTGCAACGCCACGACGGCTAACGCCGCCCCCGTCGCCAGAGCCAGACGTCGTCCACGCATAGTCCAGCGCCCGTGAGCATAGCTCATCGCAGCCTCCCCGATCCTTCAACCCCTGGGAGAACTGTACTCTTGCGCCGATAAACTTGAAGTCACAATTTTTGTGCGCTTTCGCACAGGTTTAGAGTCCTAGCGCCAGGCGTAGTTGAAGCTGACGCTGATCCTCTGTTCCTCGGCCTGGTTGGGCGTCACCTCGTGCCGCAGCCAGCTTTCCCACATCAGGATCGTGCCGGGCTCGGGCTGCACATAGACGAAGGGCTGCAAGGTCTCGGGCGCATCATCCTGGCGGGTCGGCGCGGCCATCATCATCGGCAGCCGCGGATCCTCGAACTTCAGCGCCGAGGCGCCGGCGGGAATGGTCACGTAGACCGTGCCGGAGATCACGCTGTGGGGATGGATGTGGCCGGTGTGCTGGCCGCCTGGATCCAGGATGTTGATCCAGAAGCTGTCCATCACCAGCTTGCCGCCGGCCAGGTCGAAGCGCAGGTCCTTGGCGAAGGCGGCGGCGTGCTTGTCGAGCTTCTTCTTGAGGTCGGCGAACAGGCTGTCGCGCTGGGCCAGGTCGTCGAGCGAGGCGTAGGAGGTGTAGCCCAGATAGCCCTTGCGCTCGGCCCAGGCCTGGCCGGCCTCGTCGTCCTCGGCCACGGCGATGCAGGCGTCGTGCAGCTCGTCGATGAAGGTCTCGAAGCCCTTCTCGCCGGCGAGGCTGGCTTCATAGAGCGGGGTGACGAAGAGGGAGCGGGTGGTCATGGGGCGGGGTCATACAGGCGGCCGGCGTTGACGACAAACGGCTATTGGAACATCATGGGAACATGGCCGACGGCGAAATCATCCTGACAATCGATGGCGAACGTGCTGAACGCCTGAGAGCGCGCGCCGAGGCCGCCGGCCAGAGCGTCGAGGATTTCGCCCTGCGCCTGCTTGAAGACGACGCCGCGATCTGGAACGAGGTCGATGCGATATGCGACGCGAGCCTCGCGAATGACGACGGCATTCCCCTCGAAGACCTCGAGCCGTGGATGCGCGGCTGGGGCAAATCGAACGGCCCTTCGCCGCCGAGATGAAGCCAGTCATCGTCACGCCACGCGCCTATGAAGACATACGGCGACTAGAGGCTTGGCTGATCGACAAGGATATCGCCGCCGCCGAGCGCGTAGGCCCGCTGCTCTTCAATGCAATGATGTCGCTTTCGGAATTTCCCGAACGCGGCGTCCAGGCGTTGCGAAGCCGCGGCCGCGAACTCTTCGTTCCCTTTGGCGCTCACGGCTATGTCGTTCGCTATCGGGTCGAAGCAACCAGAGTACTGATCGCGACCGTTCATCACAGCCTCGAACGTCGCTGAACCCGCCGGACTCGCCTATATCTGCCTCGTGACCGACACCACCACCGACACCGACGCCTCCCCTCGCCTTGCCGGCGCCGCCCTGATCAAGGACGAGGTGACGCGCCTGCCCGACGCGCCGGGCGTCTACCGCATGATCGGCGACGGCGGCGAGGTGCTGTACGTCGGCAAGGCCAAGAGCCTTAAGAAGCGCGTGGTGCAGTACGCCCAGGGCCGCTTCCACACCAACCGCATCGCCCACATGGTCGACGCCACGCGGGCCATGGAGTTCGTCACCACCCGCACCGAAGCCGACGCCCTGCTGCTCGAGATCAACCTGATCAAGCAGCTGAAGCCGCGCTTCAACGTGCTGCTGCGCGACGACAAGAGCTTCCCCGAGATCCTCATCCGTCGCGACCACGACGCCGCCCAGCTTCGCAAGCACCGCGGCGCCCATACCATCAAGGGCGACTATTTCGGGCCGTTCGCCAGCGCCTGGGCGGTGAACCGCACGCTCAACACCCTGCAGAAGGCCTTTCTGCTGCGCTCGTGCAGCGACAGCGTCTACGAGACGCGCGACAGACCCTGCATGCTGCACCAGATCAAGCGCTGCGCCGCCCCCTGCACGGGCCTGGTCAGCCTGGAGGGCTACGGCGCCCTGGTCGACCAGGCCGAGGCTTTCCTGAGAGGCAAGTCCCGGGCGGTGATGGCGACCATGGCCAAGGAGATGGAGGCCGCCGCCGAGGACCTGGAGTTCGAACGCGCCGCGAGGCTGCGCGACCGCATCCGCGCCCTGGCCGCCGTCGCCCAGGAAAGCCAGATCAATCCCGAGACCGTCGACGAGGCCGACGTCGTCGCCCTGCACGTCGAGGGCGGCCAGGCCTGCGTGCAGGTGTTCTTCTTCCGGGCCGGCCAGAACTGGGGCAACCACGCCTACTTCCCGCGGATCACCGGCGCGGCCACTCAGGAAGAAGGCGGAGACGAAGAGGAAGGCGCCACCGAGGAGCAGCGGATCATCACGGCCTTCCTGGGCCAGTTCTACGACGACAAGCCGATCCCGCGCCTGATCCTGGCCAACGTCCAGCCAGCCGAGGTCGCGCTGCTAAGCGAGGCCTTCGCCCTGAAGAGCGGCCGCAAGGTCGAGATCGCCGTGCCCAAGCGCGGCGAGAAGGCCGACCTGGTCGGCCACGCCCTGACCAACGCCAGGGAGGCCCTGGGCCGCCGGATGGCCGAGGGCAGCGCCCAGACCAAGCTGCTGGCCGGCGTCGCCGAGGCCTTCAAGCTGGACGCCCCGCCCGAGCGGATCGAGGTCTACGACAACAGCCACATCCAGGGCACCAACGCCGTCGGCGGCATGATCGTGGCCGGGCCGGAAGGCTTCATGAAGGGCCAGTACCGCAAGTTCAACATCAAGAGCACCGAGCTCACGCCCGGCGACGACTACGGCATGATGAAGGAGGTGCTGAAGCGCCGCTTCGCCCGCCTCGTGAAGGAAGAGGAAGAAGGCGACGACGCCAACCGTCCCGATCTTGTGCTGGTCGACGGCGGCCAGGGCCAGCTCGACGCAGCGCTGGAGATCATGGCCGACCTGGGCGTCGACGACATCCCGGTGGTCGGCGTCGCCAAGGGGCCGGACCGTGACGCGGGGCTGGAGCGCTTCTTCATTCCCGGCCAGACGCCGTTCATGCTCGAGCCCAAGTCGCCGGTTCTGTACTACCTGCAGCGCCTGCGCGACGAGGCGCACCGCTTCGCCATCGGGGCCCACCGCACCCGCCGCAGCATGGACCTGAAGAAGAACCCGCTCGACGAGATCGAGGGGGTCGGTCCCGGCCGCAAGAAGGCCCTGCTGCACGCCTTCGGTTCGGCCAAGGGCGTCGGCCGGGCCAGCGTCGAGGACCTGGTGAAGGTCGACGGCGTCAGCCAGGCCCTGGCCGAACGCATCCACGCCTTCTTCCGCAAGAGCTGATCCCCTCTCCCCGGATCGCCGCCCAAAACGACCCTGCCCAAAACGACCCTGGGCGGCGATTGACAACGCCGTTCGCCGAACGCAACCTCCGGCCGCTCTGGACATGTCTGCAACCTGACATGCGGCGTGCGCCGGGCGCGCCGCCCGGAGCCGCCTGGGGAAAACATCGCCATGACCATTCTGCCGTTCCTGCGGGGCCGAGGCCTCGCGCGCCCGCTCGCCGACGCCTGCGCCGACACCGCCGCGCCCGTGCCGGTCCCGCGCTCGAAGTCGGTGATCCACCTGCCCGCCGACCACTACCTGCACCGCGACGCGCCGACCGAGTGGTGGTGGCACATCGGCACGCTGAAGGCCGGCGACCGGGTGTTCGGCTTCGAGATCAACGCCGCCTCGTTCCCGGGCCGCGCGCCGGCCTTCGGCTTCTCGCAGATCATGCTGACCGACGTGCAGAACCAGAAGCACTACCAGGCCACCACGGTCTACAACACGCCCGCCGGCTATGACCCGGCGACCTGGGCCGAGCACGACGTCGCCCGCGACTGGCACGTGGGCCTGGGCAAGGCCGGCAGCCTGTTCACCGCCGTCAAGGTGACCAATCCCGGCTCAGGCTACGATCCGGCCCACACGGTCGTGACGGTGTCGGGCGGCGGCGGCTCGCAGGCCGTGGCCTATCCGGTGATCGTCGGCGGCATGATCGCCTCGATCCAGGTCGCCAACCTCGGCCGCGGCTACACCTCGCTTCCCGATATCACCATCACCGATCCCAGCGGCGCCGGCTCGGGCGCCACGGCCAAGGCCGTGCACACCTTCATCACCATGGACGCGGCCTGGGGCGATCCGACCCAGAACATGGCCGTGGTCACCAAGCTGACCGACGACGCCACCGGAACCGAGGTGGTGTTCGACCTGACCATGTCGCAGAAAGGCAATCCCTTCCTGGTCTGGGGCACGGGCGTCAGCCAGGTCCTGCCGCCCGACTGGGGCTCGCACCTGCAGACCGGCAACTACTACTACTCGCTAACCAACGTCGCGGCCGCCGGCACGATCACCATCGACGGCGAGGTCTTCGAGGTCACGGGCAAGACCTGGATGGACCACGAGTACGGCTTCTTCGGCTCGGCGGCCAACCCGGTGAAGTGGCACCTGCAGAACGCCCAGCTCGACAACGGCTGGTCGCTGTCCAACCACTACGTGCTCTACGGCCCCAACAAGCCGCCCAAGCCGGGCGAACCCGTGCCCTGCGAGGTGACCCTGCAGGACCCGGAAGGCCAGATGTACCTGGTGTCGGGCGTCATGATCGCCGACCGTCCGTGGATCAGCCCGCACTCGAAGACCCAATACTATCTAGACTACCAGCTCGACATCGCCAGCTTCGACGCGGTGCTGAACTTCAAGGCCCTGGTTCCAGACCAGGAGTTCCCGCTCCTGCCCGCCGGTTCGATCTACGAAGGGATCGCCTCCGCCGAGGGGACCTTCCAGGGCAAGCCGACCTCCGGGACGGGCTGGATCGAACAGGCGCTCTGAACCTTCACCGGGGATGACGAACCCATGGCTGCAAGCTTAGCTTGCAGCCATGTCCCTGGCCGAATCCACCGCTTCCCCGCCGCATCGCTCCCGCTGGACGCACCAGAGCAATCACGACTGGACGGGCACGGGTCCCGGCGGCGAGACCCTGGGCTTTTGCGGCGCGCGCTCGGGCCTGTTCGACGGCCAGAGCAACAGCATGCGGCTCTCCAACACCCTGTCGGCCTATCGCCGGGGGCTGCGCCACAGCAGGCTGTTCGCCGAGAGCGGTTACGACCGCCTGGCCAAGCGGATCGGCTACGCCGCCGAACACCAGACCGGCGATCCCGACTTCGACGCCCGGGTCTATCTGGGAACCGACGACCCGGGCCTGGCCGACATTCTCCGCGCCCAGCCGGCCTTGCGCGCCGCCGTCATCGCCCTGCTCGACGCCGGGGCCAAGACCATCGCCATCGGCAGGAGCGGCGTCGAGGCGACCATGACCGGCGGCCTGCGCCCGGACGACCCCGACGGCGAGCACGACCTGGTCGCCGCCGGAGACGCGATCAGCGCCGTCGCCTCGCTGTGGCCCGAGCGTCCCGCTCCGGGGCCGAGCGCCGGCGCGGTCTTCCAGGCCATCGCCCTGGGCTGGGCCGCCCTGGTGCTGGCGGCCGTTCCGATCGCCGCCTGGAAGAACGAAGTCGCCGCCGCCCGCCAGATCGAGACCTATGCCCAGATCGACTGGCTGGGCATTGGCGTCTGGCTGGGCGTCGCCTTCGTTCCCTTCCTGCTGGCCGGCCTGCGCCGACCGGCCGCCCACCGCACGCTGCTGACCCTAGGCCTCGTCGCCCTGGTGCTGACCCCGTTCAGCACCGACCTGCTGCAACTGCGCGCCAACCGCTGGCTGACGCGGTCGGAAGCGGACGTCCCCGCCGCCCTGACCGAGCTGCGCTACGACCACGACGACCCAAACCCCACGGACTACGAGGCGACCGTCACCGTCGCCGATCGTCCGTCCGACTGGGTCCTGACCAAGCGGGAGGGCGACCTGGCCCGCCAGGGCAGCCTGTGCGTCGCCGGCGTCGTCGCCACCGGCCTGCGCGACCTGCGCTACGTCAAGCGGGTGCGCACCTGGGAATGCCCCGGCCAGGGCCCGCTCGAGGAGCCCTACGTTCCCGAGCCCTAAAGGGAGAACGTTCGACGTTTGAGACGAAAACCTCGTGCTTCGACAGGCTCAGCATGAGGTTTTTCTACCGCTCGAGCCTGTAAATGGTCCTCATCCTGAGCTTGTCGAAGGACGAGGACCACGCACCGCGCGTGAACATCGCCCGACCTAGAAGTCGTTCTTCCAGCGCTGCATCGCGGCCAGGGGCAGCCAGGCCTCGAACGCCAGGCCCTCGGGGCGGAAGTCGAAGCGCGAGCGGCCCTTCAGTTCGCGCTGGGTCAGGTTCTCGATCAGCCGCGCGCCGAAGCCGAAGGTGGCCGGCTCGCTGACCGTCGGCCCGCCGGTCTCGGTCCAGGTCAGGCGCAACTGCCGCGCCGCCTCGTCCAGGCTCCAGCGCAGGGCCACACGGCCCTCCGGCGCCGACAGCCCGCCATACTTGGCGCTGTTGGTGGCCAGTTCGTGCAGCACCATCGACAGCGACACGGCCACGTGCGGGCTCAGCGCCACGCTCGGCCCCTCGGCGTCGATGCGGTCGCCGTGGACCCGCACGCAGATCGCCACCACGTCGGTCAGGTCGGCCTCGGTCCAGCCGGTGCGGGTGAGCAGGTCGTGGGCGGCCGAGAACGCCACCAGGCGCTCGGTGAAGATCCGCACCTGCTCGGCGTCGAGCTTGGCGAAGGTCTGGCGGGCCAGCGACTGCACCGTGGCCAGGTTGTTCTTCACCCGGTGGTTCAGCTCGTTGATCATCACCGCCTGGCGGGCCTCGCGCGCCTCCAGTTCGTGGGAAGCCGCGACCAGGGCCTCGCGCACGGCGGCGATCTCGGCCAGGCCGTCGCCCCGTCCCGGTCCCAGCGGCCGCCCCTCCCCGATCGTCGCGGCGTCCTCGACCAGGTCGGCGACCTCGCGATTGATGCGGTTGGCGAAGAACAGCGCCAGGCCGATGCCCAGCAGCAGAAGCAGCGGGAACACCGCCGCCGTCCCCAGCGCCACCGAGACGCCGCTGCGGGCCATCTCGTCGCGCGGAATGGCCACCACCAGGGTCCAGCCCGTCCGCGGCGAGCGGGTGTAGGCCACGTGGGTCTTCACCTTCTCCAGCGAGACGCTCTTGCTGATGCCCTCGCTGGCCCGGGCCAGGTTGCGGGCCATGTCGGGCGAGGCCGTCGCCCCCATCCAGCGCTCGTTGCGCACCGAGCGGGCGATCACCTTGCGTTGGTTATCGAGGATCGTCGCCACCCAGCGATCGGGGGCGCGCTGCTGGCGGAACACCGAGGTGAAGCTGGAGGCCTCGACCACATAGGCCACGACGAAGGGCTCGCCCTTGATGTCCACCGGCGCGCCCACCGTCACCACGTAGCGCTTGGCCAGCGCCCCCATGCGCAGGTCCGAAACGACGGTGCGGCCCTCGTCGCGGGCGCGGACCATGTAGTCGGGCGGCGGGGTCCTGGGCAGGGACGCGCCCCATGGGACCAGCGTGTTGACCATCTGCTGGCCGTCGGGCCGGGTGACCACGATCCAGCCGGGCCGGTTGGCGGTCGTGCGCTTGGCGCGGGCGTGAAAGCTCTTCCAGTCGGCGTTCAGCAGGGCCTGGTCGGTGGCCAGGGTCTCGGCCACGGCCACGCCCTCGGCCACCTGGCGGTCGACCGCCCCCGACAGCGCCCGGGCCGTCGCCATCAGCTGCTCGTCCAGCTGGTCGCGGCTCTGGCTGTTGGCGCGCTCCAGCAGCAGGGCCGTGGCGACCAGGGCCGGCGCCAGCAGGCTGACGGTCAGCAGCACCAGCAGCCCGCGGACCGAGCCGCGCAGCCCGCGCCGCCGGGACGCGGGCGTATCGGAGGGAGCGGAGGCCATGGGAGGGTTTACGCGGCGACTGACCGAAGGTTGCCGGGCGCCTTATGGATCAACCCGCCCGTCACCGCCATGATCGTCTCCCGCCCAGTCCCGGATGACGCGACCTTACGCGATGCGTCGGCCCTGTCATCCGGTAAGCGACCGGCGTTATTCGGCGGGGCGCGGCTTCAGCAGGACGAGGGCGACGAAACTGATCCCCGCGGCGACCGCCAGATAGATCCCCACTGGAACCAGACCGCCCTTCGCGGCCAGGGCCGTGGCGGCCATCGGCGTCAGGCCGCCGCCGATGATGCCGCCGACGTTGAAGGCCATCGAGGCCCCGGTGTAGCGCACCCGGGCCGGGAACAGCTCGGGCAGCCATGAGCCCAGCGGGCCGTAGACGAAGCCCATGGCGAACAGGGCCAGCGACAGGAAGGCGCAGATCAGGGCCAGCGAGCCGGCCCCCATCATCACCGGCAGCAGCGCCCCGGCGGCCACGGTCATGGCGCAGCCGGCCATCAGCACCCGGCGCGACGACGAGGCGTCCGACCAGTAACCCGAGACGACGATGCCCCCGGCCATGAACAGGATGGCGAACAGCTGCACGCCCAGGAACAGCTGGCGGTCGTAACCCAGAGTCTTGGCCCCGTAACCCAGCGCGAAGGCGGTGCTCAGGTAGAACAGGGCGAAGCAGCAGACCACGGCGAAGGTGCCGCCCAGGGTCTCTTTCCAATGGCGCTTGAGCAGTTCGGCCAGCGGCACGGCCGGCGGCGGCTCGTGGGCCAGGGCGGCGGCGAAGGCCGGGGTCTCGGTCAGTTTCAGACGCACCCACAGGCCCAGGCCCACCAGCACGGCGCTGGCCAGGAACGGCAGCCGCCACCCCCAGGCCTCGAACTGCTCGGGGCTGAGCAGCAGGCCCAGGATCAGGAAGAGGCCGTTGGCGGCGATGAAGCCGACCGGGGCGCCCAGCTGCGGGAACATGCCGAAGCGGGCTTTCCAGCCGGGAGGCGCGTTCTCGACCGCCAGCAGCGCGGCTCCGCCCCACTCGCCGCCCAGGCCGAAGCCCTGGCCGAAGCGCAGCAGGCACAGCAGGGCCGGCGCCAGCCAGCCGGCCATCTGGTAGGTCGGCAGGAAGGCGATCAGCAGGGTCGAGCCGCCCATCAGCATCAGCGACGCCACCAGGGTCGACTTGCGGCCGATGCGGTCGCCGAAGTGGCCGAAGGCGATCGCCCCGACCGGCCGGGCGAAGAACGCCACCGCCAGGCTGGCGTAGGAGGCCAAGAGCTGCATCGACGGCGAATGCGACGGGAAGAACAGCGGCCCGAACACCAGCGAGGCGGCCGTGGCGTAGATGTAGAAGTCGTAGAACTCCACCGCCGTGCCCACCAGGCTGGCCAGCAGCACGCGGCGGGAGGAATTGGCGGTCGGGTCGGCGCTGGCGGTCATGGCGTCCTCGGGAACTTGACCACGGCTTGGCTTCCGAAGACCGCCACGTCAACCACGCAGCGGATAAAAATCACCCATCGCTCTGGAGAATTACCCCGATATCGATGCGTTTTCTTCGCGCGATCGCTCGTTCAAGAAGAGACTTGCCCCGCCGCGCGAACGGCGGGGCCGATCCCGTCAGCGCGCCGAGAAGCCGCCGTCCACCAGGTGGTAGCTGCCGGTGATGAACGAGGCGCGGTCCGACAGCAGGAAGCAGGTCAGGGCCGAAACCTCCTCGGAGCGGCCCAGCCGGCCGATCGGGTGCAGACCCACCAGGCCGGCCATGGCCGCCTCGTCCATCGAGGCGCGCACGGCCGGGGTGTCGATGAAGCCGGGGCCGACGGCGTTGATGCGCACGCCCTGGCCGGAATATTCGATGGCGGTCGTCTTGGTCATGCCGACCAGGGCGTGCTTGGCGGCGACATAGGGTCCTGAGCCGGCCCAGCCGTGGCTGCCGAGGATCGAGGCCATGTTGACGATCGAGCCGCCGCCGCAGGCCAGCATCGCCGGGATCTCGTACTTCATCGAATAGAGGACGCTGTGCAGGTCGACGTCGATCACCCGCTTCCAGGCGTCGATCGGATAGTCGGCCGTCGGCGCGCTGGGACCGCCGATGCCGGCGTTGTTCACCGCCAGGTGCAGGCCGCCATAGGTGTCGACCGCGAACTTGACCATGGCCTCGACCTGCTCCGGATCGCCGACATCGACCTTGAAGGCGGTCGCCGAACCGACCTCGTCCGCCAGGGCCTGGGCGCCTTCGAGATTGAAGTCGGCGATCACCACCTTGGCGCCGCCGGCCGCCAGTTCGCGCACCACCGCCTCGCCGATGCCCGAGGCGCCGCCGGTGACGATGGCCACCTTGTTCGCGAATTCCGTGCTCATCAGGGACTACTCCACTTACTGTTACACTGTACGCCCCCGACCTCCTATCTGGGGACGGCCGCCCGCGAGCGCCACCATGTCATGCATGCGCCATAGCCCTCCGCCGCGCTCATGCGTTAGAACGGCGCCATGAAAGCCCTGCCCAACATCCTGACCTCCGCCCGCCTGGTCATCGCGCTGTTCATGTTCGTCGCCCTGGCGGCCGCCGCCGGCGGCGTGCCGTGGCTGAGCGAGCAACTGACCGCCGACCAGCAGTTCTCGCTGCAACGCTGGGCGTTCTGGGCGTTCGTGGTGGCGGCGGTCACCGACTTCTTCGACGGCTGGCTGGCCCGCAAGCTCGACGCGGTCAGCATCTGGGGCGCCATCCTCGACCCGATCGGCGACAAGATCCTGGTCTGCGGCGCCCTGCTGGGCCTGATGGCCCTGGGCCCCAACCCGCTGGTCATCCTGCCGGCCGGCCTGATCCTGTTCCGCGAATTCGCCGTCAGCGCCCTGCGCGAGGTCGGCGCCGGCAAGGGCGTCAAGCTGCCCGTCACCCTGCTGGCCAAGTGGAAGACCACCCTGCAACTGGTGGCGATCGGCGCCGAGATGATCATCGTCTCGTGGGGCGCGTTCAACCTGCCGCAGGACCCGGCGATCTTCGAGCCGGCCTCGTGGATCACCCACGGCCTGCTGTGGCTGGCCGCCGTGGTCACCCTGATCACCGGCGCCCAGTACTGGGAAGCCGCCCGCAAGGCCCTGACCTGACCCCTAGCCCGGCCGCAAATTCGACACACGCATAGGACGAGCCTCCGCCTTCGACGTTCGATGGCGGGGGCTCGGTCATGCTCGGCTTGCTGTGGCGTGCGGTGTGTGTCGCGTTCCTGCTCGCCGCGCCCATGGCCGCGCGAGCCGAGAGCCGGCTGGTCGATTTCGAGGTCGCCTCGAAACGCTTCGACGGCAATCGGGTCGGCGTATCCCCGACCCGCAAGGCCGTGGCCTATCTGCCCGACGGCTATGAAGCCGGAAGCTGGCGCTATCCGGTCGTCTACTTCCTGCCCAACCTGTTCGACGACCACCGCGCGATCTTCGACCGCGACGGCGCCAGGGCCGTGCTCGATCGCGCTGTCGCGCAGGGCAAGGTTCCGCCGCTGATCCTAGTTTCGGCCGACTTCTCCACCCCGACCGGCAGCTCGTTCTACGCGACCTCGCCGGTGACCGGCGACTGGACGGGGTTCCTGGCCAGCGACCTGGTCGCCGCCGTCGACGGGCGCTTTCGCACCCTGCCACTCCCCGAAGCGCGGGGGCTGCTGGGCGACCGGATGGGCGGCTACGGCGCGATCCGCACGGCCATGCTGGCGCCCGGGGTGTTCGGCGCGGTCTACGCCCTGCATCCGGTCGGCACCGGCGTCGGCCTTCAGACCATGAACTCACGCCCGAACTTCGAGCGCCTGGCGTCGGCCAAATCCCTGGACGACCTGGGCGATGACGGCTTCTCACGGGTGTTCCTGGGGATGTACCAGGCCTTCCTGCCCAATCCGGACAGGCCGCCGTTCTATGCGGACTTCCCCGCCAGCGGCCGCGGCGCGAGCCTTACGACCGATCCCGTCCTGACCGCGAAGCTGCAGAACGCCTTCCTGCTGGATCGCCTGCTGCCGACCCATGCGGCCGAGCTCAAGGCCCTGCGCGGACTGATGTTCGACTGGGGCCGCTTCGACGGCAACGCCGACCACGTGGTCGCCAACCGCGCCTTCGCCGGCCTGCTGGAAGAACTCGGCGTCGCCAACGAGGCCGAGGAATATCGCGGCTGGTGGGGCGAGCGGCACTGGTCGCGCGGCGGCCGCGTCGAGGACAGGGTCCTGCCCTTCTTTGGGCGGGCGCTTGCTTTTGATCCCTCTCCCCTTGCGGGAGAGGGTAGCCCGGCGGAGCCGGGTCGGGTGAGGGGTCGATAGCCCTGTCCGCTCCAAGCGGATCGACCGGACGCGACGTCGAGGTTTGAGAGACCCCTCATCCGTCGCCTATCGGCGCCACCTTCTCCCGCAAGGGGAGAAGGACCAGCGTCACTCCCCCGCCAGGATCTCTTCTTCGTCGTCTTCTTCAGAGGGGCCGTGCAGCAGCCATTCGCTGTCCGGGCGCTCGTCGCCGCCGGCGCGTTCGGCCATCATCATCAGGGCCAGCCAGCGGGTTCCCGTCATCCGCAACACCATGATCGCCTCCAGGACTCAAGGTCGCTATTGAGAGTGACTCTCAATAGCGACCTGATCAAGGCGATTTCGACGCTTAAGGTTCTCTACCTAGAAGCGGGCCGTAGCCGCGCGGCGCGACATCAGCACCTTCTCGCGACGGCGCGAGGCCTCGCGCTCCAGATGGGGCGCAACCTCGGCCGCCTGGCGGCGTTCGTCTGGCGTGCCGCTGACGTCCAGCCGGCGCACATTGCTGAGCAGTTGCGCCAGTTCAGAGTCCTTCAAGGTGGGAATGCGGTCGATCAACGTCATGGTCACGCTCCACTCAAATTCAGCGGTGTTGATAACCACAACGCGCAAAGAGCTTCGAAGGTGACGCTTGCAGGCGAAAAAATAAAATCCCCATATTTCGCTTGCCATCCCCGACCGCGCCTTTTACAGATCACCCATCGAATTCGCTGCCGCTCGATCTGCTACTCCATGCTTCTTTCCAAGGAGCGCCGAGCCAGCCCTCCGACCCTCAACGAAATTGATCGTCGCCGGCACGCGCCTCGCGACGCCCTGAACTATGAACTAAAGGACTACCCAAATGGCTATCGGCACCGTGAAATGGTTCAACGGCACCAAGGGCTTCGGCTTCATCCAGCCGGACGACGGCGGCAACGACGTGTTCGTGCACATCTCGGCCGTTGAGCGCGCCGGTCTGGGCTCGCTGAACGAAGGTCAAAAGGTCAGCTACGAGCTGGAACAAGACCGTCGCAGCGGCAAGATGTCGGCCGGTCAACTGCAGTCGGCGTAAGCCGCTCTGACCTGACGAACTGAGACGGGCCGGCGCAAGCCGGCCCGTTTTGCGTTTACGGCTCCTGTTTTGCACCGCGGCGCCATCCGGTGGACGTAAGCGCCCTGCCCGCCTAGGTTCGCGCGGTGTCTTCCAGCCAGTCCGCCCACCCAGTCGCCATGCGTACGCTCCGCCTCCTCGTCGCCGCCCTCGCCCTGCTGGCCCTGACCGCCTGCGGCTCGATCTCGCGCGACGCCTACAAGGCCAGCGACATGGTCGGCCCGCCGCCCACCGGCCTGTCGGACATCCGCTTCAACGCCAGCGACAGCGCCGCCGGCATCCGCTTCGCCGAAGCCGCCCGCAACCGCGCCAAGGGCCAGAAGACCTTCGACGTCCTGGCCCTGTCGGGCGGCGGCTCGAACGGCGCCTACGGGGCCGGCGTGGTCACCGGCTGGACCAAGACCGGCGAGCGGCCCGAGTTCGACATCGTCACCGGCGTCTCCACCGGCGCCCTCACCGCCCCCTTCGCGTTCCTGGGCCCCACCTGGGACGAGCGGCTGACCGAGGTCTATACCGGCCCGGCCGCCGACCGCATCCTGCAGCCGCGCGGCCTGGGCGTGCTGTTCCATCCCAGCTTCTACGACAGCGGCGCCCTGCGCGGCCTGGTCGAGAAGTACGCCGACGCCAACATGATGCAGGCCGTCGCCGCCGAGCACCGCCGCGGCCGCCGCCTGCTGATCGCCACCACCAATCTCGACACCGAGGAGACGGTGATCTGGGACATGGGCGCTATCGCCTCCAAGGGCGACGAGGCCTCGCGCAAGCTGTTCCAGGACGTGCTGGTCGCCTCGGCCAGCATTCCCGGCGTCTTCCCGCCCGCCCTGATCCAGGTCGAGGGCCAGGGCCGGCGGCTGTCGGAGATGCATGTCGACGGCGGCGTCTCGATCCCGTTCTTCGTCGCGCCCGAGTCCCTGCTGCTGTGGACCGTCGACAAGGGCGAGGCCCGCCCGGGCCGGATCTTCGTCGTGGTCAACGGCCAGGTCGGCGGCGTCTTCGGCTTCACCAAGGGCAGCGCGGCCTCGATCGTCGGCCGCTCTTGGCAGACCATGAGCAAGGCCCTGATCCGCACCCACCTGGCCGCCAGCGCCGGCTTCGCCCAGCGCAACGGCGGCCAGCTGTTCTACAGCGCCATTCCGGACGCCGCCGAGGCCGACACCTCGGGTCTCGACTTCGCCGCCGACAACCGCAAGGCCCTGTTCCACATGGGCTACGACCGCGCCGTCGCCGGCTGGGCCTGGAGCCTGGCCGCCCCGCCCGCCGAGATTCCGGTGGTGAAGGCCCCGCCGGCCAAGCGTTAGACCCAGCCCGCCGCGCGCACCGTCGGCGCATGTCGCCGGCTGACCGGCGCGTTCACGCCGCCCGCCAACAGCAGCTCGCCCGCTCCGCGCCGCCAGCGCACGCCCTCGATCGCCTCGGCCGCCACCCACCAGGACCGGTGCACCTGCAGGCCGTGGACGCCGGCGAGATCCTTCAGGGCGTCGGAAAAGCGCAGGGTCAGCAGTTCCTCGCCCGCATCGGTGTGGACCTTCAGGTAGTGGTCGTGGGCCTCCACCGCGATCAGCCGCGCGCTCCGCCGCCGGGCCGACAGGCGGCGACGGAAGGCGGCCTCGGCCTGCGGCAATGGCGGCTCGACCACCACCCGGGTCTCGACCACCCTGCGCGGCGCCCGCCAGACCAGGGCCCGCATGGCCATGACCAGCGCGCTGATCACCCAGACCCGCCACCACAGTTCGAGCGGCATGTGGACGTCGTCGGCGCCGTAGAAGCCCTCGATCGACGACACCCAAGCCGTGACCAGCGGCGTCATCAGCAGGGTCACGACGACCAGCCGCTTCCAGAAGCCGCCCAGCCGCCGGCCCAGGACCTCGTCCACCGCCACGCCGATGACGCCGCCGCCGACGATGCAGGCCAGCCAGTAGGTGATCTTGCCGACCGGGCCGAGGTCGGCCGTGCCCCACGGGGCCAGCACGCCCATGAACAGGCCCAGAGCCGTCAGCAGCGCCAGGTCCGCCGCCAGCCGCCGCCCGATGGGCCAACCGTCTATAGGCGTCATCCTTGGTCCCCGACCTCCCGCGGCGCCGCTCGCGCAGAATGGGCGCCGCTCGCGCAACCCCGGTAGCGCGCTCCGCCGCCCCTCGCAATCTCGGCGCGAACCCGACCGGAGACCATCCTTGCCCCGCGCTCTTTCCCGCATGCTCTGGACGCTTTGCGCCCTGCTCAGCGTCGCCATCGCCTTCTACGCCTACCGCTACGTGGCGCCGGCCACGCCTGCGCCGCCGGGCGTCCGCGCCAACCCGTTCTTCTCGCCGTTCCTTTTGCTGCACGTGACCGGAGCGGCCACCGCCCTGCTGGTGGGACCCGTCCAGTTCCTGGCCGGCCTGCGCGCCCGTCGCCCCGCCCTGCACCGCGCGCTCGGCCGGCTCTATGTCGCCGGCTGCCTGGTGGGCGGGCTCGCGGGCCTGGTCCTGTCGCTCGGCTCGACCGCGGGTCCGATCGCCACGGCGGGCTTCGGCCTGCTCGCGCTCGCCTGGCTATGGACCACCGGCCAGGCCGTGCATCACGCCATCGCCCGCCGCATCCCCGAGCACCGCGCCTGGATGATCCGCTCGTTCTCGCTGACCTTCGCCGCGGTCACCCTACGGCTCTATCTGCCGCTGGCGGCGATAACGGGCCTGCCGATGGCGGAAGCCTACCTGGCCATTTCCTTCCTGTGCTGGGTTCCAAACCTGCTGATCGCCGAGCTGTCGCTGCGCCGTTCGCCCTCCCCGCAAACCGCCCCCGCCGGGACCTGACAAGGCCCCGGCGTCGCCGGCCGCCCGCCATCTAAGCTGCACAGCTAACAGCGCTTTTTCAGACTCCCCGACTCTGGGGTTGCGCCCGCCTGACTCCCTCTCTAAAGGGGCGGCTTAACCTGCAAGATGGTCGACAGCGGGCGCGCGGATGTGCGCGACCGTGTCTTTGCGCGAGTTACCCATGCCCAAACGTACCGACCTCTCCTCGATCCTGATCATCGGCGCCGGCCCGATCGTCATCGGTCAAGCCTGCGAGTTCGACTATTCGGGCGTCCAGGCGTGCAAGGCTCTGCGCGCCGAGGGCTACCGCATCATCCTGGTCAACTCGAACCCGGCCACGATCATGACCGATCCGGACGTGGCCGACGCGACCTACATCGAGCCGATCACCCCGGACATGGTCGCCAAGATCATCGAGAAGGAGCGCCCCGACGCCCTCCTTCCGACCATGGGCGGCCAGACGGCCCTCAACACCGCCCTCGCCCTCGAGGAAGCCGGCGTCCTGAAGAAGTTCGGCGTCGAGATGATCGGCGCCAAGGCCGAAGTCATCGACAAGGCCGAGGACCGCCAGAAATTCCGCGACGCCATGGACAAGCTGGGCCTCGAAAGCCCCAAGTCCAAGGCCGCCCACAACATGGAAGAGGCCCGTGACGGCCTGGCCTTCGTCGGCCTGCCGGCGATCATCCGCCCGTCCTTCACCCTGGCCGGCACCGGCGGCGGCATCGCCTACAATCTCGAGGAATTCGAGGAGATCGTCGCCCGCGGTCTCGACCTGTCGCCGACCACCGAGGTGCTCATCGAAGAGAGCGTCCTGGGCTGGAAGGAATACGAGATGGAAGTCGTCCGCGACACGGCGGACAACTGCATCATCGTCTGCTCGATCGAGAACATCGACCCGATGGGCGTCCACACCGGCGACAGCATCACCGTCGCCCCGGCCCTGACCCTGACGGACAAGGAATACCAGTGGATGCGCGCGGCCTCGATCGCCGTGCTGCGCGAGATCGGCGTCGAGACCGGCGGTTCGAACGTCCAGTTCGCGCTGAACCCGGCCGACGGCCGCATGGTCGTCATCGAGATGAACCCGCGCGTGTCGCGCTCGTCGGCCCTGGCCTCGAAGGCCACCGGCTTCCCGATCGCCAAGGTCGCCGCGCGCCTGGCCGTCGGATACACGCTGGACGAACTGAAGAACGACATCACCGGCGGCGCGACCCCGGCCTCGTTCGAGCCTTCGATCGACTATGTCGTCACCAAGATCCCGCGCTTCGCCTTCGAGAAGTACCCAGGTTCGGAGCCGCTGCTGACCACCGCCATGAAGTCGGTCGGCGAAGTGATGGCCATCGGCCGCACCTTCAAGGAAAGCGTCCAGAAGGCCCTGCGCGGCCTGGAGACGGGTCTGGCCGGCTTCGACGAGGTGGAAATCCACGGCGCCGAGGACCCCGACACCGGCAAGGCCGCGGTCATCCGCGCCCTGGGCGTGCCGACCCCCGACCGCCTGCGTGTCATCGCCCAGGCCTTCCGCCACGGCCTGACCGTGGAAGAGGTCAACGCCGCCTGTTCCTATGAGCCGTGGTTCCTGCGCCAGATCGCCGAGATCGTCCGCCAGGAAGGTCTGGTCCGCGCCGGCGGCCTGCCCAAGGACGCACAAGGCTTCCGCGCCCTCAAGGCCCAGGGCTTCTCCGACGCCCGCCTGGCCAAGCTGACCGCCTCGAACGAAAAGGCCGTCCGCGCCGCCCGCCAGGGCCTGAACGTCCGCCCGGTCTTCAAGCGCATCGACAGCTGCGCCGGCGAGTTCCTGGCCTCCACGCCCTACATGTACTCGACCTACGAGTTCGGCGCCCTGGGCCAGGTTCCCGAGTGCGAGAGCGAGCCGTCGGGCGCCAAGAAGGCCGTCATCCTCGGCGGCGGTCCCAACCGCATCGGCCAGGGCATCGAGTTCGACTACTGCTGCTGCCACGCCGCCTTCGCGCTCGACCAGATCGGCGTGGAGTCGATCATGGTCAACTGCAACCCCGAGACCGTCTCGACCGACTACGACACCTCCGACCGCCTGTACTTCGAGCCGCTGACGGCCGAGGACGTGCTGGAGCTGCTGCACGTCGAGATGAGCAAGGGCGAGCTGGCCGGCGTCATCGTCCAGTTCGGCGGCCAGACCCCGCTGAAGCTGGCCCACGCCCTGGAAGAAGCCGGCGTGCCGATCCTGGGCACCAGCCCCGACGCCATCGACCTGGCCGAGGACCGCGAGCGCTTCCAGCAACTGCTGAACGGCCTGAACATCGCCCAGCCGGAAAACGCCATCGCCCGCACCTGGGACGAGGCTCGCGCCGAAGGCGACAAGATCGGCTTCCCGTTCGTGATGCGTCCGTCCTACGTGCTGGGCGGCCGCGGCATGGAGATCATCCGCGACCACGAGCAGCTGGAACGCTACATCGCCAACACCGGCGAGATCTCGTTCGAACACCCGATCCTGCTCGACCATTATCTGAGCCGCGCCACGGAAGTGGACGTCGACGCCCTGTGCGACGGCGAAAGCGTGTTCGTGGCCGGCGTGCTGGAACACATCGAGGAAGCCGGCGTCCACTCGGGCGACTCGGCCTGCTCGATGCCCCCCTTCTCGCTGAAGGCCGAGACCGTCGAGGAACTGAAGCGCCAGACCGTGCAGATGGCCCTGGCCCTCAACGTGCGCGGCCTGATGAACGTGCAGTTCGCCATCGAGGAGCCGCACGGCGACAACCCGCGCATCTACGTGCTGGAAGTGAACCCGCGCGCCTCGCGCACCGTGCCGTTCGTCGCCAAGACGATTGGTCAGCCCGTGGCCGCCATCGCCGCCAAGCTGATGGCCGGCGCCAAGCTTGCCGAGTTCGGCCTGAAGGACGAGCCCTACGACCACATCGCGGTCAAGGAAGCGGTCTTCCCGTTCGCCCGCTTCGCCGGCGTCGACACCATCCTCGGCCCGGAAATGCGCTCGACCGGCGAGGTCATGGGCCTCGACTGGATCCGTGAAGGCGAGACTGGCCTGGGCCCGGCCTTCGCCCGCGCCTTCGCCAAGAGCCAGCTGGGCGGCGGCGTCACCCTGCCGACCTCGGGCACCGCCTTCGTGTCGGTCAAGGAAAGCGACCGTCCCTGGATCGTCGAGCCGGTGAAGCTGCTGCAAGCGGCCGGCTTCAAGGTCATCTCCACCGTCGGCACCCGCGGCTACCTGGCCGAACAGGGCGTCGAGGTCGAGCTGGTCAAGAAGGTGCTGGAAGGCCGTCCGAACATCGTCGACGTGATGAAGAACGGCGGCGTGCAGCTGGTGTTCAACACCACCGAAGGCAAGCAGGCCCTGGAAGACAGCTTCGACATCCGCCGCACGGCCCTGATGATGAAGGTGCCTTACTACACCACCAGCGCCGGCGCCCTGGCCGCCGCCCAGGCCATCTCCTCGGCCCCGGCCAAGGCCCTGGAAGTGCGCCCGCTGCAAAGCTACGCGTCGTAAGACGCCTGTAGCTTCGAGACAGGAAGGCCGCCCGGAGCGATCCGGGCGGCCTTTTCTTTTGTCCCTCTCCCCTCGCGGGAGAAGGACGGATGCGCGCCCTGCGAGAAACAACACACCCAGCACACGTATCCCGCTTGCCTGCCTGGACACCGGTGTCTTAGCATTGAGGAACAACGGTCGCCGAACCATCACGATGGCGGCCGACAAGGGGGAAACGACCATGTTCTTCGCCTGGGGGCATCAGGGCCAACGACGCGTGTTCGCCAACGCCGGCGCGTTCCAATGCAGTCACTGCGAGAAGGAGCAGCCCAGCACCGTGGTCCTGGACTACACGGTGCGGCACCTGTGGTTCCTGTTCCGCTGGACCACCGACAAGGTCTGGCGCAGCGTCTGCGAGACCTGCGGCAACATCCATCGCCTGCAAAACCCCAAGACCTTCGAGGCGGGGCTCTCCAAGCCGCCGATCCCGTTCATCGATCGTCGCGGCTGGCTGGTGGGCCTGGGCGGCGCCGGCGCCCTGGTCGTGCTGCTCGGTATCAGCGCCGCGGTCGACGACAAGAACAACCTGACCTATCTGCACGCGCCGCACGTCGACGACGTCTATACGATGGATTTCGGCCGAGACAGCCGCAACACCGAGTGCCCCGACTGCCAGTACGGCGCGGCCGTGGTCAGCGCGGTCAACGCCGAGGGCGTCTATATCCATCCCAGCAAGAAGATCTACAACCGCTCGTCCGACGTCCCCTGGGGCGCCAGCCCCGCCGACTACGTCGCCGGCGAAACCTACTTCATCTCCAACGCCCAGCTGCTCGACATGCACCAGAAGGGCAAGCTGATGGACGTGCGGCGGTAACGCAGTCTCCCTCTCCCCTTGCGGGAGAGGGTGGCCTCCGAAGGAGGTCGGGTGAGGGGTCTCTCAA
>NZ_QHJY01000160.1 GCF_003185805.1 Caulobacter sp. D5
GAGAGAGGGACCAAAGGGCGCTCACCGCTCCGGAAACACCGGCTTGCGCTTGGCCAGGAACGCTGAGCGGCCCTCGATGAAATCCGCCCCCGACACCGAAGCCACGAACGCCGCCCGGGTCGCCGCATCGTCCTCGACCGCGCCGGCCAGGATCGCCCGGATCGTCGCCTTGATCGCCCGCACCGAATGCTGCGAGGCCGCCGCGATCTCAGCCGCCTTGGCCGCCGCTGCGGCCGGAACGTCCTCCTCCACGGCGTCGATCAGCCCAAGCCGCAAAGCCTCCTGCGCCCCCAGCAGCCGCCCGGTGAACAGGATGTCCCTGGCCGCCGAGGCGCCGACGGCGTCGACCAGGCGCTTGGTGTCTTCCAGGCTGTAGGTCAGGCCTAGCTTGGCCGGGGTGATCGCCAGGCGCGCGTCCGACGCGGCGATCCGCAGGTCGCAGGCCAGGGCGACCGCCAGGCCGCCGCCGACGCAGGCGCCTTCGATGGCGGCCAGCACCGGCTTTTCCAGGCCCGCGATCGCTCCGATCCCGGCCGCGATGGCGGCGTTGTAATCGGCGGCGCTTTGCGGCGTCGCATAGACCGTCTCGAACTCGCCGATGTCGGCCCCGGCCGCGAAGCAGCCGCCGCGGCCGGTGACGACCAGCACCTTGGCGTCAGAGGCGGCGAAGGCCGCGCAGGCGTCGGGCAGGGCGCGCCACATGGCCAGGGTGATGGCGTTGCGCTTGGCGGGCCGGTCGAAGGCCAGGGTCGCGACGTCGCCCTCGATGGTCAGGGTCAGCGCCCCGTCGGCGAAAGCGGTCATCGGAAGGCCTCCGGAACGGCGGCTGAAGGCAGGGTCTCGAACAGCCGCGCGGCCAGCGCCTGGGTAGCGCCGTCGGTCATACCGATCACCTGCAGCGACAACGGCAGGCGGTCGGCCTCGCCGGACGGCAGGGCGAAGGCCGGGGCGCCCAGCACGTTGCCGAGGGCCGTCAGGTCGGCCTGGCTGGTCGGGATCGCGCCGCCGAAGGCGAAGGCCTGCTGCGGCGTGGTTGGCGTGAGAAGTCCGGAATAAGGTGCTGTAGCAGAGATGATTTTTCGCCTGACCTCAGTAAGCAGGCGATAGGCCTCGGCCAGCTTGGCGGGCGTCTGCCGCGCGCCCCAGGCCAGCAGCGAACGCAGCTCCGGCGTGAAGCCTTCCGGATCCAGCGCCAGGGCGCGGCGATGCTCGACGCCGCCTTCGACCTCGCTGATCAACAGGCCGGCGCGCCGCAGGGCGCCCAGGTCCAGGTCTTCGATCCGCAGCTTCTCCAGTCGCCAGCCGGCGCGGGCCAGGTGGTCGAGCGTGCTGGTGAAGTTCTCCGCCACGGCCGGTTCCAGCTGGACCAGGCCGTCGAGGTCGAGCACCGCCAGCGGCCGCTCGTCCGGCGCGGTCGTGGCCCCCACGCCGCAGGCCTGGGCGACCAGTGCCGCGTCGGCCGCTGAGCGGGCGTGGACGCCCACATGGTCCAGCGTCCAGGACAGGGCCGTGACCCCGTCGGTGGCGATCGCGCCCAGGGCCGGCTTGTAGCCGACCACGCCGCAATAGGACGACGGCAGGCGCACGCTGCCCATGGTGTCGGTGCCCAGGGCCGCCGCGCACAGTCCCGCCGCCACGGCCGCCGCCGAGCCGCCCGAGGAGCCGCCGGGGGTGAAGCCGGGCCGATGCGGGTTCTCGCAGCGGCCCAGGAAGACGTTGTCGTTGGTGGCGCCCAGCGCGGCCTCGTGCATGTTCAGCGCGCCCAGGATCACCGCCCCGGCCGCCCGAAGCCGGGCCACGCAGGCCGCATCGGCTGGCGCGACGTTGCGGGCGTAGGCCTTGATCCCGGCGCTGTGCGCCAGGCCCTCGACGGCGATGTTGGCCTTCACGGCGATCGGCGCGCCGTCGATCGGCGACAGCGGTTTGCCATCGGCCCAGCGCTGGGCGCTGGCCCGGGCCTCGGCGCGGGCGCCGGCCGCGTCCAGCTCGACCACGGCCTTGATCGCCGGGTTCAGCCGCTCGATCCGCGCCAGATAGGCTTCGGTCACATCGACGGGGCTGACGCCCGCCGCGTAGAGCGCCGGCAGGCCCGCGACGCCAGCCGCGATGATGGGGTCGGAAAAGCCCGCCACCTCAGTAGCGCTCGTCGATCAGGCGGATCGGCTTCTGGCGCACGTCGATCTGGGTCAGGCCGGCCGTGGCGCCCTTCGGGGCCAGCTCGACCTCGACCTCGATGCCGATCTTGCGCTTGAGGATCTCGCCGTAGAAGCTTGCGATATCTCGCCATTCGGCCGTATCGGCCGTGGTCTCGGCGGTCACGGCGAAGCTGTCGCGGCCGGTCGCGTCGCGACGCGCGCGACAGATGAACTCGCCCGCGAAGGCCGGCGCATGCTCCAGCATCGCCCCCACGCCCTGCGGAAAGATGTTGATCCCACGGATCTTGACCATGTTGTCCGAGCGCCCGAGGAACCCCTCGATGCGCTGGAACACCACGTCGATCGACGAGGGCTTGGGGATCGCCCGGGTCACGTCGTGGGTGTTGAAGCGGATCAGCGGATAGAGGTCGTCCTTGAAGAGGCAGGTGATGACCATGTCGCCCAGTTCGCCCGGGGCCACGGCCGCGCCGGTGTCGATGTCGCAGATCTCCAGGTAGTGGGCGTCCTCGTGGACGTAGAGGCCGTCGCGGTCGGGGCCTTCGCCGGCGATCAGGCCGGTGTCGCCGACGCCGTACCAGTCGAAGCACTTGGCGCCGCCCCAGGCCTTCTCCATCGCCGCCCGGTCCTCGCGGCCCAGGTGGGCCGAGATCAGCCGCACGGGGATGTCGCGGCCGGGCTCGATGCCCATCTCCAGCGCGGTGTCGGCCAGCTTCTTCAGATAGTCGCCAAAGCCCACCAGCACGGTGGCCCCGAAGCGCTTCATCACCTCGACCTGCTGGGCCGAGCGGGTCTCGACCCCGGTGCCGGCCGACAGGAAGGTCGCGCTGGTCCAGCGGGTGACGGCCTCGCGCACATAGTGGCCGCCGTTGATCATGCCGTGCCCGTAGACCGAGTGGATCACGTCGTCCGGCCGCAGGCCCTGGAACTGGTAGTTGCGGGCCAGCAGCAGGTTCTGCACCTCGCGGCTCTTGGGGCCGAACAGCAGCACTTGTGGTGATCCGGTGGTGCCCGAGGTGGTGTGCAGCATCACCGGCGGCCGCTGGCCTTCGTGGTAGCCTTCGAAGCCGGCGAAGTCGCCGAACGGGGGCTGGCGCTCCAGCGAGTCCATGATGTCGGACTTGTCGAAGCTGGGCAGGCCCGGCAGGTCGTCCAGCGAGCGGATGTCGCCGGGCTGGACGCCTGCCGCGCCCCACAGACGCTGGTAGAAGGGCGTCTTCCAGGCGCGATCGACGCAGCGCAGGAACAGGCGGTTCTGCCGCCAGCGCAGCTCGTCGCGGCTGGTGGTGGTGGCGAACTGGGTGAAGGCCTCGCCGATCGGGTGGTCGGCGACGAGGGCGGGGTAGTCGAGCGACTGCCAGTAGGTCTGGTGGGACATGAGAACCTTGGGGAGAGAAAGCTAGCCGCCGCTGGCGAGGAGGAAGACCTCGCGGGCGTCGGCCAGGGTGTCGAAGCGGTCGAAGAGGTCGGTCAGCGGGGCGTGGATCGCCTCCATGCCGACGAAGGCCAGGCACGAGCGGGCCTTTTCCAGGTGCTCGTCGCGGCTCATCGGGAAGTCGGGCGAACCGAGCTGGGCGGCGACGTCGAGCACGATCTCGCGGCCGTCCTTCAGCTTGGCGATGGCGCGGGCCGGCACGAAGGCGGCGGGATCGGGATTGCCGTCGCTCGTAACGACGATGCGGGCGGCCAGGGCCAGGACGTCGGGCTCGTTCAGCCGCTGCGGCGTGTAGTCGTCCAAGCCGACGCGGCCGCGGGTCAGCATGACGGCGGCCAGATAGGGCAGGCACAGGCGGGCATAGGCCGTGTCCATCTCCGGCTTGGCGACGCGGCCCACCAGGTGGCGGATCAGCGGCGGCGCCGAATAGGTCAGGCTCTCCAGGTCTTCCGGACCGACGCCGTGCTCGGTCGCCAGCTTGCGCACGGCCACCAGCCCGCCGTGGCAGGCGCGGCCCGTGGGGAAGGGCTTGCAGGAGACCTCGGCGATGCGGCGGCGGCTCGGCAGGTCGGCCAGCACTGGCGCAAGATCGAACCCGGCCTCGAACAGCGGCAGGTAGCCGAACGGACCCTCCAGCCAGTCGCGCGGGCCGGGCAGGCCGGCCTCCGCCACGTCGATCGCCTGCAGGGCCGAGCGGGCGGCGGCGGCGATCTGGACGGGCAGGGCGGGTTTGCCCTCGGTGTGGGCCTGCATGGTGCCGCTGCTGAAGGCCAGGGCGTAGCCCATGGCGTCCATCGCCGTCTCGCGCGGCAGGCGCTTGAGCCGCGCCAGCGCCGCCGTCGCCCCGAACACCCCCGCCGTCGCCGGCCGGAAGAAGCGCAGGGCGGTCGTTGCGGCGACCCCCAGCGCGATGGCGACGTCGACGCCCGCGACCATGGCCGCCAGCACCTCTTCGCCAGAATAGGGACCCGAGCGATCCAATTCTGCGATCAGGGCTGGCGCGATGGTCGGCAGCGGGTGCAGCACGGCCTTCTCGTGGACGGAGTCGTACTCCTGGCCGTGCAGCTGGAAGGCGTTGACGAAGGCGGCCTGGGCCGGCGGCAGCCGCACGCCTGGTCGGCCGAGCACGAGGCCATCGCCTTCACCGCCCCAGCCGCCCGCAGCGGCCAGTATGGCGTTGGAATAGGCCGCGCCGGCCCCGGCCGCGCACACGGCCACGGCGTCGTGCAGCAGTCGGCGGGCGTCGGCCTGGACGGCGTCCGGCAGGGCGTCCCAGCGCAGGGAGAGGGCGTGGTCGACGAGGGCTTCGGCGGCGATCATGTAGCGACGCTAGCAGCGGCGCCGGCCGCCTTCGGACGCGGCGTTCGGGTTTGCGCGCACAGCGGACAACGGCGCGGCTGTCCGCCAGTCGGCCAAACGCGAAATCCCCGTCGCGCGCGGGCGGGACGAGTTCAGCCTTCTGTTCGCGGACTATCGGGGGATCGTCCGCAAGCCAGGAGAGCCGCCATGCTGATGCGTGTTCTGTTGCTGCTGACCAGCGCGTTTCTGCTGATGGAAGCCGGACCGATGCTGCTCGACCAGATGGAACGCGAGCGGACGGAGACCTGACGTCTTCCTCTTCCAACTTGCCCGTCGTCCTGGCGCTCTGGTCGGGACGGCGGGCTTTTGGAAGGGGGAGGCTAGCTCCTTTTGGGAGCGTGGCGGATGCCGAAACCGCTGACACTTTCGGCTGCCACGCTCTAGCGCGCCCGCCACCCCGCCGGACCAGCGCCCAGCGCGGGCGGGACGGGGTCGATCACTGCCGGCTCCTGACTGAACAGGATCGGCGTGCCGACGATTTCGTTGCCGTCGGCGTCGCGCGACAGCATGCCTCGTGCTTCCAGGGCGGGATCCTCGAACGTCTCCTTCAAGGTGCGCACCGGCGCGAAACAGACGTCGCGGCCGTCGAACCAGGCTTCCCATTCGGCCCTTGTCTTGGTGACGAAAGCCTCGCGCAGGAAGGCCCTCAGCGGCTCCTGGCCCGGACCGGGCTGCAGCTCGGCATAGGGCAGCAGGTCCAGGCGCTCCAGGCCCGCCAGCAGATTGCGGGCGAACTTCACCTCCGAGCCGCCCAGGCAGATCCACTGACCGTCGGCGCATTCGTAGAGGCCGTACATGGCGTTGCCGCCCCAGGAGCGTTCGTCCTTGGGAACATGGGCCTGCCCGGTCGCGAAGATCTTGCCGGTGACGTTGGGCGTCCAGGCCAGCACGCTGTCGAACATGGCGACGTCGACATAGTCGCCTCGGCCCGTCTTCTCCCGCCGCAGCAGGGCCATCAGCACGCCCGAGAGCGCGGTCAGCGAGGCCAGGGCGTCGGCGGCCGGCATATTCGGCGGGGTCGGCTTGCCGTCGAAGCCTTCGCTCAACGACACCATGCCGGCCAGGGCCTGCACCGCGATGTCGTGGGCCGGCTTGTCGCGATAGGGGCCGGTCTGGCCGAAGGCTGAGATGGCGACGTAGACGATCCCAGGATTGCGCGCCTTCACCGCCTCGTAGTCGAAGCCCAGGCGCTGGATCACGCCCGGCCGGAACGCCTCGACCACCACGTCGGCCTCGGCGGCCAGGTCGAGCAGCAGGGCGCGGCCTTCGGCGGACTTCAGGTCGACCTGCAGGCTGCGCTTGCCGCGGCTGGTGTTGCGGAACCAGACGCTCGTCCCGTTCTTGCGATAGCCGATCTCGCGGGCCGGATCGCCTTCGCCGGGCGGCTCGATCTTCAGCACATCGGCGCCGTGATCGGCCATCATCAGGGTCAGCATCGGCCCCGGCAGGAAGAACGACAGGTCGAGAACGCGGACGCCTTCCAGCTTCACGAGGCAGCTCCCAGCACTTCGTCGGTGTGTTCGCCCAGTTTCGGCGCGCGGACGCCCGGCATGCGTTCGCCGTCGATCTTCACCGGGCAGGCCAGCATGGCCAAGCCTTCCGCGCGGTCAGGATGGGCGACGACGTCGCGCATGCCGACCTCGGCCACGAACGGGTTGTCCAGCGCGTCCATCATTTCGAGGATCGGCGCGAACGGTACCCTGCCGCCTAGCAGCGCCGTCCATTCGGCCGTCGTGCGGGTTTCGAAAAGCGCGTCCATCGCTTCGCTGAGAGCGGGCAGATTGGCGTGACGGCTCGGAATGTCGATGAACCTCGGATCCGCTTTCAGATGATCCGCGCCGGCGAGATCGCACAGCGCTTCCCAGAACTTGGGCGTCTGGCACATGACCAGGCCCCAGCCGTCGGCCGTCTTCACCGCCTGCGACGGCGCGATCGACGGGTGGGCGCCGCGCGGCAGGCGTTGGACCTTGTAGCCCTGGTTCATCGCCCAGACGGCCGGATAGGACAGCTGGTGCAAAGCCACGTCGAACAGCGAGACGTCGACGTCGCAGCCTTCGCCCGTCGTACGAGCCGACAGCAGGGCGCTGACCACGCCGAAGGCCAGCATGGTCCCGGTCATGAAGTCGACCATCGACACGCCCAGCCGGGCCGGCGGCGCGTCCGGCTCGCCGGTCAGGCTCATCAGCCCGGCCTCGGCCTGCATCAGGTAGTCGTAGCCCGGCCAGCCGGCCCGGCTGTTGCCGCGCCCGTAAGCGGAAAGGTGGCCGCAGACGATGGCGGGATTGACGCCCTTCAGGTCGTCATAGGTCAGCCGCATCTTTCCCGGCTGGTCGCCCCGCAGGTTGTCGACCACCATGTCGGCGGCCGCCACCAGACGCTCGAAGGCCGCGCGGCCCTCGGGGGTCTTGATGTCCACGGCGATGGACTTCTTCGACCGCGAGAAGGTCTGGAAGAACTGGCTGTCGGCCGTTCCCAGAAAGAACGGTCCGGTGGCGCGGCTGACGTCGCCGCCCATGGCGGGGGCCTCGATCTTGACGACCTCGGCGCCCAGCTCGGCCATCAGCTGGGTGGCGTAGGGGCCGGCGCCGTATTGCTCGACGGCCAGCACCTTGATCCCGGCGAGCGGGCGGCGAACGTCTCCCATCAGACCGGGTTCCGGGCCACGAGCTGGCGGGCGATGATGATCCGCTGCATCTCGTTGGTGCCTTCGCCGATGCACATCAGCGGGGCGTCGCGGAACAGGCGCTCGATCGGATATTCCTTCGAATAACCGTAGGCGCCGTGGATGCGCATGGCCTCGGTGGCCACCTCCAGCGCCGTCTCCGAGGCGAAGTACTTGGCCATGCCCGCTTCCATGTCGACGCGCTCGCCGCGGTCGTAGGCCTTGGCGGCGTCTTCGACGAGCAGCTCGGAGGCGCGGGTCTTGGCGCCCATCTCGCCGAGCTTCAGCTGGATGGCTTGGTGCTGGGCGATCGGCTTGCCCATGGTCTTGCGCAGCTGGGCGTACTTGACGCTTTCCATCAGGGCGCGCTTGGCGATGCCGACCGAGCGGGCCGCGACGTTGATGCGGCCGATCTCCAGGCCGCCGGTGGCCATGACGAAGCCCTGGCCTTCCTCGCCGCCCACCAGGCACAGCTCGGCGTCGCAGCGATAGTCCTCGAAGATGAACTCGCCGCTGTCGATGCCCTTGTAGCCCAGCTTCTCCAGCTTGCGGCCGTTGGTGACGCCGGCGATGGGCGCGCGGGTTTCTGGATCGATCTTCGGGGTGATGAGCATGCTCATCCCCTTGTGGCGCGGCTGGGCTTCCGGATCGGTCTTCACCAGCAGGGCCGAGACGTGGCCCTCGATGGCGTTGGTGATCCAGGTCTTGGTCCCGTTGACCACGTAGTCGCCGCCGTCGCGCCTGGCGACCGTGCGGATGCCCTGCAGGTCGGTGCCTGCGTCCGGCTCGGTGAGGCCCAGGCAGCCGCGCATCTCGCCGCTGGCGAAGCGGGGCAGCCAGAAGTCCTTCTGCTTCTGGGTCCCGAACTTCTGGACGACCATGGCCATCATCAGGTGCGAGTTGAAGACGCCCGTCAGGCTCATCCACTCGGCGCTGATCTTGGTGACGATCCGCGAATAGGTCAGGGCCGACAGCCCCAGGCCGCCGTATTCCGGGTCGATCAGGGCCCCGAACAGACCCAGTTCCTTCATGTCCTCGACCAGGGCATGGGGATACTCGTCGTCGTGCTCGAGCTGCATCGCCACGGGGGCGACCTTCTTCTCCAGCCACTTGTCGATGGCGTCGAGGATGGCGCGTTCGTCGGCTTCCGAGATCTCGCTCATCCTAGTAGTTCCCGACCTTGTCCTCGACGGCGTGGCCGCGCGCCGGGATCAGCATGTTGCGCTTGAAGGTGCAGACGACCGTGCCGTCCTGGTTGATGCCCGTGGTCAGGATCGTGACGATGCCCTGGCCGGGACGCGACTTGCTCTCGCGCTTGGCCAGCACCTGGCTCTCGCCATAGATCGTGTCGCCGGCGAACACCGGGGCGCTGAACTTCACCTCGTCCATGCCGAGGTTGGCGATCGCCTTCTGCGAGACGTCGGTCACGCTCATGCCGATCAGCAGGGCCAGGGTGTAGGGGCTGACCACCAGGTTCTTCTTGAACTCCGAGGCCTTGGCGAACTCGGCGTCGAAGTGCATCGGGTGGGTGTTCAGCGTCAGCAGGGTGAAGAGGTGGTTGTCGTACTCGGTCACCGTCTTTCCGGGGCGGTGCTCGTAGACGTCGCCGACGATGAAGTCCTCGAAATAGCGGCCGAAGGTCTCGCGGTAGCGCTGCGGACCGACCTCTTTCCAGTTCTGGACCAAGGTTGTTCTCCTGGAGGTTAGGCGCGGTCGAGCACGCGCCGGGCGGCGCGGATGACCGGCAGTTCGATCAGCTTGCCGTCCAGCAGGGCGGCGGCCCCGCCGGCGGCGTCGAAGGCCTCGACCACGCGCCGGGCGCGCTCGATCTCGGCGGGCGAGGGGGTGTAGGCGGCGTTCACCGCGGCCACCTGGGCCGGGTGGATGCAGGACCGGCCGGTGAAGCCCAGGGCCTTGGCCCGCAGGGTCGAAGCCGTCAGGTCGTCGGGATCGGAAAGGTTCAGGTGCGGCACGTCCAGCGAGGCGACGCCGGCGCGGGCGCAGGCGGCGATCAGCGTGCCGCGCCCCAGCAGCAGGGCGTCCCAGTCCATGGTCGAGCCCAGGTCGGCCGACAGGTCCGCCCCGCCGAACAGGGCGCCGGCCACGCCCGGCGCGGCGCAGATCTCGAAGGCGCGACGAAGGCCCTCGGCGGACTCGACGACCGGCCAGAGCGCCAGGCCTGGCAGGATCTCGCCGGCGGTCAGCAGGTCTTCGGGCGCTGCGACCTTGGGGATCATCAGGAAGTCGGGACGGGCGCCGCTCTCGGCCAGGGCGACGAGGTCCTTCAGGCCCTCCAGCGTGCGCACCCCGTTGATCCGCAGGCCGACCACAGCGGTGCGCGACTGGCTGAGGAAGGCGAGGGCGGCTTGTCGGGCTTCCACCTTGCCGGCCGGCGGCACGGCGTCTTCCAGGTCGATGCAGACCGCGTCGGCGCCGGCGTCCAGCGCCTTGCCGAAGCGGTCCGGACGCGTGCCGGGCACGAAGAGCAGCGAGCGATAGGTCATGATCGGCAAAGCCGCCCGTGTCGTTGAAATGTCAGGACAATCGCCCTGGCCGTCAATCGCCGATCGGGACCCCTTGCGCGAACGCCTCGGCGATCTTTCTCCGACAGGCGATCCAAACGCCGTCCTGGGCGCGGACGTGTTCGAGGAACTTGCGGAAGGTGCCGATGCGGCCCGGACGGCCGATGATCCGCAGGTGCAGCCCGAGACTCATCATCCGCGCCCCGACCTCCTGGCTCTCGGCATGCAGTTCGTCGAAGGTGGCCACGGCGTAGTCCAGCCAGTCCTTGGCGGTCAGCGACGGGGCCAGCCAGAACTTCATGTCGTTGGAGTCCATGGCGTAGGGCAGGATGACCATCGGCTTGCTCTGGCCGTCCGAGGTCTCGACCCGATCCCAGAACGGGAAGTCGTCGGAATAGTCGTCCATGTGATAGCTGAACCCGGCCTCGGCCAGCAGCCGGCGGGTGTGGTCGGTGTGCAGGTAGCGCGACAGCCAGCCGGAAGGGCGCGCGCCGATCGTCTGTTCGATCGAGTCGGCGGCTTTGGTGATGAACTCGCGCTCCTTGGCCTCGTCCATCCAGAACTGGTGGGTCCAGCGATAGCCGTGGGCGGCGACCTCGTCGCCGCGAGCGCGGATGGCGGCGGCCAGGTCAGGCGCGCGTTCCAGGGCCAGGGCGGCGGCCGTCCAGGTCGCTTCGATGCCGTGCTGGTCGAGGATCCGCAGGATGCGCGGCGCGCCTGCCTTGACGCCGTAGAGGTAGTTGCTCTCGCTGCCGTGCATGCGCATCGGCTTCTTGGGGACCGCGCCCAGCTCGTCGACCGGCTCGGGACCCTTGTCGCCGTCGCGGATGTTGTGCTCGGCGCCTTCCTCGACATTGACGACGATCGACAGGGCGAGGCGAGAGCCGTCCGGCCAGCGGAAGTTTGCGGGTGCGGGCATGGGGGCTTTCTCCAAGAGGCGAACAGTCTGAGCGCGGCGCTCGCGCCCATCGGGGCGGCGATCCAGCATGCGGCTTCAATCTTCACGGCGGCGCAGGTGCCGCAACGGAGGGAGCGCCCGATGGCCGTCACGCGGATTGTCGCCCTGTTCAACCTGAAGCCCGGCGTCTCGGCCGCCGACTACGAGGCCTGGGCCAAGGAGCGCGACCTGCCCGCCGTCAACGGCCTGGCCTCGATCGACAAGTTCGAGGTCTTCCGCTCGGCCGCCCTGCTCGGGACCGAGGCCCCGCCGCCCTACCAATATGTCGAGATCATCGACGTCGCCGACATGGACGCCTTCGGGGCCGAAGTGGCGAGCGCGACGATGCAGGCGATCGCCGCCGAATTCCAGGCCCTGGCCGACCCGATCTTCATCGTCACCGACAAGGTGGGCTGAGTATGACGGGACGTTTCGCGGGCAAGACGGCGGTCGTCACCGGGTCCGGTCGGCGCGGAGGCCTGGGGGAGGCCATCGCACGACGCCTGGCGCAGGAGGGAGCGGCGGTTGTCGTTTCCGATCTTGGTCGCCCCGTCGATCCTTCCACGCCAGCCGGGATGATCGGCGGGACCGAGGAGATGGAGGCGATCGCCGCCGATCTGCGCCAGTACGGCGGGTCGGCCAGCACCCAGCCCTGCGACGTGCGTCGCTGGGAGGAGGTCCGGGCGCTGGCCGACCATGCCAAGGAGACCCACGGCTCGCTCGACATCTGGGTCAACAACGCCGGCATCGGCTACATCATGAAGCCGCTGATGGACGTGCGTCCCGAAGACTGGTCGGCCGTCATCGACGTCAACCTGACCGGCGCCTTCTTCGGGCTGAAGGCCGCCGCGGAAGTGATGATCGGCCAGGGCAAGGGCGGGCGCATCGTCAACATCGCCAGCCAGGCGGCCAAGTCGGGCTTCCCGCACGCCCAGGCCTACACCGCCTCCAAGCACGGCCTCGTGGGCCTGACCCGCTCGGCGGCCATCGAGCTGGGCGCTCACCAGATCACCGTCAACAACGTCTGCCCCAACCACGTGACCACCGGTCTGGGCGCCTGGCAGAACGAATACTTCGCCAAGGTCACCGGCGCGGCCTCGGTCGAGGCCTATCTCGCCGCCATGGCCGCCCGCATCCCTCTGGGCCGTCCCGGCAAGGCCGAAGACACCGCCGACGCGGTGGCCTTCCTGTGCTCCGACGACGCCAAGTACATCACCGCCGAGAGCCTGAACGTCTCGGGCGGAGAAGAGCCGCACTAACGAGATCCTCCCCCTGAAGGGGGGAGGTGGCCCGAAGGGCCGGAGGGGGAAGTCCCCGCTGAATTCAGTGAAGCCGCCGGCGGGAGCAATCACATCCCCCTCCGTCGGCTTCGCGACACCTCCCCCTTCAGGGGGAGGGTCCTTGAGCCGGCTCTACAGCTTCACCGTCACCTTGCCCATCGACTTGCCGGAGTTCAGCCAGTCCACCGCGTCGTAGATCGCGCCGACGCCTTCAAAGGCCGTGTCGTCGGCCACGGCCTTCAGCTTGCCGGCCGCCTTCAGCGCGGCGAGGTCAGCCCGCGCCGCCGGCCAGTGCTCGGTCAGCAGGCCGTTCATGAAGCCGCGGATCGAGGCGGCCTTGTAGTAGAGCTTGTGGGCGATGCGCGGGGCGCTGACGATCTCGGCGCCGCCGTCCATGTCCTGCGCCACGCCGGCCACCACCAGGCGACCGTGGCGGGCCAGGTTGTCGGCGAAGGCGTCGAAGATCTCGCCGCCGACCGTGTCGATGGCGACGTCCAGGGCTTCGGGGAAGTCGCGGGCCAGGGCGGCTGCGACCGGTTCGGCGCGGTAGTCGATCACCGCGTCGGCGCCCAGGCTCCTAACGAAGTCGGCCTTCCTCGGCCCGCCGCAGACGGCGATCACCTTGCAGCCGTGGGCCTTGGCGATCTGCACCAGGATATGGCCCAGCCCCCCGGCCGCCGCCGAGATCGCCACGGTCTCGCCGGGCCTGGCCTGGCCGATCTGGTGGAAGGCGACATGGGCCGAGACGCCGGTCGAGGCCAGGATCAGCGAGTCCTGGTCGGCCGCCGGGACCTTCACGAAAGTGCTGGCCGCCGCGATGTTCATCTCGCGATAGCCGCCGCCGAAGCGCACGCTGGCCACCGCGTCGCCGACCGCCAGGTCCGTGACGCCGTCGCCTACGGCTTCCACGATCCCCACCGCCTCGACGCCCATGGGCATCGGCGGGGAGACCTTGACGTAGCTGACGGCGTTGCGGGCGATCTGCACGTCGAACAGGCCGTTGATCCCGCACCAGGCGTTGCGCACCGCCACCTCGCCGGGGCCGGGCGCGCGCGACGGGATCTCCACCACGTCGGCGGCCTCGCGCAGGGTGCGGGCGAAGCGGCGCAGTTCGAGGGCGCGGTAGGTGCTCATGGTCTGGCTCCGAGGCCGAGGACGCCAGGATTGACCAGGCCCTGCGGATCGAGCGCGGTCTTCACCGCCTCCAGCAGCGCCCGGGAGGCCTCGTCGAGGCTGTCGGCATAGGGATAGACGCGGCCGATCTGCAGGTGGCCGGCGCCTTCGGCCTGGAAGATCGCCATCACCCGGGCGCGGGCCTGGCTGACTACGGCGAAGGCCGCCGGGTCGTGCGGCAGGGCCGGCAGCTTGGCCAGCAGGTGCGGCTCGATCGTCGCCTCGTGCAGGGCGTGGCGGGCGCCGGGCCAGTAGAAGGTCGGCTCGATGACGAAGGCGTTGGTCGACAGCGCCGTGAACATGAAGGCCGTGTCGATGCCGTGCTCGGCGAAGGCGGGCGCCATCTCGGCATAGACCGCCTCGATCGCCGCGTGGATCGCGACGGCGCGCGACAACGGCGCGACGCATTGCAGCGTCGCCCACCGCTCGCCGCCGGGGCCGAGGATCGAATTGGCCGCCGGGAAGGGCTGGGCGCGGATGATGCGGGGGATGCTGTTCTCGATCTCGCGGCCATCGAAGCGCCTGGCGATGGCCTTGGCCTCGGCGAGATCCACCTCGACGCCGGCCTTGCTGCGGCCCTCGCAGATCACGTGCAGCGGATAGTCGTCGGCCCTGACGAAGTCCCGACCGGCCAGGGCCACCTTGGCGGCGGCGACCGCGCCCTTGATCAGCGAGCCCTGCTTGGCGGCGACATCCTTCAGCACCTTTACGTCGCTCAGCAGCGAGGAGCGGCGCAGGCGCACCTTGGTGAGGTTCGGATCGAAGCCGCAGAGTTCGCTGGCGATCCCGGCCCGGGTCATCTCGGCCATCGCCTCGATGATCGAGGCGGCGTTAGTGAAGGCGAAGGAGGCGTAGGCCTCGTGCGCCGGTCGGCGGATCAGCCGCAGCGTTACCTCGGCCTTGATGCCCAGAGCCCCGCAGTCGCCGCCGAACAGCCCCGTCAGGTCCGGTCCGTAGAACCGCCAGAACGGATGCTCGCCGTCCTTGCCGCGCGCGCCGGTGCGCAGGATGCGGCCCTCGCCCGTCACCACGGTCAGGGCCACGACGCTCTCGCTGGTCGTGCCGTAATGGCCGGCGCCGAAGAAGGCGTTCTGCTGCGACAGGCCGCCGCCGATGGTCGAGGTCAGGCCCGACATCGGCCCCCAGAACGGGGCGCGCAGGCCCAGCGGCGCCAGGGCGTCGTCCAGGGTCTTCCAGGTGCAGCCGGCCTGGACGGTGGCGACCATGTCGGCCGCGTCGATGCGCACGATCTGGTCGAGCCTGGAGAGATCCAGGCTCAGCGTGCCGGCGCGGGCGGGGATGTAGCCCTTGGTGTAGCTCATGCCGCCGCCGCGCGGGGCCAGGGCCAGGCCCTCGTGCGCGGCCAGGGCGGCGACGGCGGCCAACTGCTCCACGCTGGTCGGCGCGACCACGGCCAGCACCGTCTCGTCGGCGATGGCGAAGATGTCCTGGCTGTAGAGGACGCGGGCGGCCTCGTCGTCTCGGACGCCGGTTTCGCCGACGATCTCCCGCAGGGCGGCGAGCGCGGAAGTTCGGCTGGCGGATGGATCGGATTCGGCGGCGGCCACGGGCAGGTCCGGAAAGCTAGGGTCGCCCCATCGATAGTCCCAACCGCGGGGCGGCCGGGCAGGGGGCGCAGGCTCTCTCCGACAGGCGGCGCCCGCCGGAGCGAAAGCCGACCATGAGCAAGACCCTGGAAGTCGTCCTCAAGCGCACCATCGAGGACGTGCCCGTCGCCGCCGATTTCGAGGTGATCGAGCGCGCCGCGCCCACCGAGGCCCCGGCCGGCCAGCTGCTGGTGCGGGTGCTCTATCTGTCGCTCGACCCCTATCTCGGCTCGCGCTTCCGCGGGCGGCACATGGGCGAGCCGCGCCCCGCGCCGGGCGAGACCCTGCCGGGCTCGTCGGTCGCGCAGGTCATCGCCTCGGGCCATCCGGACTTCGCGCCGGGCGACCACGTGGTCGGCGACGCCGGCTGGGCGCAGGTCGGCCTGATGGACGCCAAGTTCGCCCGCAAGGTCGACGCCTCGCTGGGCGTCTCCAACCATCTGGGCGTGCTGGGCATGCCGGGCCTGACCGCCTGGGCCGGCGTCACCCAGCTGGCCAGGGTCGGCGCGGGCGACGTCTTCACGGTCGATGCGGCCGCCGGCAGCGTCGGCGGCACGGCCGGCCAGATCGCCAGGATCCTCGGCGCCAAGGCCGTCGGCATCGCCGGCGGGGCCGACAAGGTCGCCCAGGTGGTCGAGCGCTACGGCTTCGACGGCGCGGTCGACTATCGCAACGAGGGCTGGGTCGACGAGCTGAAGGCCCTGACCGACGGCGGCCCCACCGTTCACTTCGAGAACGTCGGCCTGCCGATCCTCAATCCGGTGTTCGGCCTGCTGAAGACCTACGGCCGTGTGGTGATCTGCGGCCTGTCGGCCCACTACCACGCCGACGGCCCGCCGCCGCAGTTCGGCCTGGGCCCCATCGTCGGCAAGCGCGCCGCCGTCATGGGCCTGGTGGTCTACGACTTCTATCCGCGCTGGAACGAGTGGGTGAAGACCGCCGAGCCCTGGCTCAAGGAAGGCCGCCTGGTTCAGGTCGAGGACCTGGGCGAAGGCATCGAGTCGGCCCCGGCCCAGTTCGAACGCCTGATGAAGGGCGCCAACGCCGGCAAGACGCTGGTGAAGGTGGGCTGAGGCTCTCCCTAAAAACCGCTCGTCATCCCGGAAGCCGCGCAGCGGCTATCCGGCGACTGTGTTGGGTCAAGCGGGCTTTTGCCAGGGTTGTCCGGATTTGAGCAT
>NZ_QHJY01000161.1 GCF_003185805.1 Caulobacter sp. D5
TGGCGTCCAGGCCCTTTAGCATCTTCTGCTTGCGCACAGGATCGATCTGGAAGCTGAAGGTCTTGCCCGAGGGCGAGATCACGGTCTGGGCTTCCAGGTCGATGCTGACCATGTGATTGCCGCCCTTGGCCTCGTCCATCAGGAGCGAGACCTCGTCGGGCGCCAGCACCACCGGCAGCAGGCCGTTGTTGAAGCAGTTGTTGTTGAAGATGTCGGCGAAGCTGGTCGAGATCACGCACAGGATGCCGAAGTCCATCAGCGCCCACGGGGCGTGCTCGCGCGAGGAGCCGCAGCCGAAGTTGTCGCCGGCGATCAGCACGGACGAGCCCTTGTACTCCGGCCGGTTCAGCACGAAGTCGGCGATCTCGTTGCCCGTCGCGTCGAAGCGGAAGTCGAAGAACAGGCCCTTGGCCAGGCCTTCGCGCTCGACGGTCTTCAGGAACTGCTTGGGGATGATCTGGTCGGTGTCGATATTGGCCAGCGACAGGGGCGCCGCGCGGCCGTCGAGACGGGTGAAGGGCTGCATTCGCGCCTCTCCTAGTTCTTCAGGGTCTGGGTGATGGCCCAGCGTTCGGTGCGGCCGTTCAGCTGGCCGCTGCTCGGATCGGTGAGAACGGTCTTGCTCTCGCAGTCGGCCTTGACCGGCAGGCCGATCTTCAGGTCGATCTCGTAGAGACAGCCGCTGGTGTTCTCGAACTTCATCTTGGCGAACATCGCCTTGACGTCGGGCTTCTGGGCGTCGGGACCCATCTGGGCGGCCATGGCCTCGATCATCTTGGCGATGATCGCCGTGGTCGACTCCGGATCCAGGCTCCGGCTCCAGCGCACCACGCCGACGCCGCGCGCCTCGTCGATCTTCTCGATCGAGACGACGCCCTTGGCCTTGATCGCGCCGCCGCCGAACGGGCTGGCGATCTCGTCGTCGTAGGTCAGCGGCTTGCCGACCTCCAGCTCGACGTTCACCGGCACGGTCAGCAGGCTGTCTTCCTTGAGCATGACCGTGGCGGCCTGCTCGGGGCTCATCCTGGCGAACATGCTGGTCACCGCGCCGATGGCCTTGGCGGCGTCCGCGTCGTCGCCGGCCAGGGCGGTCAGCGCCTTGGTCACGTCGGCGACCGTGGCCGGCCAGTCCTCGATCGACACCGGCGAGAGGCTTTCGTCGGCGTCGTAGACATAGGTCCGCGCCAGCATGCCCTCGAGCGCGGCCTGCACCTTGGCCTGTTGCGCGGCCGTGCCGACCTTGGGCAGCTCGGTCGACACCGGCTTCAGCGTCACGCGGTAGCCGTCGCCCCGGGCCTCGATCGTCTTGGCGTAGACCGTCTTGCCGCCGATCGGCGCGGCGGCCTTGCCGTCACGGATGTCCTCGCGGCTCTTGACCACGACCATCTCGACCTGCGCCGTCTTGGGCAGGTCGAGCGGCGCGGCGAAGGTCGAGGCCGCCGCCAGGGCGAGCAGCAGGCTCACGACAGCAGGGTCCGCACGTCGACCAGGTGGCCGGCGATCGCCGCCGCCGCCGCCATGGCCGGCGAAACGAGGTGCGTGCGGCCTCCGCGGCCCTGACGGCCTTCGAAGTTGCGGTTGCTGGTCGAGGCGCAGCGCTCGCCCGGCTCGAGGCGGTCGGGATTCATCCCCAGGCACATCGAGCAGCCCGGCTCGCGCCAGTCGAAGCCGGCGGCCTTGAAGATGGCGTCCAGGCCCTCGGCCTCGGCCTGTTCCTTCACCAGGCCCGAGCCCGGCACGACCATCGCCTTGACGTGCGGGGCCACGAGGCGGCCGTGCAGGAAGGCTTCCTGCACCACCGCGGCGGCGGCGCGCATGTCCTCGATGCGGCTGTTGGTGCACGAGCCGATGAAGACGCGGTCGATGCGGGCTTCCGAGATCGGCTGGCCGGCGGTCAGGCCCATATATTCGAGGGCCCGGTGGGCGGCGGCGCGCTTGTCGGGCGTGCCGAAGCTTTCGGGCTCGGGCACGTTGCCGGTCACCGGGATGACGTCCTCTGGGGAAGTGCCCCAGGTGACCATCGGCACGAGGGCCGAGCCGTCGATGACGACGGTGCGGTCGAAGACGGCGTCCTCGTCGGTGAAGAAGGTCTTCCAGTGGGCCACGGCCATGTCCCAGGCCGCGCCCTTGGGCGAGGCGGGCTTGCCCTTGACGTATTCGAAGGTGGTTTCGTCGGGCGCGACCAGGCCGGCCTTGGCGCCGCCCTCGATGGTCAGGTTGCAGAGGGTCATGCGGCCCTCCATCGTCAGGCCGCGCACGGCCTCGCCGGCATATTCGATGACATAGCCGGTGCCGCCGGCCGTGCCGATCTCGCCGATGACGGCGAGCGCGATGTCCTTGGCGGTGACGCCGGGGCCCAGCTGGCCATCGACCCGAACCAGCAGGTTCTTGGCCTTCTTCTGGCGCAGGGTCTGGGTCGCCAGCACGTGCTCGACTTCCGACGTGCCGATGCCGTGGGCCAGCGCCCCGAAGGCGCCGTGGGTCGAGGTGTGGCTGTCGCCGCAGACGATGGTCATGCCCGGCTGGGTGCGGCCCTGCTCGGGGCCCACCACGTGGACGATGCCGTTGCGGATGTCGCCCATCGGGAAATACTCGATCCCGTTGTCGGCGACGTTGCGGCCAAGCGTCTGGAGCTGAAGGCGCGCCTCCTCATCGGCGACGGCGTCGACGCCGGCGGCCTGGTTCTCGGTCGGCACGTTGTGATCCGCCACGGCGAGCGTGCGGTCAGGCCGGCGCACGGGGCGATGCGCGGCGCGAAGGCCGGCGAAGGCCTGCGGCGTCGTCACCTCGTGGATGAGATGCAGGTCGATGTACAGGATGGCCTCGCCGTCGGCTTCGCTGACGACGTGGGCGTCCCAGATCTTGTCGTAGAGGGTCTTTGTTGCGCGGGTCATAGCGCCTCGCATCTAGGCCCGAAGCGGTGGCGCGTAAAGCGTGGATGCGCCGAAAATCCGCTGCGTGACCGCCGGGCGGTGATCGATCCTGCCCCGAGAGAGCGCTCAAATGCGGTTGAGACGCATGTTTCTTGCCCCGCGAGCGTCGGCCAGACGACACCGGCCGCCTGTGCGGCCTTGTCGATTTCATATGTAATATTAATTCCACCCATGAAATCGTCCGCCGGCGGTATGCTCAAGTCCGGTGGTGGAAGTTCATGTTCTCGCGTTCCAGCAAGCTCGCCCTGACGGCGACCCTGTCCTGTCTTCTCCTCTCCTCGGCGCTTCCCGGCGTCGTGGCCGCGCAAGGCGCCCCCGTCACAGCCGGCCCGACCGTCGAGACCGTGCCGACGCTGGGTCCCAAGCCATTCATCGACTACTTCCGGCCGATGCCGCCCGCGGCGCTGTCCACCACGGCCTGGGGCGCGAAGGAGGTCGGTCCGCGCGACCCGGCCAACGGCCTCGAAGACGCCGGCATGACCCGGTGGAACTACTGGGACGGCCAGATCCTGAAGGGCGCCGACGGCCGCTACCGCATGTTCGCCAGCCGCTGGGACCAGGCGCTGGGCCACAAGGCCTGGGGCGAGTCCCTGGCTGTCGGGGCGATCAGCGACACCTTGTTCGGCCCCTATCGCGACACCGGCCTGACCTGGCCCGACAACCAGGGCGGCCGGGGCCACAACGTCACGGCCCTGAAGACGCACGACGGACGCTACGCCGCAGTGGTCAGCGAGACGCGCGACGGCGACGTCTTCGTGTCGGACGGGATCGACGGCCCGTGGCGGCAGCTCGGGACGATCAGCCTCGACCAGAGCCGCTTCCAACTGGTCAAGACGCCGGGCGACGTCGCTATCCGCAACGATCCTGCGGCCAAGCCCGCGCGCGCCGCCAACTTCAGCGTCCTGCTGCGCCCCGACGGCGCCTATCAGATCGTGCCGCGATCGGGGCAGATCCTGATCAGCAGGACCGGGATTCTCGGCCCGTACGCGGTGATGGGCGACAGTGTCTATCGCGGCCTGGAGGGCGTTCCCCAGCGCGACATGCGCGCCTTCGAGGACCCGGTCGTCTGGCATAGCGGCGGCTGGTACCACATCGTCGTCAACCAGTGGCGCGAGCGCCGCGCCTACCACCTGATCTCGCGCGACGGGATCGCCGGCTGGAAGCTACAGGGCCTGGCCTACGAGCCCGGTGCGGACTTCATCCGCAACGCCGACGGAACGGTGAACCACTGGAACAAGCTGGAGCGTCCGGGCGTGGTCGTCGAGAACGGCCACGTGGTCGCCATGACCTTCGCCGTGGTCGACACCCCCAAGGACGAGCAGACGGGAAGCAACGGGCACGGCAGCAAGATCATCGTCGTGCCGTTCGACGGCGCGGCGCTGGATCGCGACCTCGCCATGGTCATGGGTCGCTGACGCCGAGAAACGATTGAGCCCCAAAACGACTAAGGGCGCGCCGGTCGTAGAGACCTGTCGGCGCGCCCTGACATCGTTTTCAACACTCCAGGGGCCGATGGCTCCACCTGAAGAGGGCCGTCCACTAGAAAGGAGACGGTCTGGAAGCCCGTCGACTGAGCGGCGGGGGTGAAAGCATTCAGCGCCTAGAACGCGGTTCTGTCAACAAGCGTGCGAACGCACAAAGCTTCACCTTACGGGCGATACGGCCGCGATCTTCGTCGGCCCCGACCGCGAGCGGCAGATCGGTCCGGCGAAGACGTCGATCGAGGGAGCGGTCGAGGGCTGGGCCAGGGACGAAGCGGACGGCTGGGCCGCGCCGCCGGGAGCGATCGCCAGCAACGTCAGAAGACACCCAATCGTCCAGATCCGTCGCATGTCGCCCCCGCTTCATCGACTTAACCTGAGATTGCGCGCGATCCGGCGCTGTGCACAAGCGCACAGGCAAAGGCGCACAGGCAAAGGGCGCACAAGCAAAAGGCCCCGGCGTTTCCACCGGGGCCTTCGATCCTCTCGCCGAAGCGGAAGGGCTTATTCGGCGTCGCGACGAACGTTGACGCGCTCGGCGATACGGGCCGACTTACCGCGACGGTCGCGCAGGTAGTACAGCTTGGCGCGACGGACGACGCCGCGGCGCTTGACTTCGATGCTTTCGATGCTCGGCGAGAGCAGCGGGAACAGACGTTCCACGCCTTCGCCGAACGAGATCTTGCGGACGGTGAAGCTCTCGTGGACGCCGGTGCCGGCGCGGGCGATGCAGACGCCCTCATAGGCCTGAACGCGTTCGCGCTCGCCTTCCTTGATCTTCACGTTGACGCGCAGGGTGTCGCCGGGACGGAAGTCCGGGATCGCGCGGGCGGCCAGCAGACGGGCCGATTCTTCTTGCTCGAGCTGAGCGATGATGTTGATCGCCATGATCATTTCTCCTTGGGCTTACCCGTTTTCGGGCCGCCTTTTGCCTGTTGATTGGCGAGATGCGCTTCCCAGAGATCGGGCCGCCGCTCGCGGGTCGTTTCTTCACGCATACTGCGCCGCCACTGGTCGACCTTCTTGTGGTCGCCCGACAGCAGCACCTCGGGGATGTCGAGTCCTTCGAACGTCCGCGGTCTCGTGTACTGCGGATGCTCGAGGAGACCGTCCTCGAAGCTTTCTTCCAGCGTGCTCTCGATGTTCCCCAGCACACCCGGGGCCAGTCGAACGCACGCCTCGATCACCACCATCGCCGCCGCCTCGCCACCGGCGAGAACCGCGTCTCCGACGGAGACCTCCTCGAACCCGCGGGCGTCGAGCACCCGCTGGTCCACCCCCTCGAAGCGGCCGCACAGCACCACGATGCCGGGCGCCTTGCTCCACTCACGAACCCGCGCCTGGGTCAGGGGCCTGCCCCGGGCGCTCATGTACAAAAGCGGCCGCCCGCCGAGGTCCACGCTGTCGAGCGCAGAGGCGATGACGTCCGCTTTCAGTACGGCTCCAGCGCCGCCACCCGCAGGGGTGTCGTCGAGGAAGCCGCGCTTATCCTTGGAAAAGGCGCGAATGTCCAGTGTTTCCAAACGCCACAGGTCGGCCTCCTTCCAGGCGGTCCCGATCATCGAGACGCCGAGCGGGCCGGGGAAGGCCTCGGGGAACATGGTCATGACGGTGGCGGTGAACGGCATGGCGGCGGTTTAGCGGGAGATGGCGGGATTGTCGAAGGGGGCGGCGGGAAGAAGACCCCCTCAGTCGGCTTCGCCGACAGCTCCCCCAGAGGGGGAGCATCTTATCGCCGCGCTTCCTAGATCCTCCCCCTCTGGGGGAGGTGGCCCGGAGGGCCGGAGGGGGCCTTTCGCCGCACGCTTTTGGAAAACCGGCCCACATCTGCTATATCCCCGCCTCGACCCCGCACATTCCTCGAATTTCCCGGACCGCCCCTTGAGCGTCACCCTCGACCTGTCCCGCGTCGCCCCTGCTGAAAAGCAAACCGGGGCCGATGCGGCCAAGCCGCCCGTCAACCTGTCGGGCCTGACCCGCCCGCAGCTGATCGCCGCCCTGACGGAGTCGGGCGTGGTCGAGCACGGCAAGGCCAAGATGCGCGCCACCCAGGTGTTCCGCTGGATCCACCATCGCGGCGTCACCGACTTCGCCCAGATGAGCGACGTGGCCAAGGAAACCCGCGCGCGGCTGGCCGAGACCTTCACGATCGCCCGCCCCGAGGTGGTCGAGCGCCAGGTCTCCAAGGACGGCACCCGCAAGTGGCTGATCCGCATGGCCCCGGGCATCGAGGTCGAGACCGTCTATATTCCATCGGTCGGCCGGGTCGGCGCCCTGTGCGTGTCCAGCCAGGTCGGCTGCACGCTGAACTGCAGCTTCTGCCACACCGGCACCCAGCCCCTGGTGCGCAACCTGACGGCCGCCGAGATCGTCGCCCAGGTGCAGATCGCCAAGGACGACCTCGCCGAATGGCCGTCCGACAAGGAAGACCGCCTGCTCTCGAACATCGTGTTCATGGGCATGGGCGAGCCGCTCTACAACCTGGGCCAGGTGTCCGACGCCATCGAGATCATCAGCGACAACGAGGGCATCGGCATCTCGCGTCGCCGGATCACGGTCTCGACCTCGGGCGTCGTGCCGATGCTGGGCAAGCTGGGCGAGACGACCCAGGCCATGCTGGCCATCAGCCTGCACGCCACCAACGACCCGCTGCGCGACGAACTGGTGCCGCTGAACAAGAAGTACCCGATCGCCCAGCTGATGGACGGCATCCGCGCCTATCCGGGCCTGTCCAACGCCCGCCGGGTGACCTTCGAATACGTGATGCTGAAAGGCGTCAACGACAGCCCCGACGAGGCCCGGGCGCTGGTCAAGCTGATCAAGGGCATCCCCGCCAAGATCAACCTGATCCCGTTCAATCCGTGGCCGGGCAGCCAGTACGAATGCTCGGACTGGGGCGCGATCGAGACCTTCGCGGCGATCCTCAACAAGGCCGGCTACTCCTCGCCGATCCGCACCCCGCGCGGCCGCGACATCCTCGCCGCCTGCGGCCAGCTGAAGAGCGAGAGCGAGAAGGTCCGCGCCAGCGCCCTGCGCAAGCTGTCGATGGCGGCCATGGCCGGCATGCTGGAAGAGGAAGACGACGCGGCGTGAGGCGCGTCCTCGCCGCGCTCGCCCTGACCGCCTTCGCCGCGGCGGCGCCGGCTGGCGCGACCCTGCCGCGCGGCCGCCCCTACTGGACGCCGACCCCGGCCCAGGTGGCCAGGCTGGAATCCCAGACCTCGCGCAAGCCGGGCATGGCTCCGATCTGGCGCTACGGCCGCGACTACGCCGGCGTCACCCTCGACGACCGCAAGATGATCGTCGGCCGCTGGGTGCGCGACGACAGCGGCCGCACGATCGGCGTGCGCATCGGTCCGCTGTCGGCCATCCCCGACATCGCCGACGGCGGCTGCTCGGTGGTCTCGGTGATGTACGACGTCAAGACCGAGCACCTGGTCTCAATGACCTGCAACGGCGTCGGCTGACCCGCCATGCCGGGCCCCTGGGGAAAGACGCGACTGGCCCTTTTCCTGGGCGGCTGGTCTTGCATGTTCCTTGGCATAAACGGCGCCTGGCTGCTTCTGCCGGTCGGGATGGCGCTGATGATCGCCAACCTCCTGCTCTTCAAGTGCCCGCGCTGCGGCCTTGATCTGGGAGCCTGGGGACCCGGTCAGGTCCACAGCCTTTCGGAAATGCACTTCGGCCCCTTCCCGACCGACTGCCCGCGTTGCGGCCGCTCACGCCTCGACGTCCGCCCCGGCCAGAGGCTGCGCGCGCCCGAGGACGCCTGAAGTCGCCTGAACGCGCCTCAGGCGAGCCCTCTACGCAAGACTCGCCGACCCGTGTTAGAGCTTGCCCCTTCAGTCCCCGGGGGTCGCGTAACCATGCCTCAGATCCAGTCGCCCGAGATTCAGGCCTTCGCCAACGGCCTGCTGACGACCCTGACCCACGTGGGCGTGACCATGGTCATGCTGATCGCGGGCGCCGCCATCTACATCCTCCTGACGCCCCATCGCGAGATCAAGCTGATCCGCGAGGGCAACGCGGCCGCCGCCCTGTCGCTGGGCGGAGTGCTGACGGGCCTGGCCATTCCGCTGGCCGCCTCGCTGGCGGCCTCCACCTCGGTGATCGAGATCCTGCTGTGGGGCGTGGCCACCCTGGCCCTTCAGCTGCTGGTCTTCCGCCTGACCGACATGATGCTCAAGGGCCTGCCCGAGCGGATCAACGAGGGCGAGGTCTCGGCCGCGGCCCTGCTGGTCGGCGCCAAGCTGGCCACCGCCATCATCATCGCCGCCGGCGTGGCGGGCTGAGGCGGAGGGACGAACCGGAGCGGGGCGCGTGCATTTCCCCAAGCTTCCAGACTGGCTGGTCTACGGCGCCGTGGTCGCCGCCCTGCTGGTGGTCGCCGTCGGCCGCCAGGAGCGCGCCGACGCGCCTCCGCCGCCGCCGCCGGTGCCCGGCGAGGAAGGCGTGCCCCTGGGTCCCGCCTCGCCCTTCGATCCGTCGATCGTCGTGCAGGTGCCCGACAAGCAGGAGCCCGCCTCGGGCACGGCCTTCTCGGTGGGGACGCAGGGGATCTGGCTGACCGCCCGCCACGTGGTCGACGGCTGCAAGTCGGCCGCCATCCTGGTCGCCGACGGGCGCGGCGTGGCCGCCAAGGTCATCATCGACCCGCGCTTCGACGCGGCCATCCTGACCACCGAGGGCGGCGCCCCGGCCATGCCGATGAACACCGGCGACCCTCGCAAGGGCATGCGGGCCTTCCACCCCGGCTTCCCGCAGGGCCACGCCGGCGAGGTCGCCTCGCGCCTGATCGGCCGCGAGAACCTGGTGATCCACGGCCGCGGTGCCCGCACCGAACCGGTGCTGGTCTGGGCCGAGGTCGGCCGCACCGACAATCTGAAGGGCACCCTGGCCGGCCTCTCCGGCGCCCCGGCCCTCGACAGCGCAGGCAGAGTGATCGGCGTGACGGTGGCCGAGTCCCCGCGCCGGGGCCGGATCTACACCACCGCCCCCGAAAGCCTGCGCTCCCTGATCGCCCGCTCGCCCCGCCGCGGCGGCGACACCGGCGTTCCGGAATTCGCCCCGGGCGAGTCCATCACCACCGACAACTACGGCCGCATCGCCGACGGCCTGCGGCGCGACCTGCGCGTGGCGCAGGTGGTGTGTTTGGCCGTCTAGCGTCCCTCTCCCCTTGCGGGAGAGGGTGGCCCCCGCGAAGGCGGGGGTCGGGTGAGGGGTCGCACATACAGAAACGCCGCGACAGCTGATCAGCTTTCGCGGCGTCTTACTTCTGAGAGACCCCTCATCCGTCGCCTACGGCGACACCTTCTCCCGCAAGGGGAGAAGGATGCTCTACGGCCACTTCACTTCGGGCGGCATGGAGCTGAGGATCGACTCCACGTTCCCGCCGGTCTTCAGGCCGAACATGGTTCCCCGGTCGTAGAGCAGATTGAACTCGACGTAGCGGCCGCGCTGGACCAGCTGCTGTTCACGCTCGTCGGCGCTCCAGGCCTCGCCCATCCGGCGACGGACCAGGGTCGGATAGATCTCCAGGAAGGCCCGGCCGACATCCTGCGTGAAGGCGAAGTCGCGACCCCATTCGCCGCTGTCGTGGTGGTCGTAGAAGATGCCGCCAATGCCGCGCGGCTCGTTGCGATGCGGCAGGAAGAAGTACTCGTCGCACCAGGCCTTGTACTTGGCGTACCAGTCCGGATCGTGCTTGTCGCAGGCCCGCTGGTAGGCGGCGTGGAAGTCGATGGCGTCCGGGAAGTCCTGCTGGCGCTGGTAGCCGAGCAGCGGGGTCAGGTCGCCGCCGCCGCCGAACCAGCCCTTGGTCGTGGCGATGAAGCGGGTGTTCATGTGCACGGCCGGCACGCGCGGGTTGGTCATGTGCGCGATCAGGCTGATGCCGGTGGCGAAGAACCGAGGATCCTCGGCCGCGCCGGGCATGGTCTTGGCCATTTCCGGCGGGAAGGTCCCGAACACCGTCGAGACGTGCACCCCGACCTTCTCGAACAGGCGGCCGTGCATCATGCCCATCACCCCGCCGCCGCCGGCCGGACGATCCCACGGCTTCAGCTCGAAGCGGCCCGGCTTGTCGCCGTAGAGCGCGGCGGGGGCCTCGTCCTCCAGGGTCTCGAAGGCGGCGCAGATCTGGTCGCGCAGGCTCTCGAACCAGGCCTTTGCACAGGCCTTCTGGGCGTCGAGATCGGAAAGGGTGTCGGCTTGTTGCGTCATGGGATCGGCTTAAGCCCAAGCCCGATCCCGCGCAAATCCGGGGGCGCGCATAAGGGGTTTTGCGGAGGGCTCAGGCGGCCTTGGCGCGGTGATGCAGCTTCAGCAGTTCGCCGGGAGCAAAGGTCTCGAAGCCATAGGTGTAGCCTTCGTCATCGACGAATTCGACCTGGAAGGCCTCGCCCTTCCCCAGCACGTCCACGACCGTGCCCATCTCGCCCTTCCGGAGATTCAGGTCCGGCCGGTCGATGAGCAAAGCGACGGTGTCGAGTTCGTTGATCATCGGGTTTCCCGCATGACGAATACCGAGGTCAATCGGGTTCGCGATCCGTCGGCTGGAACGATCCAGCCGCTGGTGATCATCGCAGAACGTTCGGAAAATCGGAACAGGAAGTCGATGCGATAGCGAACGCCCCAGGCGTCAACTTCAGCTGGGGATGCATCTTCCGAAGCGGCCGCCGTGCGGAGCGCTTCGATCAGAACCGGCGCATCATCGCGCGTCAGTCCGAGCTTCAGCGCGAAGAGCCGCGCCTGTGCTTGCCCACCGGGTGGGTCGGCGACAATGCGTAGTCGGTCAGCTTGCGCTGATCGATCTCCACATTGTCGCCGCCCGGGAGCTTCAAGCCTTACTTGCCGGCGGCGGTGAGCGCGCTCAGCAGTTCCGGCACGGCCGACTTGTAGTCGGCGACCAGGCCGTAGTCGGCGACCTGGAAGATCGGCGCGTCGGCGTCCTTGTTGATCGCGACGATCACCTTGGAGTCCTTCATGCCGGCCAGGTGCTGGATGGCGCCCGAGATGCCCACGGCGATGTAGAGCTGCGGGGCGACGACCTTGCCGGTCTGGCCGACCTGGTAGTCGTTCGGGGCGTAGCCGGCGTCGACGGCGGCGCGGCTGGCGCCGACGGCGGCGCCCAGCTTGTCGGCCAGGGGCTCGATGACCGCCTGGAACTCTTCGGCCGAGCCCATGGCGCGACCGCCCGAGACGACGATCTTGGCCGCGGCCAGTTCCGGACGGTCCGACTTGACCATCTCTTCGCTGACGAAGCGGGTCTTGGCCGCATCGGCGCCCGAGACGGCTTCGACCGAGGCCGAACCGCCTTCGCCGGCCGCCGGGAAGGCGGTCGGACGGACGGTGATCACCTTCTTGGCGTCGGACGACTGAACGGTCTCCAGCGCGTTGCCGGCGTAGATCGGACGCACGAAGGTGTCGGCCGACACCACCTCGACGATGTCGCTGATCGGGGCGACGTCGAGCTTGGCGGCGATGCGCGGAGCGAAGTTCTTGCCGCCGGCGGTGGCCGGGACGAGGATCGCGTCGTAGTTGCCAGCGAGCGCCAGGGCGGCGTCGGCCTGGGCTTCGGCGATCCCGTGACCCAGGGCGTCGCTCTCGGCGGTCAGCACCTTGCGGACGCCGGCGATCTTGGCGGCTTCGGCGGCGACGGCCGAAACGCCCGAGCCCAGGACCAGCACGTCCACGTCGCCCGACAGCTTCAGGGCGGCGGTGACGGTCTTGTGGGTGCCGTCGCGCAGGTGCGCGTTGTCGTTATCGGCGATGACGAGAACGGCCATTACAGCACCCCCGCGGTCGTGAGCTTGGAGACGAGGTCGGCGGCGGATTCGACCTTGACGCCCGCCGAACGCTTGGCGGGCTCGGTGACCTTGACGACGGTCAGGCGCGGAGCGACGTCGACGCCGTAGTCGGCGACGGTCTTCTGCGTGATTTCCTTCTTCTTGGCCTTCATGATGTTCGGCAGAGACGCGTAGCGCGGCTCATTGAGGCGCAGGTCGGCGGTGACCACGGCCGGCAGGTCGACGTCGAGCGTCTGCAGGCCGCCGTCGACTTCGCGGGTGACCTTGGCGGCCGAACCCGAAATCTCGATCGCCGAGGCGTAGGTCGCCTGCGGCCAGTCGAGCAGGGCCGACAGCATCTGGCCCACGGCGTTGTTGTCGCCGTCGATGGCCTGCTTGCCCATCAGGACGAGGCCGGGCTGCTCTTCGGCCACGACGGCCTTCAGCAGCTTGGCCACGGCCAGCGGCTCGAGGTCGGCGTCGCTGGTGATCAGGATGCCGCGGTCGCCGCCCATGGCCAGCGCCGTGCGGATGGTTTCCTGGGCTTGAGCCGGGCCGATCGAGACGATGACGACCTCGGTCGCCGCGCCCTTTTCCTTGAGGCGCACCGCCTCTTCGACCGCGATCTCGCAGAACGGGTTCATCGACATCTTGACGTTCGCCAGGTCGACGCCCGTCTGGTCGGCTTTCACCCGAGCCTTCACGTTGTAATCGATAACCCGTTTGACCGGGACCAGAACCTTCATCGGTCTACGCCGCCTCCTGGCTGCTCTTTCGAGGTTTCCCCTGCTTGGACAATCGACTTACCGCGTCCGCACAGGTTTGCAAGTTTCCCCTAACGTAAGCGTAATGCTCTTTTTCAGGGATCATTCAAACAAATGTACGACACCTTCCGCGCGCCGTCAGCGCCGTCCGGCGCTCCGCCTCGCGAAATGGGGCTAGCCACATAGCGCGGCCGGTGCTTAAGACGCCGCCATGAACCGCACGATCAACCGCCTGAAGATCATCTTCATCGGCATCTTCCTCGCCAGCATCGTTGGCGTGTTCGGCTATCATTACCTGTGGGTGTGGCCGAAGGCGAAGTGCGAGGCGCATAACGGCGCCTGGGCCGGCAAATGGCTCAAGTGCGGCACGATCTATCCGATCGAGCAGTTGACCGGCCGGCCGGCGAACCTGCCGCCGATCAACACCGACACCTCCAAGATGGAAGGCCCGTCGGTCCGGAACCCGGAAAAGAAGTAAGGGCCAGTCGGCCTCGGGATCTGTCGGCTCAGGGCCGGCGGATCAGGCCGAGGGCTCGCCCTCGCCTTCGCCCGACTCGGCGCGCTTGGCCGCGCGTTCGGCGGCTTTCTCGGCGGCTTTTTCCGCGGCCTTGGCCGCCTTCAGGCGCTCGCGTTCCTGGCGTTCGAAATTGTAGTTCGGCTTGCGGGCCATGGCGGCTCCCTTTGTAAGAAAGTCCGCGCAGTCAGGCGCGGGCCTTACGCGCGGCGTAACGTGCGTCGCGCTTGGCCTTAGCTTCAGCGTTGGTGAGCGCCTTACGTTCCTTACGCGCTCCACGCTTGGCGGCAAGCGCTTCTTCGGCCAAAGCGGCCTGAGCCTGGTCCTGAGCCGCCTGCTGCTCGGCGGCTTCCGCCTTGATGAGCGCCCGCGCGGCGGACCGCTCCTTGCGAACCGCGGTCAGTTCGGCCGCGCGCAGGGCGGCGCGGTCTTCGAATTGGGGGTCGGTGACAGCCGCCTTGGGCTTGAACTTGGCCAGCAGGGCCGCCTTGGCCTGCGCCGCGGTCTTGAGGCGATCGGCATGGCCGACGTTTTGGAATGAACTCATGAGATCCCTTCACGAAAACGCCCGCGGGAGGATCCCGCGGGCGAATTGAGACGTCGAGATCAGGCGGCCTGGAGTTGGCCGGCCGACATCTTGCCGCTGCGCTGGTCGCGCTCGAGTTCGAAGGCGACCTTCTGGCCTTCGTTCAGCGAGCCGAGGGTCGAGCGCTCGACGGCCGAAATGTGGACGAACACGTCCGCGCCGCCGTCGTCGGGTTGGATGAAGCCGAAGCCCTTGGTGGAGTTGAACCACTTCACGGTGCCGGTAGCCATGGGAAAGTATCCTTAAAACAAGCGTAGCCGCACGGCCGTAATGGTCCGCGCGATCAAATTTTCGGAGAGGTTTTGGGTAGACTCGGGCGCTCGATCCGAAGAACAAGCGTGGAGAGCGGCCGAACCATTTCGATATTCGATCGCCAAATCATGCGCGCCTGTGGATTATTTCACAAGCGATTTCGAATCTTTTTCATTTCCACGAGCGGAGCCGGGACGCTTTCGTTTTCGAGAAAACTCATAACGGCCTGATCGGCCGGCGCCTTATTTCGATCGATCAGGATCGAACGGCCAAGCTCGGCGTTATCATCTCCATGCGTAAAGTTCCTCCCACTCCCCGCACGGGCGCCGGCGCCCTGACCATCTCCCGCCAGCGGCAGGACATCGACTTCTCGCTGCTGATCACCGGCGGCACGGCCGGGCGACGGGCCGGCAAGGGCAGCCTGACCGGCGAGCCCGCCGCGATGCGCGAGGCCTTCCGGGCCGGCGGCGGCCGCCTGACCCTGGACGACGGCGTCGAGCACGACATCGCCATCGTCGCCCACACCGAGGGCGAAGGCACGGTCTACTTCGAACTGCGCTAGTCGCGAAAATCGCTTCGCCTCGGCCGGCCAGGCTGGCCGGGGCGTCCGACTCTGTCGCAACATGAGAACAAAATAGGAACTGTCGAAAACGGGGTCGTATCCAAGGATCACGTCGCCGCGGTCGACACAGCCGCCCGCCGGGAATTTTCCACCGGCCGGTTCCAAGCCAAACCTATTGAACCAAAAGGTATTTCAGACATGCATAGCTTCCAGCCTCTACGCGGCCGGGCGTCCAAACGCGCGATGGCCGTAGCGGCCGCCTTGTGCCTGGCGTCACTGACCCCGGCCGCGGCATTGGCCGCCAACGGCCCCGGCGCCACCGTCGGCGCCATCCGCTGGGACGCCTGGGTGGGCGACACCAGCACCAACGGCGTCATCGCCGGCTCGCACATCGGTCTCGAGGTCGAGGGCGCCCTCGGCCCCAACCAGTTCCACGACCGGATCCCGTTCTACGGGGTCGAGACCTCGACCAGCAGCGTCCAGGTGCGCCAGCTGACCCAAGCCCAGATGGACGCCGACATCGCCTACGCCAAGCGGGCGGGCCTGAACTACTGGGCCTTCTGCTACTACGCCGACGGCAGCGGCATGGACATCGCCCGCAACCTCTACCAGGCCAGCGCCCAGCGCGAGGGCCTGAACTTCACCCTGGTGCTCGGCCCGGGCTCGATCCCGACGCCGACCCTGGTGACCGAGATGGCCAAGCCGCACTTCCAGAAGGTGCTGAACGGCCGGCCGCTGCTCTATCTGTTCGGCTTCTCGGCCGACAGCTATGCGGCCAGCTACGTGGCCGAGGTGCGCGCCGCGGCGACCACGGCGGGCCTGCCCAACCCGTACATCGTGGTGATGAACCCGACCTCGTCCACCGCCGCGAGCATCGCCTCGAGCGTCGAGGCCGACGCGGTCAGCGCCTATGCCGACAGCCCGATCAACGGCGCGGCCTATTCGCAGGTGATCAGCCAGAACGGCGCCAACTGGAACAACCACAAGGCCACCGGCCACAAGGTGGTGCCGTGGGTCACCGCCGGCTGGGACAACCGTCCGCGCGCGCTCTATCCGCAGAGCTTCGTCAGCCCCACCCCGCCGACCAACGCCTGGGCCCAGCAGGCCACGGCGGCCGAGGTGGCGACCAACCTGCAGAACGCCCTGACCTGGAACCAGAACTTCGCCGCGACCGCCGACGCCAACACGGTGATCATGTACGCCTGGAACGAGTTCGACGAGGGCGGCTGGCTGACCCCGACGCTGTCCAAGGGGACCGACCGCGTCGACGCCCTGTCGAACGCGCTGAAATACGCCAGTTCGTCCAACTGGGACGCCGGCCAGACGGCGCGGGGAGCCTTCGACGGCGACCCGTCCACCAACTGGCAGGCCGCCTCCGGCTTCGCCAATCAATGGGTGGAGATCGACTTCGGCAAGGATTCCACCTTCAGCCAGGCGACGATCAGCGAGTATGGCGCCCGCACCACCGGCTACCGGATCGAGTACCTCAACGGCTCGACCTGGAAGACGGCCTATACCGGGACCGGCATCGGCGCCTCCAGCACCGTGACCTTCCCGGCGGTGACCGGCCGCAAGGCCCGGCTCTACTTCACCTCGGGGATCGACACGCCGATCATCTACGAGGCCAGCCTGAACGCCACGCCGAACGTCTCGGCCAATCTCGCGCTGAACCGCTCCTACGCGGCCTCGTCGCAATGGGACGCCACCCAGGGCGCGGCCAAGGCCTTCGACAACGATCCGAACACCAACTGGCAGGGCAGCGGCGCCAACATCGCCGGGACCTGGCTGGAGGTCGACTTCGGCGTCCGCAAGCCGTTCAACACCGCCACGATGTCGGAGTTCGGCGATCGCACGGGCGGCTACCGCATCGAGTACTGGGCCGGCCCCACGGTCGGCTGGACCACGGCCTACACCGGCACGACCATCGGCGCCTCCAAGACGGTGACCTTCCCGACGGTCAACGCCAGCAAGGCCCGCATCTACTGGACCTCGGGAACCTACACCCCGATCATCTACGAGGCCTCGTTCGGCCTGAACTGAGGTGAAACCCCTCTCCCCTCGCGGGAGAGGGCGGCCTCCCGAAGGGAGGTCGGGTGAGGGTCGCACCTACAGAAACGCCGCGAAAGCCGATCAGCTTTCGCGGCGTTTTGCGTCTGAGAGACCCCTCATCCGTCGGCTTGCGCCGACACCTTCTCCCGCAAGGGGAGAAGG
>NZ_QHJY01000018.1 GCF_003185805.1 Caulobacter sp. D5
GCCCAGGGCGGTCTTCTTCATCACCCCGTCGCCGTCCTCGTCGTGGAAGGCCAGGAACGCCCACTGGCCGGGCGGCAGGTTGGCGATCTTGGCGGTCACCGCGCCGGAAGCGGCAGGGACCTTCACGTTGTAGGGGCAGGTCTTCAGGAAGGTGGCCTTGTCGCAGGCCGAGACCACGATCTGGCCCTTGGCGCTGCTGACGCCGGAGACGCGAACCTCCACGGGGGCCGCTTGCGCGACCCCCGCGGCGGCGGCGAGAGCGATGGCGAGGATGCTCGATTTCACGCTTTTCGCTCCCACTATTCGGCCGCGGCCGGCGCTTGGCCGCCGTGGCGCTGTTTCAAGGCTTCCTGGCGCACCCGCTCGCCATCGACCAGCGGCACGGTCTTCAGCAAGAAGTCCTTGGCCAGCTTGGGATCGGCGCGGTCGGGCGAGGGGATGACCATCGCCCGCTTGCCCTGGATGTCGCGCTCCATGGCGTCGACGTCCAGCGCCCAGCCCTTCTCGATCAGCTCGCGGCGCTTGTTGCGCCAGGCCACCATGATGCCGTCCGACTTCACGCTGACTTCCTCGTGCAGATAGACCGGCAGCAGCTCGGGACAGACCTTCTCCATGATCACGCGGTCCTGCTCGAAGATGCGCAGGGTGCGGCGGCGGCTGTCGCCGTCCCAGATCTTCTGGGTCAGGAAGTTGCGGGCCATGATCCAGCGGGTGATCGTGGTGGTCTCGTCGATCGGCGTGTTGACGTCGAAGATCACCGTCGACCAGGTCGGGGTCGGGCGGATCTGGATCCGCACGTGGGCGCCCGAGACGTGGAAGCCGTTGCGCACGGTCACCATGCTGCGCTTGGCCTTGCGGAAGAACTTCCACATGCCCTTGTACTCGGGCGGCACGAATTTCAGCTCGGCATAGGCCGAGTACTCGTCCTGCTCGAGGGTGAACTCGTGGACCTGCGGGGCCTCCTTGTCGCCGAAGCTCGGGTGGACGAAGGCCGCGTGCGAGGGGTCGATGCCGTTCTCGGTGATGCGGGCGTAGTTGGCCTTCCACTCGTAGGTGCCGCGGATGCAGCGCCAGGCCGGATCCTCGAACTCGGGGAAGGGCGGCAGGGGCGGGCGCTCGGCCTCGGGCAGGTCGCCCATGAACACCCAGATCATCCCGTACTTCTCCTGCACGGGGTAGGAGTCGATCTTGGCGCGGGGCGGGATCTTGGCGTCCGGCTCCTGCGACGGGATCTTCACGCACTTGCCGCCGCCGTTGAAGCGCCAGCCGTGATAGGGGCACTCGATGGCGTCATCCACGACCATGCCGCTGCCCAGCGACGCGCCGCGGTGGATGCAGACGTCCGACAGGCAGCTGACCTTGCCCTTGGAGTCGCGGAACACCACGAACTCCAGGCCCAGCATCTTCACCCGCTTGTGGCCGCCGTTGGGGATCTCGTCGCTGTAGTCGGCCACGTACCATTGGTTCTTGATCATGGCGTCTTCTCCGGCTGCGGGGCGGGGGTGAGTCCGCGGAGGATGAGATTGGGTATCTTGGTGTCGTCCCAGTCGTCGAGGTCCACCCCGTCGCGCAGGATCACCAGTTTCTGCGAAGGCACGATCCAGAGGCGGCGCTTGCCCCAGCCGTCGAGGAAGATGGCGTCTTCCGCGGCGATCGGTTCGGCCGACTTGCTGCTCTTGTCGGGACGCTCGGGCGTATAGATGCGGTCGGCCGCGTAGGGGCGGCCGCGCCAGATCTGGAAGCCGTAGCCCGGATTGGCCTTGCCCGGCGCGCTCATGGCTTCGACGTACGAGGCCGGCAGGACCTCGCGGCCCTCGAACGATCCGCCATTGGCCAGCATGACGCCGATGCGCATCCAGTCCTGCACCTGCGAGACCAGGCAGCAGTCGCCGTGGGCCAGGCCGCCTTCCTTGGCAAGCCACAGCTGGCCGTCGTGCATGGCCAGGGGGCGGAACAGCTTTTCCGACATGTAGTCGGCGAAGGCCTTGCCGGTGGCGCGCTCGACGATGACGCTCAGCGCCACCGGGTCGGGATTGTGATGGCCGAACACCGTGCCCGGCGGGTGGGTCGCCTTGAGGGCCAGGTTGTCCTTGGCCAGGTCCGGCGACAGGAAGGTGCGGATGGTGCTGGACCACGGCGCGTAGGAATAGTCCGGCGCCGCCAGGCCCGACGACATCTGCAAGAGGTCGCGGATGGTGATCTTGGCGCGCTCGTCGCCGCGCCACTCGGTGATGAAGTCGGCGGCCGGCTGGTCGACCGACTTGATCTTGCCGTCGGCGATCGCGGCGCCGATCAGCATGCCGGTCAGGGTCTTGGTGAAGGAGTGGGCCTTCATCCGGCTGGTGGGGCCCACGCCGTTCCAGTAGCGCTCGTAGACGATCGCCCCGTCCTTGACGACGATCAGGGCGTCCGACTTGCGGGCCCCGGCGTAGTCGGCGGCGGCGGCCAGGGCGGCGGGATCGATCCCGGCCGCCTGCGGCGTGGTCTTCGGCAGGGCCTTGCCCGGCGCGCCCTTCACCACGGCGACCGGCTTGTACCAGTCGATCGGCGGCTCCAGCGGATTGACGGTCAGGGCGCGGAAGTAGCGGCTCCAGTAGAGCGGCGCGGAGGCATAGGTCGCCGCGCCCGCCAAGACGACGACGCCAAGGCCCGCCAGCAGGATCTTGCGCTTCTTGCCCATCAGGCCGCCTTTGCTTCCACGATCGACGTCACGCCGAACGGGATGTCGAGCTTCACGCTGGCGACGACCTCGCCGCTGTCCAGCGCGATCTTGGCCAGTTGGCCCGAGAAGAAGTCGCCGGCCCAGAAGTGCGCGCCGTCGTCGGTGGCGCGCAGGAACGACCAGCCGCGGCCTTCCGGAACGGCGTAGGCGCGGACCACCGAGCCGTCCTGGGCGATGCGGCGCACTTCATTGCCGCAGCTGACCAGCACGTCGTCGTTCGGGGCGGTGGCGAGGCCGAACACCATGCCCGGGGGATCGGTGCGGACATAGAGCGGCGACAGCTGGGCGTCGGCCTCGATGTCGTAGCGGAAGACGGTGTGGCCGGTCTCGGAGACGTAGGCCACGGTCTTGCCGTCCGACAGCAGGGCCAGGTGGGTGACGCCCAGGAAGCCCATCACGCCGCCATGATACTCGGGGCGATAGAAGCGCACGACGCGGCCGTCGGCGTCGAAGCGCACCAGCCGGCCCTCGCCGGTGAACGGCGGGGCCAGGCCCGAGAGGTGCTCGCCAGCCAGCGCGCCGCCGTCGGGCAGGAACACCATCGAGCCCAGGCCTCGACCGGGGAGAAGCGAGGCCTGGCCAGGAACGCGGCGTCCGTCGGCGTCGATGCGGGTGACGTTGCGGGCGAAGGGGTCAAGGGCGTTGAGCTCGCCGGTGCGGGGATTCACCGCCAAGCCCGAAACCATGCCGAAGTCGCCCGTGTGCAGCGCCGCCTTCACCTGCAGATCAGGGCCCAGCAGCAGGATGCGCGACAGGCCCAGTTTCAGCTGGTGGTCGGTGACCGTGGTCGCGGCCACCCAGAGGTCTCCCGCCTGGGGTTTGACGGGAAGAGAAAGGGGGTCGCCGAACATGAAGGTCTCCGCGTGCCATCAGTCCCGCGGTTGGCGGGATGCTCGGAGATTTTCAAAAAGGGACCGACCGGTCAATTTTCTATTCGGCGATATCCGCCTGACGAGAAATCGCGACCTCGACGCCCGTCTGATAGCGGCCCATCACGTGGTCGAGCATGCCTGCGACCTTATCCCAGGCGTCGTCGTCGTGAAGATCGAAACCGAAGAAGTTCGGCTCGAACTTGGCGCGCATGCCGATGTAGGAGACGGCCGACAGCATGGTCATGGCCACGGCCAGCAGTTCCTTGTCCTCGCTGCGCTGGCCGATGAACAGCCGCTCGTACTCTTCCCAGATGCGGATGCGCACGGCGGTGACGGCGTCGCGCAGCTCGGGCGGTCCGGCGAACTCGCCGGCCATGATGGTGGCGACGGCCGGGTGGGCGCGCAGGGTTGAGGCGTAGGCCCGCACCAGCATGCGCAGGCGTTCCATCGCCGGGCGCTGGTGGAAGGTCTCCAGCGACTCGTCGATCATGTCGGTCAGGCGGGGCCAGACGCCGGTGCGGCGCACCCACGCATCGGCCACGCCGCCAAGGCCGCCGAAATAGTCATAGATTTGTTTCTTGCCTACGCCCGCTTCCTTGATTAGGGCGTTCACACCCGCGTCGTGGACGCTTCCGCGCTCCATAAGACGCCCAAAAGCCTCCACGATCGCTGCTTCGGTGGCGATCCGACGTGATTGTCGAGGCTTGGGCGCGGCGGCGATCTCTGACAGCATGGCTTACTTTCCTGAACTCCTATCCGATGGACGGACAAACGCTTTATCGCAAGACCTGTATTGGTCCGGCTCCATCATCTTGACCGGCGGGGAACAGTCGCGGTGAACGCGGCGGGGTGTGGTCAAGATTTGAAGAGGGGAGTCATGACCAAGTCGGCGATGAATATCTACTGTGCGAGCGCGAGCGCTCTTACGCTTTTGGTCTGCGCGGGGCAAGCCTTCGCGCAAACGACAACTTCAGAAGAGTCCACGGTGATTGGAGAGATCACCGTCACGGCTCGCGGTAAGTCGGAAGCTCTGCAAGAGGTTCCAATCAGCATCAATGCGGTGTCGGCCGAGACGATCGAACGCCGTAATATTTCTGACATCGCTCGGGTGGCGCAATCGACCGCCGGCCTGACCTTTGATCAGGGTCTGACGCCTAGCGATACGCGTCCGGCCATCCGCGGCGTGCAAGCCGTTCGGGGCCGTCCGAACGTGGCCATCCTGGTGGATGGGGTCGACACGTCTTCGGAAGCCTTCGCCACCGCCGGTGGCGGCGCTCTGGCGAGCCTGCGCTTCGTCGACGCCGAGCGGATCGAAGTGGTGAAGGGCCCGCAAAGCGTGCTCTACGGCCGCTCGGCCTTCTCCGGCGCGATCAACTACATCTCCAAGCGCCCGAACCTCGACGAACTCGAGGCCAAGGTCAGCCTGGAAGCCGGCAGCTTCGGCCTCAAGGAAGGCAAGGCCTCGATCAGCGGTCCGCTGGTCCAGGACAAGCTGGCGCTCAGCCTGAACGTCGGCGCCTGGGAGAACGACGGCCAGTACCGCAACAGCGTCAGCGGCGCCAAGGTCGGCGGCGGCGAGTCCAAGGGCGCGGCCCTGGGCCTGCTGATCAAGCCGATCGAGAACCTGACCATCTTCGCCCGCGTGCAAAGCTCGCACGAGGAATACGACCAGATGGCCCGGGCGTTCATCACCTCGGTGAACCCGACGACCGGCACGCCGAACACCGCCAATCTCGGCGTCTCGGCCATCGACCCGAAGACCGGCAAGTCCGGCTATACGGTCGCCGGCAACCTGGCCAACGCTTCGGTCGTGAAGAACAACCTGGTCGCCTATTCGCTCGATACCCGCACCGGCAAGGACTACGCCGGCACGGTCACCGACGCGACCCGCGCTTCGTTCGACATCAGCTACGAAAGCGACTGGGGCACCTTCACCTCGCTGACGGGGATCACCCGCGGCGAGACCACGCAGGTGCAGGACTTCGACAACAGCGACTACAGCCTGAGCAGCGCCGAACTGGCCTCCTATGCGGGCCTGCTGCCGACCTACAGCAGCTACTACGCGTTCATGCGCTTCTTCGGCATGTCGACCACCCCGCCGACCACGGGCCTGCCCGCGACCGGCTTCTCGGTGATGCTGGACGACACCTTCCACACCCGCCAGCAGAGCCAGACGCTGCGGTGGAACAAGGACTTCGGCAAGCTGCGGACCTCGCTGGAAGGCCTGTACTTCCACGAGTACGCCGACCAGATCAACAAGGACCAGTTCTGGATGCGGAAGGGCGCCGACGCGCGTCTGGCCGCTCTTGTCTCGATCTTCCAGGGCGGCGGCGCCACCTCGACCGGGGCCTTCCAGGCGCCGACGGCGGACGTCAAGGCCACGGCCGACTACCCGCTGAAGATCTCGCGTGAGACCGACTCGCTGTCGTGGGCCGGCAGCGTCGAATACGACGTCACCGACGCCCTGACCGTGCGCTTCGACGGCCGCTACATCGAGGAGCGGATCGCCTATCGCGGCAGCCCGTACCAGCCGATGTACTACCGTCTGTTCGGCCTGCGCTACCTGTGCGTCGGCGCCCTGGGCTGCACCTACAGCAGCGCGGCGGCGGCTCGAGCGGCGCAGCTGGCGGCGACCACCCAGATCGACAAGAAGACGGTCAAGGACCACGCCTTCACGCCGAACTTCGTGGCCAACTACAAGCTCACCTCGCGCAACTCGGTCTACGCGTCGTACGGTGAAGGCTTCAAGCCGGGCGGCGTCGACACCACCGGCACCAGCGGCAGCGTCGACACGACCTTCAAGCCGGAGAAGCTGAAGAGCTTCGAAATCGGCTCGAAGAACGTGTTCCTGGACGGCGGCCTCGTCCTGAACGGGGCGATCTTCTACAACATCTACCAGAACCAGCAGATCGGCACGACCAAGGTGCTGAACGGCACCTCGGTTCCGTCGGTCGAGAACGCCGGCGAAAGCAAGAGCAAGGGCGTCGACCTGAGCGCCGACTGGCGGACGACCAGCTGGCTGACGCTGAGCGGCAACTACACCTACACCGACGCCGAGTTCACCGACTACAAGGTCTCGACCCCGGGCTACTTCGACCGGATCGAGTCGAACAACGGCAACTACACCGGCAAGGCTGTGCCGCTGACGCCCAAGCACAACCTGAACCTCTCGGCCCTGATGACCGGCGACCTGCCGGTGGGCGCGGGCTGGACCTGGACGACCGAACTCACCGGTCGCTACCAGTCCAAGCGCTACATCACCCAGAGCAACCTGACCTGGCTGCCGAGCTACTTCGTCTCGGATCTGCGGGCCGGGATCACCGACGGGTCGTGGAGCGTCGATCTGTCGGTCACCAACCTGTTCAACGACGACACCCCGAAGAACGCCATCGCGGCGACCGACTTCGGCTTCTTCGACCTGAACAACAACACCCCGGTGCGCGCCTACGTCGTCAGCCTGCCTGACAAGCGCGCCGGCTCGATCCGTATCAGCAAGACCTTCTGATCCTGCTGAGCGTGTGAACTGCCAAGGCCCGGCGCGCCTGCGCGCCGGGCCTTTTCCTTGCCCCCAAGCTTTCCTGGAGTTCCCCCAAATGGCGAAGGCCAAAGATCCCGAGCGCTTCGGCATAGTGGCGATCGAGCCGGGCGTACGCGCCGGCCACATGTGGACCGCGCTCTACGCTTCCTTCGTCAATATCGGGCTGGCCACGACCGTGGCGATCATGACGCCCTACGTGCTCAGCGCCAATCTGGGCGTGCCGCTCGACCGCCAGGGCTCGGCCCTGGGGATCCTCAACCTCGTCAACGAGGTGGCGCTGCTGTTCGTGTTCGGCCTGGCCGGGGCCTTCGCCGACCGCGTGGGGCGCCGGGCGGTCTACGCCGTCGGCTTCCTGGCGACGGCGGCCGGCTATCTGCTCTATCCGCTGGCCACCAGCCTGTGGGACCTGTCGCTCTACAAGGTGATCTACGCCATCGGCATCGGCGCGACGACGGGCATGCTGTCGACCGTCCTGGCCGACTATGTGAAAGCCCGCGACCGCGGCAAGATCGTCGCCCTGTCGGGCGTGCTCAACGGCCTGGGCGTGGTGGTGCTGGCGCTGGCCATCGGCAAGCTGCCCTCCATCTTCGTGGCCGACGGCATGGGCGAGAAGGCCGCAGGCCAGGCCGCCCTGGCGGTCGCGGCGGTGATGTGCGTCATCTCGGCGGCGGTGATGTGGTTCGGCCTCAAGCCGGGCGTGGCGACGCGCACCGTCGAGCGGCCCAAGCTTTCGACCCAGCTCGGCGTCGGCGTTGCGGCCGCCAAGGCCAATCCGCGCATCGTCCTGGCCTACGCCTCGGCCTTCGTGGCCCGGGGCGACCTGGCCATCGTCGGCGCCTACGCCATCGCCTGGGGCAAGAAGGCCGCGCTGGAGAACGGCGCCACCCTGGCCGACGCCCTCGACCAGGGCCGCATCCCGTTCATCGTCGCCCAGTCGGCGGCCCTGCTGTGGCCGGTGGTCGTGGCCCTGATGATCGACAAGGCCCACCGCCTGACCGCCCTGGCCGCCTGCATGCTGCTGGGCGGCGTCGGCTACCTGGCGACGATCTTCATCGACGATCCGCTGAGCAAGGCGGCCATGCCGCTGTTCGTGCTGCTGGGCGTTGGCCAGATCAGCGCCTTCATCGGCTCCCAGGCCCTGATCGGCAAGGAAGCGCCGGAGGAGGGCCGGGGCGCCGTCATCGGCTTCTTCAACCTGTGCGGCGCGTTCGGCATCCTGGTGCTGGGCACGGTCGGCGGCGTGCTGTTCGACGTCGTCGGCCCGGCCTCGCCGTTTGTGCTGGTGGGCGTCCTCAACGCGATCGTCGGCTTCGGCTGCATCTACCTGCGTCTGAGGGAGGCGAAGTCGCCGGTGGCCGAGGCGGCCTAAGACGCCTTTCGAGCGGTCTTCGTCGCGGAAGCCTTGCCCTTTGCGGCCGGCTTCCGCGCAGGCGGCTTCGCCGGCGCCTTGCCGCCCAGGCTCTTGCGCAGCGCCTCCATCAGGTCGACCACGTTGGTATCCTCGGGCGGAGCGGCCGAGACCTTGGCCTTGCCGCCCTTTTCCTTGCGCTTGATCAGGGCGCGCAGGGCGTCCTCGTAGCGGTCCTTGAAGGCCTGCGGCTCGAACGGACCGTCCTGCTGCTCGATGATCTTGCGGGCGATGGCGATCATCGAGGCGTCGGCCTTCTTGGCCGGGATGTCGTCGAACAGGTCGGCCGGGTCGCGCACCTCGTCGTAGGACCGCAGGGACCAGGCGATCAGCCCCTTGCCGCGCGGTTCGATGGCCAGCAGGCGCTCGCGCGTGTGCATCACTACGCGGCCCAGGGCGATGCGCTTGGCGCCGGCCATGGCGTCGCGGATCACCGAATAGGCCTCGACCGCCAGCTTGCCGTCGGGGACCAGGAAATAGGGATTGTCCCAGTACAGCCGGTCGATGTCGGCCACGTCGACGAAGCGCTCGATGTCGATCGTGCGGGTGCTCTCCAGCCGCACGCTCTCGATCTCCTCGGGCGTGACGACGATATAGCGGTCCTTCTCGACCTCGTAGCCCTTGACCAGGTCGGACCGCTCGACGGGCCCGAGGTCCGGGTCCGTCGCCACCATCTTGATGCGGTTGTGGGTCTTGGGGTGCAGCAGGTTGAACCGCACTTCGCCGCCGGGATTGGTGGCGGTGTAGAGCGCCACCGGGCAGGTCACGAGCGAGAGCCGCAGGTGGCCCTGCCAGGTGGGGCGGGCGGCCATGCTATTTCTTGGCCCCGACCAGGGCGGCCTTCTTGACCGTCACCACCGGCGGCTCCTCCTCGGGGACTTCGGTATTGGCCGCCTCGGCCACCGGTGGACGCCCCTTCAGCGCCGCCACGAAGTCGTCGCGCCAGGCGGTGACGTCCTGGCGGGTGACGTTGTCCATCAGGGCCTCCCAGCGCCGCTTGCGCTCGCTCTCGTCCATGGCCAGGGCCCGGCTCAGCGCGTCGGAAATCTCCTCGGGGCTGTTGGGATTGATGATCAGCGCCTCCTTCATCTGCCGCGCGGCGCCGGCGAAGCGCGACAGGATCAGCACGCCCGGATCCTCGGGGTTCTGCGAGGCGACATACTCCTTGGCCACCAGGTTCATGCCGTCGCGCAGGGGCGTGACCAGCGCCGCCCTGGCCGCGCGATAGACCCCCGCCAGTTCGTCGCGCCGATAGGAGCGGTTGAGATAGCGGATCGGCGTGAAGTCCATCTCGGCATAGGCGCCGTTGATGCGGCCGATCAGGCCGTCCAGCCGGTGGCGGATGTCCTGGTAGGCCTCGACCTCGTCGCGCGAGATCGGCGCGATCTGCAGCAGCATGACCTCGTTCCGCGCCTCCTCGTTGTCGTGCAGGAAGCGCTCGAAGCCGATCAGGCGTTCTTCGAGACCTTTGGAGTAGTCGAGACGATCGACGCCCACGACCATCTTGCGGAACACGCTGTGCGCGGCCATCCGGTCATAGACCCGCATGGCCCGCGAGCTCTTGGTGATGCGGGCGAAGTCCTCGGCGTCGATGCCGATCGGGAAGGCCCCGGCCTCGGTCACCTGGCCGAAGGCGCGCAGGCGGCCGTCCTCGGTCTTCTCGCCGCCGACCTCGTTGAGCACATAGCCCTCGAAGGCCTGCAGGCTCTCCTCGGTCTGGAAGCCGATCAGGTCGTAGTGGAACATCGCCTCCACCAGCGGCCGGTGGCGGGGCAGGGTGACCACCAGCTGGTGGGCCGGCCAGGGGATGTGCAGGAAGAAGCCGATGCGGTTGGTCACGCCGAGGCGCCGCAGCTCCCGCGCCATCGGGATCAGGTGATAGTCGTGCACCCAGATGATGTCGTCCGGCTCGATCAGCGGTCGCAGGGTCTCGGCGAAGCGCTTGTTGACCCGGTCGTAGCCCTCCCCGAACGAGCGGTCGTAGGCGGTCAGGTCGACGCGGTAGTGGAACAGCGGCCACAGCGTCTTGTTGGCGTAGCCGTTGTAGTACTCCTGGTAGTCGCCTTCCTCGAGGTCGACCGTGGCCACGGTCACGCCCTCGATGCGCTGCATCGACAGCTGGCCGGTGAACTCCGGCGTGGTCTTGCCGCTCCAGCCGAACCAGATGCCGGAATATTCGCGCAGGGCCGCGGCCAGGGCCATGGCCAGGCCCCCGACGCTTTCCTCGCCCTTGCCGGACGGCGGGTTGACGCGGTTCGATACGACGATCAGGCGGCTCATCGGGCTGCCTCGCTGGTCGTGACGGCCTGGGCGGCGGCGTCCAGCCAGGTGTGAACGGCCTCCGGGCCGTCCAGGCGATAGGTCGCGGCGGTGGGGCGCTCGGGACCCACCAGCACGCCGAAACCGCCGAGGCGGGCGGCGGCCGCGAAGCCGTCCTCGTCGGTCAGGTCGTCGCCGACGAAGATCGGCGTGGCGCCATGGAAGGCCGGTTCGCGCAGCAGGGCGGCGACCGACGAGCCCTTGTCCTGGCCGGGGGTGCGCAGCTCGGCGACCATGTCGCCCAGTTGCAGCACGAGGCCGGTCTGGCGCGCCAGGCGCTCGGCCGCCTCGACCACGGCGTCGGCGGCCGAGGGGGTGTTGCGATAGTGCAGGGCGAGACTCAGGTGCTTGTCCTCGAGCAGCAGGCCGCGATCGCAGCGGGCCAGATCGCCCAGCACGTCGCGGGCCTCGGCCAGGCCTTCGTGGGGGGCGGAGCGCCAGGCGCCGGCGGGCGTGCGGCGTTCAAGGCCGTGCACGGCGGCCAGATAGGCCACGCCGTCCTGGCCGAGGATACGCGAAAGATCGTCGAGCGAGCGGCCGCTGACCACGGCCACGCGGTCGTTCAAAGCGGCCCGCAGGCGCGCCAGCAGGGCCGCGCGCGCGGGGTCTGGGCCGACGTCGTCCGGACGCGGCATGATGGGGGCGAGTGTTCCGTCGAGATCGAGGAACAGCGCGGATTTGGCGGGAATATTGATCGGCGGTGTCGGAAGATCCGACGCCGCAAGCCTAGCGGCAGACCCGTACGCGGTCATGCAGTTTGGCCCCTTTCACTATGGAACTAGGCGCCAACAACGCATCCACCGCCGGTTTCGATCCCCTGCACGGTCCAGCTGTGGGTCACGTTTGGCTCACCAAAACGTGCGCCCCGCAGGGTTGACGCTCCGTCAGCGGACGGAAGTCCAGGGCCGGCTGAGCAGGGCCGCGCAGTTGATCAGCCCCACCAGCGAATAGGTCTGCGGGTAGTTGCCCCACAGCTCGCCGTCCTCGAAGCCGATGTCCTCCGACAGCAGGCCGGCGGCCGTGCGGCGGCCCAGCATCTCCTCGAACAGATCCCGCGCTTCCTCGATGCGGCCTTCCAGATAGAGCGCCTCGATCAGCCAGAACGTGCAGATGTTGAAGGCCGTCTGCGGCGTGCCGAAGTCATCGGGCAGGGCGTAGCGCAGCAGGTAGCTGCCCTTGCGCAGGCCCGCCTCGATGGCCGCCACCGTGGCCTTGTTGCGCGGGTCGTCGGCGGCGATGTAGCGCAGGTCCACCAGTTGCAGCAGGCTGGCGTCGAGTTCCTCGCCCCCGAAGGTGGCGGCGAACCGGCCCAGGGTCTCGTTCCAGGCCTGGCTGTCGATGGCGCCCCGCACCTTGGCGGCGCGCTCGTTCCAGAAGACGGCGCGGTCGGCCAGGCCCAGCTTCTCGGCGACATTGCCCAGGCGGTCGCAGGCGGCCCAGCACATCACCGACGAATAGGTGTGCACGTTTGCCCGGCCGCGGAACTCCCACAGGCTGGCGTCGGGCTGGTCGTGCAGCTGGAAGGCCCGCTCGCCCACCGGCTCCAGGGCCTTGAAGTCGTCGATGGTGGCCGGGCGCAGCAGGCGCTCGTCGAAGAAGGCCTGGGTCGAGGACAGGATGATCTGGCCGTAGACGTCGTGCTGCTGGTGCTCGAAGGCCTGGTTGCCGATCCGCACCGGCCCCATGCCGCGATAGCCGGCCAGGTCCGGAGCGAAGCGCTCGATCAGCGCCGGCTCGTAGCCCACCCCGAACAGCGGCTGGATGTGGCCGCCGGCCGCCCGGTCGACGATGTTGCGCAGGTAGGAGAGATAGTTCTCCAGGATGTCGACCGCGCCCAGGCGGTTGAGGGCCTGGACCACGTAATAGGCGTCGCGCAGCCAGCAGTATCGGTAGTCCCAGTTGCGGCCGCTGTTGGCGTGCTCGGGCACCGAGGTGGTCATGGCCGCGACGATCGCGCCGGTCTCCTCGTGGGTGCAGAGCTTGAGGGTGATGGCCGCGCGGATCACCGCAGACTGCCAGTCCAGCGGTACGGCGAGACCCCGCACCCAGTTGAGCCAATAGTCCTCGGTCTGCTGCAGCATGCGGGCGCAGGTGGCCCCGACATCGGCGTCGAAGCCCTCGTCGGCCCCCAGGAACATGGCGATCGGCCGCTCGATGCGGAACGTGCGCTCCTCCAGGATGTGCGAGACCGGGCAATCCGTCGTCAGCCGGATCGTCATGTCCGAGCACAGGTAGCGGATGTGGTTGGAGCCGTTGGTGTGCTCGGCCAGGCGTCCGCCCCAGCTGGCCGTCGGGCGCAGGCGGATGGTGGCGCGGCACACCCCGCTCAGCGGCCGCACCAGGCGGATGAAGGCGGTGGGGCGATAGATGCGGCTGAACTGCTGGAAGCGCGGCGCGAAGTCGATGATCTCCAGGCTCGCCCCGTCGGCGTCGGTAATCACCGTGCGCAGGATCGGGGTGTTGCGCAGATAGGCCTGCTCGACGCTTGTCGCGCCGTCCACGACCACGTCCCACAGCCCCTTGCCGCCCTCGAACGGCGGCTCCAGCCCGCTGAGCAGGGTCGAGAACACCGGATCGGAGTCCACGCGGGGCATGCAGCCCCAGACGAACCGGCCGTCGCGGTCGATCAGGGCGTTCACGGCGCAGTTGCCGATCGGGAAGAGGTCGAGGTTCTGGGGCATGGGATCTTGCTCTTCTTGTTCTTGGGTAAGCAGGACTAGCAGCGGGTCAGGATCGGCACGGTCGAGCGCCGGCCGGCCTGCACCGTGACATGACGGCCGACGTGCTCGAAGGAAACATCGGTCAGCTTGTCGCCGACGCCCAGGTTCTCGATCGACAGGCTGTCGATGCCGATCGGCAGGCGCGGCTCCTGGATGCGGATCTCGCCGGCCCAGCCGTCGACGGTGATCCCCAGACAGGCTTGGAGCATCATGAAGGCCGAGCCGGCCGCCCAGGCCTGGGGCAGGCAGGCCACGGGATAGGCCACCGGCGGCTCGCCCGGCTGGCGGGGGAAGCCGCAGAACAGCTCCGGCAGGCGCATCTCGTAGTGGGCGGCGGTCTCGAACAGGCCCGAGGTCATCCGCACCACGCCGTCCCTGTGCCCGTAGCGGGCCAGGCCCATGGCGCAGATGGCGGTGTCGTGCGGCCAGACCGAGCCGTTGTGATAGCTCATCGGATTGAAGCGCGGCTCGCCCTCGGCCAGGGTCCGCACGCCGAAGCCGTTGTGGAACACGTTGGACAGCAGGGTCTGCGCCACCTTGGCCGCCCGCTCGGGCGAGGGCAGGCCGCAGAACAGCAGGTGGCCCGGATTGGAGCCGCGCACCCGGCAGGGCTGGCCGTGGCCGTCGATGGCCATGGCGTAGAAGCCCTTGTCCTCCATCCAGAACCGTTCCTCGACCGTCTTGCGCAGATGTTCGGCCTTGGCGGCCCAGCGCTCGGCGTTGTCGGTTTCGCCGCGCCGGCGGGCGAGATCGGCCATGCCCCTGAAGGCGGCGAAGGCGTAGCCCTGCACCTCGACCACGGCGATGGGCCCGTCGGGGAACTTGCCGTCGGCGTGGAAGACGCTGTCCTCGCTGTCCTTCCAGTTCTGGTTGGAGAGGCCGGTGTCGGCGCCGCGGGCGTAGTCGATCAGTCCGTCGCCATCGCTGTCGCCGAAGTGCTCGATCCAGGCCACGGCGGCCTGCAAGGCCTCCCAGAGATCGTCGATGAACGTCAGGTCCCCGGTCCGCTCGGCATAGGCGCAGGCCAGGGCCACGAACAGCGGCGTGGTGTCGACCCCGCCGTAATAGCGGCCGAAGGGCAGCTCGCCGAGGGCGGTCATCTCGCCCTTGCGGGTCTCGTGCATGATCTTGCCGGGCGCGCTGTCGCGGAAGGCGCTGACCTCCTCGGCCTGGTGCTCGGCCAGATAGGCCAGCACGCCCTTGGCCAGGCGCGGCTCGATCCACAGCACCTGCCAGGCGGTGATGATGGCGTCGCGGCCGAACGGGGTCGAGAACCAGGGGATGCCGGCATAGGGGTAGGGTCCGGTGGCGAACTCGGTGGTCAGCAACGCGAGATCCGCCCGCGACTTCTCCAGCCAGTCGTTGAACAGGCGCCCCGAGCTCTTCAGCCGCGCCCCGCGCCGGCGGCGGCCGCGCATGTCCAGCCGCGCCCGGGCGGCGGCGGCTCGCCAGCGCTCGCGGGTCGGCGGATGGTCCGGAACCGGTCCGACCTCGAGATAGAGGTCGAAATGGGTGTCCGGCGTCAGCATGAACATGAATTCGGCCCGCTGCGGCGTGAGGCGTCCCGGCGGTTCGGAGAAGGCGATGACGCTGTCGCGGCGCAGCTCGTCCAGGCCCTGGTAGGCGAAGTGCACCGAGCGGCCGTTCAGCTCGGCGGGCAGCACCCGGCCGCGCGCCTTGCGCTTGGAGCCGCGCACCTCGAACATGTCGTGGAAGTCGGCGTCATATTCCAGGATCACCGGCAGGATGACCATGTCGCGGCTGTAGTTGACGAAGCGCAGCCGCTCATAGAGCCGCTCCGACCACAGGAAGCGCTTGCGCTCGATATGGATCGCGCCGTGCGGCGCCGAGGATCCGCCCAGCGACTGGACGGTCTGGTTGGTCGAGTGCGAGGTGAAGAAGACGTTGTCCTGCGAGACGCTGGCGCTCAGCAGGGCGGGGGGCTTGCCGCCGATCAGCAGCCGCAGGCGCGACAGCAGCCGGGTGTCGTCGTGGAACAGGCCGTCGGCCGCGCCCAGCACGTCGCCGAAGGCGTCGGCCACCAGGAAGGTGTCGCGGTCCTTCAGGGCGAACAGCCGGTAGGGCACGCGCGGTTCGCCGGTTTCGCCCTGCTCGCCGGCGGTCAACGGGGTCGGTGCGAGGTCGTCCATTCGATGCCCCTTAATCCGGAACGCTGGGTCTTAAACGCGATCAGCGGCCGCGCCGGTGAGGGCGCGGTCGCTGAAACTTGGAAACACAATGCGGCCTCAGGCCGGCAGCTTGGCCGTTGGACTGGGCCGCCGGCGGGTCAGGCGCTCTGGGCCAGGGTCAGGCGCGGCGGCTGGGCCGCCTCGTCCAGGCGCGCATAGATGTCGAGATAGCGACGGGCCATGGCGTGGGCCGAGAACCGGGTCTCGAACCGCGCGCGCACCGTCTGGCGCGACAGATCGGGCAGGCGGCGCAGGGCGGCGACGGCCTCGTCCTCGTCGTCGACGATGAAGCCCGTGACGCCTTCCTCGATCACCTCGGGCACCGAGCCCCACTGGTAGGCGATCACTGGCGTGCCGCAGGCCATGGCCTCGATCATCACCAGGCCGAAGGGCTCGGGCCAGGCGATGGGGAAGAGCAGGGCGTCGGCGCCCCCTAAGAAGGCCGACTTCTCGGCGTCGCCGATCTCGCCGACGAACTCGATCAGCGGGTGGTCGAGCAGCGGCTCGACGACGGCGTGGAAGTATTCGCGGTCGGCGGCGTCGACCTTGGCGGCGATCTTCAGCCGGCGGCCGACCCTCTTTGCGATGGCGATCGCCCGCTCGGGGCCCTTCTCCGGCGAGATCCGCCCGAGGAAGGCGAGGTAACCCTCGGATTTCGGGTGATATTCGTAGATCTCGGCGCACATGCCGTGCAGCACCGTGCCGGCCCAGTTGGCGAAGGGCAGCGGCGCGCGCTGGCTGTCGGAGATCGACACCAGCGGGAACTGCGGCCAGCGGCGATAGACGCCCGGCAGGTCCTTCAGGTCGAGCCGCCCGTGCAGGGTGGTCAGGGTCTTTCCCGCCATGCCTTCGAACAGCGGGAAGTGGATCATGTCGGTGTGGAAGTGGATGACGTCGAAGTCGTCGGCGCGGCGGCGGACCTCGGCCAGCATGGCGATGTGGGCGGCGAGGTCCGACTTCAGCGGGGCGGGATCCAGGCGGATCGCCTGGTCGCGGACGACCACCAGGTCGGCCTTGGTGCGGGCTTCGGCGGACGCGAACAGGGTGACCTCGTGACCCAGGTCGACCAGGGCGTCGGTCAGGTGTGCGACCACCCGTTCCGTCCCCCCGTAGAACCGCGGCGGAACGGCTTCGTACAGGGGCGGAACCTGGGCGATTCTCATGTGTGGTGATCCTGTCAAGGACGATTGTGGCGCAAAGGCGCCGACGTCGGAATGCAAACCGCGAGTGTGGCGTTAAGGTTCCGCAACGTGAGAAAGAACCAAAAGGCGACCTTGGCCGTTACAGTTTCACGATCCTCGCGTTGACGAAGCCGACGCGGAATTGCCATTTGTGAAGCGCGCGGAGGGGCCGCGCGCAATGTGCGTGCGAGACCCGTCGACGGTGAGACAGAGCCTGAAAGTTTCGACCGCCCTGCTTGGGGCGGCCCTGTGGATGTCGGCGGCTCCGGCCGTTCATGCTCAAGCTCAACTCCGGCCTGTCCGGGCGCCGCAACAGGCGCCCGTGCCCGTGCCCGCGCCGCCGGCCCTGCGCGCCGACCAGATCGACCTGCTGGCCAAGGCGTTGATCAACGCGCCCTCGCACGGCTTCGAGCCCGGCGCCTTCGCGCCCGACCGCGCCCTGGCCCAGTTGGACTCGCGCAACGGCGCCGACCGCCAGGCGGGTTTGAACCAGCTGATCGCCCTGACCCTGCGCTACGCCAAGGCCGTGCACAGCGGCCGCCTGGCCCCCGCCGACTTCGACGCCAACTGGGGCCTGCGCCCGGCCGCCTACGATCCCGCGCCCGGCTTCGCCGCCGCCGTGCAGAACGACCAACTGGCCGGCTGGCTGGAAGAGCTGTCGCCGCCCTATACCGGCTACCAGACCCTGCAGAAGGGCCTGGTCACCTATCGCGACATCGCCGCCCGCGGCGGCTGGGCGGTCATCCCCGAGGGGACGCCGCTGAAGCTGGGCGACAAGGCCGATCCGCGCATCGTCCAGCTGGAGGCCCGGCTGGCGGTCGAGGACCCCACCATCGCCGTCGACGGCGTGGCGGTGTTCGACGAGGCTTTGCAGCAGGCCCTGATGCGCGCCCAGAAGCGCTTTGGCCTCAATCCCGACGGCGTGCTGGGCAAGGGCACCCTGACGGCGCTGAACGTGCCGGTGCAACTGCGCATCGACCAGATCGTCGCCAACATGGAGCGTTGGCGCTGGCTGCCGCAGGAGCTGCCGGCCGACCGCATCCAGGTCAACATCGCCGCCGCGGTGATGAGCGTCTTCCACCACGACGCCCCGACCCTGACCATGCGCGCTGTCACCGGGCGTCCGGGCGACGAGACGCCGATGCTGCAGTCGGCGATCCACTCGATCGTGCTCAATCCGCCCTGGAACGTGCCGTCCTCGATCGCGACCAAGGAGCTGTGGCCCAAGGAGCGGGCCAATCCGGGCTATCTGGCGCGCAACGACTTCATCGTCATCCCGACCGGCGACGGCGGCTCGCGCCTGCAGCAGAAGGCCGGCGACAAGGCCGCCCTGGGCCTGGTGAAGTTCGACTTCAACAATTCCTACGGCGTCTATCTGCACGACACCCCGTCGCGGGCCAAGTTCGCCAGCTACAGCCGCCTGGCCAGCCACGGCTGCGTGCGTCTGGAAAAGCCGATCCCGCTGGCCAAGCAACTGCTCGCCAGCAATCCGGAATGGCAGGCCGATGCGGTGGATACGACCATCGCCTCGGGCAAGACCGTACGCGCCCAGCTGGCCCAGCCGATGGCCGTCTTCCTGCTCTACTGGACCGCCTATGTGACCCCGGACGGGCAGGTGAATTTCCGCGATGACCCCTATGGGTGGGATCGCGCGCTGGTGCAGCGTATCGCCGCAGCGAAAGCCGTCTGAGCGCCTCGCCGGGGCGCCCAAGCGACTGTCTTTAAAGCAGTTGAAGCGTGGCCGGCGTCAAAGCCGCTCACGCTTTCGGCTGTCATGCCCGTCCCGGCTCCGCTTGACCCGAGCGCCCTCGTCAGGCCTCTTTTGGTGCGTAAGCCTTTCCGATCCGGAAAGTTTATCGTGTTCCAAGTGAGCTTCGGCGGCCTTCGGGCGGCCTGACGCAGTCAGTCGGGAAAGCGTATCCATGATCGAACGACGCAAGCTTCTGGGGCTTGGCCTCGGTGTGCTGGGCGCCAGTGCGATCGGGCCCATGGCGGCCTTCGCACAGTCCAAGTTCGGCCCAGGGGCCGATCCCATCGCCGACCTGCTGATGAAGCAGGACCTCGGCAATGCGGCCGAAGGCATGTCGGATAACGACCTGCCGCAAGCTTCGGTTCCCGCGCCCCGGCCGACGATCCGGCGCGTCTCGTCCGAACCCCGCTGGGTGAAGCTGCACAACGTGCACACCCAGGAAAAGGTCGAGGCGGTCTATTTCGAGAAGGGCGAGTACGTGCCCGACGCCGTCCAGGCCCTCGACAAGGTGCTGCGCGACTATCGGACGGGGGACGTCGCCCCGATGAATCCCGAGCTTTTCGACATCATGGCCGGCCTGGCGGCGCGGACCGAGACCAAGGCTCACTTCCAGATCATTTCCGGCTATCGCTCGCCCAAGACCAACGCGATGTTGCACGCGCGCAGCGGTGAGGTCGCCAAACGCAGCCTGCACATGGACGGCAAGGCGATCGATCTCTATCTGGAGGACGTCTCTCTGGATCGTCTCCGGACCGCGGCCCTCGACTTGAAGCAGGGCGGCGTCGGCTACTATCCGGTCAGCAATTTCGTCCACGTCGACGTCGGCCCCGTCCGGCGTTGGGTCGGCTCCTGAGGTTGGAGCCGTCCCTTTAGGGAGCTCCAGATGGCCAAGGCCGAACGTCGCGGCAATCCGTTGGGATGGATCGTCCTGGGTTTCGTCGTCGGCGCCGTGGCGGCCCTCGGCGTGATCCTGGTGGTCAGCGCCGGGGTCGGTTTCGACAACGGCGGCTATCAGGAAGGTCCCGAGGTCCGCACCGCGGCCGATGACGCCGCCAGCGCCGCCGTCACCCGCACGCCCGCCGCGCAAGCCGCGCCGGCGGCGACGCCCGAACCCGAAAAGCCGCCGGTGGTCGAAGCGCCCGCGGCTCCCAAGCCCGCTCCCGAAGTCGACCCGCAGATGGCCGACGACGCCGCGGCCGCCGGCATGACCTCGCGGACGCGCCAGTAATTTCCCTTTCCCCTTGCGGGAGAGGGTGGCCTCCGAAGGAGGTCGGGTGAGGGGTCTCTCAAAAGCAAGACGCCGCGGCAGCCGATCAGCTGTCGCGGCGTTTTTCGTGGGTGCGCCCCCTCATCCGTCAGCTTCGCTGACACCTTCTCCCGCAAGGGGAGAAGGGGTTCTACAGCCCGATCCGCTTCGCGCCTTCGGCCACCGTCACCACGTCGAAGCCGGCGTTGACCGCGCCGTCGACCAGCCGTTCCAGCGCCTCCACCGTGCAGCCCCAGGCCGACGGCTTTTCGGCCACGTCGTGGGTATAGAGGATCAGCCACGCCTTGCGGCGATGCGCGGCGTCCAGCCAGCGCAGGGCCACGGCCTCGCCGTCCTCGCCCTCGATGCCGACGGCCGGGGCCTGGTTGAGGTCGGCGCCGTTGGCGATCAGGCCGTGGTGCAGGGCCCTCAGGGTCTTGAAGCGGCCGGCCAGGGCCGTCTTGGCCGGGGCGGCGACGTCGCCATAGGGATAGGCGAAGCTGACCGCCGTCCCCACGCCCCAGGCGGCCAGGGCGTCGGTGTTCTGGGCCACGTCGGCCAGGGCGACCTGGGTCGAGGCCTGGCCGCAGTCGAGGTGGCTGAAGGTGTGGCAGCCGATCTCGTGGCCGGCGGCGTGCAGCCGGGCGGCGTCCTCGCCCGTGGCGTAGCGCCCCATCGGCCCGTCGCGACCCGTCAGGCCGGCGGCGAAATAATAGGTGCCGCGAAAGCCCCGGGCCTCCAGCACTCGCGCCCCGGCCTCGCAGGCCGTGGCCGGCGCGTCGTCGAAGCTGAACGACACCATCGGCCGCGTGAGCTTCACCCGCGCCGGGCGGCGGTGCTGCAGGCGGATCAGCCGGCGGCGGACCTTGCCCTTCAGAGAGCGGTCCGGCTCGTAGGCGTCGACTTTTTCATAGGTCGGTTCGACTGCGGTCATCACACGGCGTCCGAATAGAGGGCGGCCCGGTAGAGCCGCATGGAGAATGCACGAAGAGGCGTGGGCAGGGATTCCGAAAGCGCGATCGCCTTCAGCCACGGCCGCCAGGTCGCGCGCAGGGGAACGCCCTTCAGCACCTTGGCGACCTTGTAGCTGGGATAGGCGCTGACCACGTCGCGGTGGGCGGCCACCACGCGGGCGAAGTTGGCGGCCGACTGCTCGTACTTGGCGGCCATCACCGGGGCGGGGTCCAGGCCCAGGTGCGTGGCGGTGTTGTCGATGTGCAGGATCGGGTGGGCGCGGGCGACCCGCATCGCCCACTCGACGTCCTCCCAGCCCCAGCCGGCGAAGCCCTCGTCGAAGGCGATGGTCTCGAAGACGTCGCGGCGCACCAGCAGGTTCGAGGTGAAGACGTGCTTTTCCGGCTCGCGGGCGCGTTCCGGCGCGGGCGTGCAGTCGCTCTTCAGCGCCATGGCCCGGTGCAGGGCGTGTTCGGGCCGGATCGGCGTCTGGTCCAGCGTAAAGCCGCCGAAGGCCACGGGCGCGTCGTCGCTCGCCACCGCCAGCCAGCGCGACAGGAAATCGCGCGGGTCGGGCAGCATGTCGCTGTCGAGGAACAGCAGGTGGCGGCCCCGGGCGTGGGCGGCCAGGCGGTTGCGGCCCTGGGCGCGGCCGGCGTTGGCCGACAGCCGCACGAAGCGGGCGGGGCGCTTCAGGCCCGCGATGATCTTGCCGATACGGGCGGCCAGGGCCTCGTCGCCGCCGCCGTCGTCCAGCACCACGATCTCGGCCGCGTCGTCCCCAATGGCCTTCTTCGAGCCATCCAGGGCGCGCAGCAGGGCGGTCGGGTCGTCGCGGAAGGTCGGGATCAGCACCGACAGGCGCGGGACGGCCAAGGCCCACGCGGCGTTGTCGGAGACGGTTTCGATGATCGGGGCGGTCATGCGGGGCGGAACCTGCGGGTGATGACGGCCAGGCGGCCGCGTGCGCCCCCGGCGTCGAGCAGCAGGGCCGCGCCGGCGAAAGTCGCCGCGCCGAGGCCCGCCTTGAGGATCAGTTCGAAGAGGCCGCCGAAGTCGGGCAGGGCCAGGACCAGGGCCGCCATCAGGGCGCTGGACAGGCCGACCTTCGCCAGGGCCTCCCACGGGATCGGCAGGGCGCAGGCCCGGCGGCCCAGCACTCCGGCGGCGATCGCGCCCAGGCCATAGCTGGCGGTGGTGGCCCACAGCGCGCCGTTGAGGCCGAAGCGCGGGATCAGGATCAGGTTCAGCGCCAGGTTGGCGCCGGCCGGGATCGCCATGCAGACGCTCAGCATCGTCGTGCGCCGGCCAAGCGTGAAGGCCTGCAGCAGGTAATAGGTGGTCACGCCCGACAGCCAGCCGCTGGCGGCGATCCACGGCGTCACGCCCGCAGCCCCGTCGCGCAGGGCCGGGCCGATCATCACCTCGGTCAGGGGGCGGGCGACCAGGGCCAGGCCGACGGCGGCGGGCAGGGTCAGCAGCACCATGAAGTCGGCCTGCTCGCGGGCGCTGTCTTCCAGAGCCGCCTGGCCGCCGCGCTCCAGGGCCGCGACCATGGCCGGGCCGCCGGCCATGCCCAGCCAGATGAAGACGACGTCCAGGGTGCGCGAGCCCAGCGAATAGCCGGCGTGGTAGACGCCGACCGCGCTCTCGTCGAGGAAGGCGGCCAGCAGGAAGCGGTCGGTGGTCGACAGCACCAGGGCCAGGATCAGCGAGAAGGCCACCGGCAGGCCATAGGCGGCGTAGGACCTGGCCAGCGCCTTGTCGAAATGGCCGCCCTTCAGCCTTCCCAGGTCGGCGGGCAGCACGAACACCAGGCACAGCAGCGAGATCGCGCCCATGCCCAGGATCGGGGCTGCGCCGCCCAGGCCGACCAGGGCCAGGATCAGGCCGAGCGCGAAGCCGCCCACGGTCTGGATCACGTCCAGCAGGGCCGCGCCCGACACCTCGCCGGCGGCGCGGCGGCGCTCCTGCGACAGCTTGGCGAGACTCTTGACCGCCGCGGCGGCGAAGGCGGCGACGACGGCGACCTTCAGGGCCGGGGCCATCGGCCAGAAGCGCAGGATCACGGCGGCGGCGACCGGTATGGCCAGGGCCATCAGGATCCACAGGCGATAGAGGGTGGCGAAGTGGTCGGGCAGGCGGCCGTCCTCCTGCGCCCTCGCATGGAAGCGGGCCATGGCCGCCTCGGTCCAGGTCAGCAGGGCCGTCTGGGTCAGGCTCAGCGCCGAGAAGGCCAGGGCGTAGGTCCCGTACTCCGCCGGGGTCAGCACCTGGGTGAACAGCACGATCGTCAGGAGGCCGACGACCCCCTGGGCGATGTTGACCGGCAGGTAGCCGAGGACGCCGCGCCAGAACATCAGCGCACGGCGGTCTTGTCGCCCAGCAGGCAGGGCACGGTCATCAGGATCACGTAGAGGTCCAGCCAGAACGACTGCCGCTCGATGTACTCGACGTCGTAGGCGACGCGCTGGCGCACCAGCTCGGGGGTGTCGACGGCGCCGCGCGAGCCCTTGATCGCCGCCCAGCCGGTGACGCCGGGCTTCATGCGGTGACGATGGGCGTAGGTGGCCACCAGCTTGGCGGACTCCACGTCGCCGGTCATCATGCCGATGGCGTGCGGGCGCGGCCCGACGATCGACATCTCGCCGGTCAGCACGTTGAACAGCTGCGGCAACTCGTCGAGGCTGGTCTTGCGGATGAACTTGCCGACGCGGGTGACGCGGTCGTCGTTGGCGCTGATCTGGCGGGCGGCCTTGGCGTCGGCCATCTCGTGCCGCATCGAGCGGAACTTCCAGATCAGGATCGCCTCGTTGTTGAAGCCGTGGCGGCGCTGGCGGAAGAAGATCGGGCCGGGGCTGTCGAGCTTCACGGCGATCGCCACGATCAGCATCACCGGGGCGGCGACGATCAGGCCAAGGCCCGTGACGACCAGATCCTGGGCGCGCTTGACCATGGCCCGGCGGGCGTCGGTGGGCGCGCCCGACAGGTCGGCCAGGCGTCCCATGGCCGCGTCGCGGTCGGCGTCGCCGCCGATGTCGACGATCATGCTGACGGGATTGGGCAGTTCCGACAGGCGCTCGACCAACTGACCCACGCGGGCCTGGGCGGTGGACTCGACGGCGATCACCACGCGGTCGACGAAGGGCATGATGCGGTGGTCGAGCAGGGCCTTGGTGTCGCCCAGCACCGGCACGCCCATGACGGCTTCCGGGGCGCGGGCGGCGCGGTCGTCGAAAACGCCCAGCACATTGACCTCGCCGGTGCGCAGGGCCGCGGCGATCAGGCGCTCGGCGTTGGTCGTGGCGCCGACCAGCACGATGTTGGGCGTCAGGGTGCCGACCCGGCGGCCGTGGCGCACCAGCGCCCACCAACCGGCGTGAACCGCCAGGAACACGGGCAAGACCAGGGCCAGCCAGCCGCCTAGCGGATGCGGGGCGCCCAGGGGTGTTTGGGCCAGCGGCGTCAGGGCCACGACCTGGACGGCGAGCGTTGCCGCGCCGACGGCGGCGGCCGTGCGCAGCAGGTGGCGGATCAGCGGCTCGCGATGGGCGAAGACATAGGCTTCCAGGCCGTGCAGGGCGGCCAGCAGCACGCCAACCCCGACCAGAGGGGCGGCGAGGGCGCCGTCGCGCGCCAGCCAGAGGGCCAGGCCAAGAGCGAGAATCGAATCGGCGGCGCGAAACCAGCGGGTCAGGTTCCGAATCTGCACCCGGGCGCGCGCCGGGGTGAGACGTTCGGGCCGAAAGGGGCCGCGCCGGCTACGAACATCGTCGGACGCATGACTTGCGTCCGCGGGGCGGGCGAGGGCGGAACTCATGATCGCTCTTGGGCTTCTGCACACGGGAGAACGGGGTTCAACCTAGCGTGGCCGTCTGAGCGTCGCGTTAACGCGATTTTCCTTCGACGCTCGATTGTCATTCTGCAGCGAACAGGCTATCGAACCGCTCCCTCTCAGGAGGAGACGTGGCCGAGAGGCTGAAGGCACCGCTTTGCTAAAGCGGCATACCTCAAAAGGGTATCGAGGGTTCGAATCCCTCCGTCTCCGCCATCCCCCGCAAAATCACTGAAAACACCGCCTTTGGCGGGAAAACCGCGCCTAATTGCGCCGTTTGTCGCCGGTTTCGGTCCAGAACCGGCGCATGCGGGCGACGACCGCTTCGGGCGGCTGGGATTTCCAGCCGGCGGCGCGGGCTTCGGGCGGGGGCCAGGCGCCGGTCAGGGTGAGTCGGCGAGTCTCGCGGGCGTCGGGCGCGCCGGGCAGGCGCCAGCCGTTTTTCTTCAGGGCCTCGATCACGCGCGGACGGGCGGCCTGTTCCTCCGACTCGCCGGGGCGCATGGGGCCGGCCAGCACGGTGGCCACCGTCTCGCCGTTGCCGCCGACCGCCCAGGGATCGGCGCCTTCGTCGAGCAGCAGTTGGGCGATGCGGAAGTTCTGCTGCTCGATGGCGATGCGCAGCGGCGTCGCGCCGGTTGGGTCATGGTCGTTCACCCGCGCCCCGCGCTGGAGCAGCAAGCGCACCGCGCCGAGCGAGTTGAGACCGATGGCGGCCTTCAGCGGCCAATAGGCCTCGCGCCGCTGCGGGCTGGCCCCGGCGGCCAGCAGCTGCGTGGCGAAGACCGGATCCCTGGCGCGCAGGGCGAGACTTAAGGGGATGGCGTCGCCCCCGCCGTCGGGCGGGACGCCCAGGTCCAGCAGCGCCGTCACCATGGGCTTGTCGCAGCGGGCGATCGCCAGGCCGAGGAGGTCGCCGTTGCGGCCGCCGCGCGTCGTCGTCAGGGCCGGATCGGCGCGCAGGCGGCGGGCGGTCTCGTCGACATCGCCCTTGATCACCGCCGCCATCAGGTCGCGACCGGCCTGGCCGTGGTCGGCCGCCGCCAGGGCCGCGCGGGCGTCGGGCAGGGCGGTGCCGCCGACGAAGCATGAGGCAAGCGCTACGTCCGTCATCATCACCATCGAGGCCGCCAGGGCGGCGATCCGGGCCGAACGGGTCACGGGCCTCAGTTGGCGGCCGCGCGATAGGCCGCGTCAAGGCTGGAGGTCAGCCAGGCCTGGCCGTGCAGGTCCAGCAGCGAGGCGTCGTCGGCCGATTGGCCCTCGGGTCCGACCGCCGTCAGGGCGTGGCGCTCGCCATAGGCCGGCGGGGCGTCGAGGAACAGGCCGCCGAGGATCGCGCCGGGGATGCCGCCGACCAGCCCGCCCAGGCCCGCGCCCAGCCAGCGGT
>NZ_QHJY01000162.1 GCF_003185805.1 Caulobacter sp. D5
GTGCGGCCGCTGGCCAGCGCCTTCAGGCCGAACGCCGCGCTGTCGACCAGGGCCCCCAGCAGCGGGGCCCGGTCGCCCGGCGCGGTCAGGACGTCACGCCCCTCGCGCCGCAGGGCGTTCCAGTCGGCCAGACGTCGTTGCCGCAGCGCTGCTGGCAGACCCAGCAGCCACAGGGCCGGCGCGACATGCAGCGGCGGCGCATCGTCCGGCTCGACGCACGGGCCGTCCGCCAGGAAGGCCCGGCCGAGCGCCGCGCTGCGCTGGAACAGGTGCACGCCGCTGGTGGCTCGCGGATTGCACTCCAGCAGCCACGGCCGTCCCTCGGCGTCGAGGATGACGTCGCAGGCGAACTGTCCGTCGCCCACGATCCGCTCCGCCAGCCTTGCGGCGAGGTCCCGCAGCACCGCGACGATCTCGGCCGATGGCGCGACGAACGCGTAGCTGGCGCCGCCCCGGTCGCGCCAGGCCGAGCCGTAGGCGGAAAACGCCGTCAGCCGTCCGCCCCGCGCCACGGCGTAGAACGATGTCTCGGTCCCGACCACGCAGGCCTGGGCCACCCACGGCCGCGCGGCCGAGATCGGCAGGACCGCGACCTGTTGCGCCGTCGGCCGGATCAGGGCGTGAACGCCGAAGCGGGAATATTCCGGCTTGAACACCAGCTCGCCCGCCGGCGGCAGGCCGGCCAGATCGGCAGGGCTCGTAAGGCCCCAGGTGCGAGGAACCGGCAGGCCTTCGGCGACGCAGGCCTCCGCGAATAGCCGCTTGGAATGCAGCCGTCGCAGCGTTGCGAACGGCGGCGCGAACAGCGTCGCGGCCAGGGTCGGGCGTCGCTCGGCCAGCGCCGCCAGGTGGAACACCTCCTCGCAGGTCGGCACGACCAGGGTCGGCGTCAGGGTGTCGACCAGGTCCTCGACGTCGTCGGCGAAGGCCTCGGGCCGTGTCACCGGCGAGGCGTAGGCGTGCACCGCCTCGGGCGCCTTCGACAGCCGCGCCGCGCGCGCAGGGCTGCAGTCGGCCATCCGCACGCGGGCGCCGGCCGTCCGGAACGCGCGGGCCAGGTCCAGCGCCGCCGGGGCCCGC
>NZ_QHJY01000163.1 GCF_003185805.1 Caulobacter sp. D5
GTTACCTCTCACCCTCCCACGCCTTTGGCGTGGGCCCCTCCCTCTCTCAAAGAGAGAGGGATCAAAACCTACCGCAGCCGGCCGTCGCCGCCGGCTTTCAGTTCGGCCAGGGCCAGGCGGCCGTTGTCCTTGCCGGAGGCCGGGACGACGGCCTGGGCGTAATTGCCGTCGGCGCGGCCGGCCTGGGCCAGCAGGGTGTCGAGGCGGGCGCGCTTGGCCTTGAAGGCCGCCAGCTCGCTGCCCGACAGCACCGTGCCCTGGGGCACCTTGGCGCCGATCGGGTTGATGCGCTGGCCGTTCAGCCAGACTTCGTAGTGAAGGTGCGGACCGGTCGCCAGGCCCGTGGAGCCGACATAGGCCACGACCTGGCCCTGCTGCACGTGGACGCCCGGACGGATGCCCTTGGCGTAGCGCGAGATGTGGCCGTAGCCGGTGTCCCACTGGCCCGAGTGGCGGATGCGCAGCCAGTTGCCGTAGCCCGACCAGCGGCGGGCCTCCAGCACCACGCCGTCGCCGGCCGCCAGGATCGGCGTGCCGGTGCCGGCGCCGAAGTCGATGCCCTTGTGGCCGCGGTTGTAGCCCAGCACGGGGTGGCGGCGCATGCCGAAGGTCGAGGTGATGCGGGCCCCGTCGACCGGGGTGCGCAGCAGGAAGCCTTTGATGTTCTTGCCGGTCTCGTCGAAGAACTGGGTCTTGCCGCCGCGCTCGAAGGCGTAGAAGCGCTGGCCCTTGACCTCGGCGTATTCCAGGTCGCCGGCCTCGATGGTGCGGCCGCTCTCGGTGACCTTGCGGTCGAACACCAGGCAGAATTGGTCGCCGTCCTTGATGTCGCGCGAGAAGTCGATCTTGTGCGAGAACAGCTTGGCGGCCTGGCTGACCACGGCCGGGCTGCCGCCGACGGCCGCCACGCTCTCGTAGAACGAGCCGTTCATGGCCCCGCACGAGACCTTGGTCTCGTCCCGGACCTCTTCCTCGATCTCGCGCAGCTTCAGGGCGCCGTCGAAGGTGCGCGACACGGTGACGGTCGAGGACGGGCTGGTGCGCATCGACAGGCCGACCAGGCGGGCCGGGCCGCGGTCGTTGTCGCGGCGACGGGCGATGGCCGCCTCGAAGGCCATGCCGGCCTTGATGTTGACGGTGTCCATGGCGCTTTGCAGCGTGCTGACCACCTGCTGGGCCTCGTCGGCGCCGACGCCGGCGCGCTCGACGGCGCCCTGCAGGGTCTCGCCGGGCTTGACCTTGACGGGAACGGTCTCGGGACGGTCGAAGCCGGGCTGGGCCTCGGCCTGGGCGAAGGCGACATGCTGCAACGCCACCATGGCGGCCGCGTCGAGCGGCGCATGGGCGGCGACCACGGTCGAGGGCTGGTCCCCCGCCGTCAGCTTCCAACCCAGGGCCAGGGCGGCCAGGCCGGCGACGGCGGTGAAAAGCCGCGGCGCGAGACGCATGGTCGGGCGTCGCGGATCAAATTCCTGCATCGGTCCCCCGTTCGGTACAGATGCCGCGTTTGTACGAAAACGACACGGCCGGGAAGCCCCCCAGCAATCGTCGCGCCGGAACATGACGGCCCGCGCGCCTCCGGGCAAGGACTATCCGGTGCTTCGGACGTTTTGTCACGGACATGGTTAATCCCTTGAAACACAAAGAAAAACGCCCGCTGCAAGCAGCGGGCGCCTTCTGTCGAATCTTGGGTTTCGCGCGGGCGAAATTTAGGCGGCGTTGATCTGCTCGTTCGGGTCGCGCAGCACGTAGCCGCGGCCCCAGACGGTTTCGATGTGGTGCTTGCCTTGAGCGGAGGCCGCCAGCTTCTTGCGCAGCTTGCAGATGAAGACGTCGATGATCTTCAGTTCCGGCTCGTCCATGCCGCCGTACAGGTGGTTCAGGAACATCTCCTTGGTCAGGGTCGTGCCCTTGCGCAGGGAGAGCAGCTCCAGCATCTGGTATTCCTTGCCGGTCAGGTGAACGCGGTTGCCGTTCACTTCCACCGTCTTGGCGTCCAGGTTGACGATGATGTCGCCCGTCTTGATGACCGACTGGGCGTGACCCTTCGAACGACGGACCACCGCATGGATGCGGGCGATCATCTCGTCCTTGTGGAAGGGCTTGGTCATGTAGTCGTCGGCGCCGCCGGCGAAGGTCTTCACCTTCGTGTCGATCTCGGCCGTGCCCGACAGGATCATGATCGGCGTGTTGACCTTGGCCACGCGCAGGGTGCGCAGCACGTCGATGCCGCTCATGTCCGGCAGGTTCAGGTCGAGCAGGATCAGGTCGTAGTCGTAGATCTTGCCCAGATCGACGCCTTCTTCGCCCAGGTCGGTCGTGTAGACGTTGAAGCCTTCCGACTTCAGCATCAGCTCGATCGTCTGCGCGGTGGCGCTGTCGTCCTCAATCAGCAGTACCCGCATGGAACCCTCCCCGCCAATCGGCGGCGCTTAATTCGACAGTGGCGGGCATGCCGCCGATGAAACCCGTCCCCCAGTCTGGCGGACAGTTAATTTAAGACTGGTTAATGGTGAACGCGTCGTCTGGCGAAATGGTTAATATGATTTGCGAATCGGGTGCAAGCGGTCGGAAATCCGTTGCGCACATTGGTCGCAGCCCCATTTCAAGCGCTGCCGCAAGCCCTTAAAATTGCAGCAAACCCAAGGGTTAACAGGGGCTCGCGCACTACGGCCGCGTTAACAGGGTGCAAGCTCACGTTCTTACTTGCGGCGAGATTGCGGCGTTCTGTCGCGAGAATTCCGGGGATGTTTTTTCGCCCCTCGCGTGCGCAACCAAGCGTGGCCAGGGGCGATCCGCGTCACCCGGTCGCGGCGGCGTCTTCCTCGGCCAGCCAGCCGGCGGCGCGCAGGCGGGCCACGGAGGCCCGCGCGATGGGCGCGGCCTCGCCGTCGGCCAGCCTCAGACGCAGGTTTCGGCCGTCGCGCTCGACCCCGACCACCGCCCGCCGGGCCACCCACCACGAGCGATGCACCTGCAGGCCGTCCAGCCCCGACAGATTCGCCAGCACCCGCGCCATGGGTCCGGCCTCGAGTCGCGAGCCGGTCTCGGTGCGCACCCGGACATAGTGATCCTCCATCTTCAGATAGAGCACCGTGGCGGCGGGGATGGGCGTAGGCGGCGGAGTCGAAACCGGCCCGTCGACGACCAGCGGCGCGGCGGCGGCGCGCTGGGCGGCGAGCCTGGCCCGCAGGATCGTGAAGCCCACGGCCAGCGGTCCGGAGAAGGCCAGGCACTGGCCGTACCAGTCCAGCGGCGACAGCTTGTTCAGGAACGGCCACAGCCCGGTCGCCGCCGGCGCGACCACCGCCGCCTGCAGGGCGCTGCCGACCAGGATCGCCGCGGCCACCAGGATCGGGGCCGGGATCCTCGCCCGCTCGGCGGCCACGGCCGCCAGCCGGATCAACAGGCCGAAGATCAGGGTCCCGGCCCAGAAACAGCCGATCCAATAGATCGCGCGCACGAGGAAGGGACCGTTGAAATAGCTGCCGAAGGGCCCGACCATGCCCAGGAACGCCCCCATCGCCGTGGCGACGGAAAGGTCGATCGCCCATTCGCGGGCGGTTCCGAGCAGGGGGCGCGGGCCGGTCATGAGCGATCTATAGCGCCGTTCGCCGCTTCGCGAACCCGTTCGCCCGTTCACGCATGAGGCGTGGCGGCGCAAGGGCCGCAGCCGCATCGGAGGGTCATCGCCAACCGGAGCCTTCCATGCCGCCCCTTCGCTTTTCCGCCCTGCTCGCCGCCCTGGCCATCGCCGGCGCCGCCCACGCCACAGAACCTCCCACTGAGCCTCACGTCGGCTTCATGCGCGTCGAGGCGCCCGATCCGCAGGGCGCGCCGATCGAGGTCGGCGTCTGGTACCCGACCGACGCCCCCGAGACCGGCCCGATCGGCGGCATGGAGAGCCTGCCCGTCGCCAAAGGCGCGCCAGTGGCCGGCGACCGCCTGCCGCTGGTGGTCATGTCGCACGGCAACGGCGGCTGGTTCGGCGGCCATTACGACACCGCCGCCGCCCTGGTGAAGAAGGGCTTCGTGGTCGCCGCCCTGACCCACACCGGCGACAACTACCGCGACCAGAGCCGCGCCCTGGAGATGACCGAGCGCCCGCGCCAGCTCAGCGTCCTGATCGGCTACATGCTGGACGCCTCGCCGATGCATGCGCGGATCGACGCCGCGAAGGTCGGGGCCTTCGGCTTTTCCTCGGGCGGCTTCACGGTGCTGGCGGCGGCCGGCGGCGAGCCGCGCCTGGCGGCGACCTTCCCCGGTCACTGCATCAAGCATCCCACCAACTACGACTGCCGCCTGAGCGCCGGAAAGCCGCTGCCGGCCAGCACGCTGTCGCCGACCTGGACCCACGACGTTCGCATCCGGGCCGTGGTCTCGGCCGCGCCGGCGCTGGGCTTCACCTTCGGCCGCCAGGGCCTCAAGGGCGTGACCCAGCCGGTTCAGCTGTGGAAGGCCGGCGACGACGAGATCCTGCCCGATCCGGACTACGCAGAGGCCGTGCACCGCGCCCTGCCCCGCGCCCACGATTACCGCGTCGTTCCGGGGGCGCGACATTTCGACTTTCTGGTCCCCTGCGGCCCGCAGGCGGCCCAACGCCTGCCCAGCCCCTTGTGCGCAAGCGCTCCGGGCTTCGATCGGGCCGCTTTCCACGCCGATTTCAACGCCCGGGTTGCGACATTCTTCGCCACCCAACTGGGCGTCGGAGAACGCTGAATTTCATGCGCGATTAACCATGATGGCCGAGTCTGCGCGGGTCGCTTCCAGGAGCCGTCTTGCGCAGTCTCATCGCCGCCGTCGAACGTCTTGATCCCCTGACCATCTTCGGGCGCGTCGCGGCCGTGAACGGTCTGCTGATCGAGGCCCGGGGCGGGCTGACCCGTCTGGCCGTCGGCGCGCGCGTCGAGATCGAGCGCCTGAACCTGCCGACCCTGCCGGCCGAGGTCGTCGGCTTCCGCGAAACCCGCGCCCTTCTGATGCCCTTCGGCCCCGTCGAGGGCGTGGCCCCCGGCGCCGAGATCAAGATCATGCCGGAAGGCGCCGTGGTGCGCCCGACCAAGGCGTGGCTGGGCCGCATCATCAACGCCTTCGGCGAGCCGATCGACGGTCTTGGCCCCCTCCCGCAAGGCGAAGTGCCCTATCCCCTGAAGACTCCGCCGCCGCCGGCCCACGCCCGCGGCCGGGTGGGCGAGCGCCTGGACCTGGGCGTGCGCTCGATGAACGTCTTCACCACCACCTGCCGCGGCCAGCGCCTGGGCATCTTCGCCGGCTCGGGCGTCGGCAAGTCGGTGCTGTTGTCGATGCTGGCCAAAGAGGCCACCTGCGACGCCGTCGTCGTCGGCCTGATCGGCGAACGGGGCCGCGAGGTGCGCGAGTTCATCGAGGAGACCCTCGGCGAGGAAGGCCTGCGCCGCGCCATCGTCGTGGTCGCCACCTCGGACGAGCCGGCCCTGACCCGCCGCCAGGCCGCCTACATGACCCTGGCCATCGCCGAGTTCCTGCGCGACCAGGACCAGGAGGTCCTCTGCCTGATGGACTCGGTGACCCGCTTCGCCATGGCCCAGCGCGAGATCGGCCTGGCCGCCGGCGAGCCGCCGACCACCAAGGGCTATACGCCCACCGTCTTCACCGAGCTGCCCAAGCTGCTCGAGCGCGCCGGCCCTGTCCCGATCCGCGCCGACGGCACGACGGCCGCCCCGATCACCGCCCTGTTCACCGTGCTGGTGGACGGCGACGACCACAACGAGCCGATCGCCGACGCCGCCCGAGGCATTCTCGACGGCCACATCGTCATGGAACGCTCGATCGCCGAGCGCGGCCGCTTCCCGGCCATCAACGTCTTGAAGTCGATCAGCCGGACCATGCCGGGCTGCCAGCTGCCGCACGAGCGCGACATCGTCAAATCCGCCCGCCAGGTGCTGTCGGCCTATTCCAACATGGAAGAGCTGATCAAGATCGGGGCCTACCGCGCCGGCGCCGACCCGACGGTGGACCGCGCCATCCAGCTCAATCCGGCGGTCGAGGCTTTTCTCAGCCAGAACCCCGACGAAGCCACGAGTCTTGACGATTCGTTCAACTTCCTCGGCCAGATTCTCCAAAGCGCCGCTTAGACGCTTCGTACCGAGTAACCCGACATGACCAAGTGGGCCGCCTCCCTGATCCGCATCTCGAACCACGAGGTCGAGACGCTGCAGAAGCGCCTCTCCGAGGTGGTCGATCGCCGCGAAGCCGCCGAGATGCGGGTGGTGATGATGGACGCCGAGGCCGAAGCCGAGATCAAGCGCGCCGAGGGCGACGCGTCGGCCGGCTGGTACATGATCGGCTACCGCAAGGGCGTGCAGGTTCGCCGCGCCGAGGCGATGCTGGAAATCGACCAGATCAGGATCGAGGAAACCGGCGCCCGCGACGCGCTGTCGGTGGCCTTCGAGAACCTCAAGAAATACGAGCACGTCGCCGACGCCGCCAAGGCCGCCCTGGCCAAGAAGGTCGGCAAGATGGAAATGGCCGCGCTCGACGAGCTGGGCCTGCGCCGCGCGGCGATGGGCGGGCGCTGACCCCCTCCGGCCCTCCGGGCCACCTCCCCCAGAGGGGGAGGATCTAGAAAAGCACCGCGCCAAGAAGATGCTCCCCCTCTGGGGGAGCTGTCGGCAAAGCCGACTGAGGGGGCTCTCCCGCCCTTCACCCTTCCGCAAACTCCCCATGCTTCTCTCGCGACAGATCGCCGCGAGGGTTCCATGTCCGACGTCTCACGCCGCGCCGTGCTCGGCTCCAGCCTGGCGCTGGCCGCCTGCGGGCAGACGGCGCAGGGCCAGCCGGTTCCGGCCAACCTGCCGCCGCTGAAGAGCGTCGCCCCGTTCCGGATCGGCTCCTCGGTGCAGGCCCTGCACCTGGACGACCCCGCGCTGTCGGCCCTGCTGCGCCGCCAGGTCAGCCAGCTGACGCCCGAGTGGCAGATGAAGATGGAATATATCGTCCAGCCGGACGGCTCGTTCCGCTTCGACGCCCCCGACAGGATCGCCGCCTTCGCCGCCGCCAATGGCATGGCCCTGCTGGGCCACACCCTGGTCTGGTACGCCCAGGCGCCGGAGGCCTTCGAGCGGCTGGACGAGAACCGGGTCAGCTTCGAGCAGGCCTATCGCAACTACATCCTGGCCGTGGCCGGGCGCTATCGCGGCAAGGTGGTCGGCTGGGACGTGGTCAACGAGGCCGTCGCGGAAGACGGCGACGGCTGGCGGACGAGTCTCTGGTCCAAGCGCCTGGGCGACTTCGAGCACATCGCCCTGGCCTATCGCACCGCCCGCGAGGCCGATCCCGGCGCGGTCCTGCTGCTGAACGACTACAATCTCGAATACATGCCGAGGAAGCGGGCGACCTTCCTGAAGCTGGCCGAGCGCCTGCTGGCCTCCGGCGCGCCGCTGACCGGGATCGGAACCCAGATGCACGTCGCCGCCGACATCCGGCCCGGCGAGATCACCACCATGATGAAGGACCTGGCGAGTCTGGGCCTGCCGATCCACCTGTCGGAATTGGACGTCTCGCTGGTCCGCGCCCAGAACAAGTTCCTGTCGCGCACCGAGCTGGAGCAGCGCCAGGCCCGCACCTACGGCGAGGCCGCCGAGGCCTTCATGGCCCTGCCCGCGCGCCAGCGCTTCGCCTTCACCCTGTGGGGCCTGCGCGACGGCGACTCGTGGCTGAAGAAGGAAAACGCCTCCGACGCCCCCGCGCCGTTCGGCGACGCAGGGCGGCCGAAGGCCGGCGCGGCGGCGCTGGTGGAAGCGTTCAGGCGGGGTTGACCTGAGTGACCCGCGGCCTTTGCACCGTCTACGGCTCGGGGTCTCTTTAAGATCGCCTTCCTGGGCCTTGTGCCCAGGATCCATGGTTCAGCCGCCTAGGCTTCCGCAGGACGGTAAAGGTCTGAGCGGTCGCCGGCATGGGCCCTCGCCACAAGGGCGAGGGAGGCAGATTCATAAATGCGAAGCGAGCCCGCTAAAACCTCAGGCCCCAGGCCCACGCACGCTGGTGGCCACGGCGTGGTCCGCGTCGTTGGCCTGGCGCAGGGCGCGCAGGTCCTCGCTGATGCGGAAGACGGCGACGTAGAATTCGCAGAAGGCGCGCCACAGCAGCACCATGCCGGCGGCGACCAGCAGGCCGGCGATCAGCACCGGGAAGGCCAGCAGCAGCGAGGCGACGCCGCGTTCCTTCAGCGCCAGGCCCACGGCCGCGCCGACCACGGAAAAGGCGAACAGGGCCACCACGCCCAGGCCAGCCCAGTAGATCAGGTGGATGACCGGCCCCGTCACCAGTCGGTCGAAGGTCAACAGATCCCAGAACAGCGCGCTCGAACCGCGCCCCTTGGATTTCCTGGCCGGAGCCATCCGACGCACCTCATATCAGCGGACTGGCGGAGACCGCCTAAGTTTACGCTGCATCGCTAGCAGCGTGAGGCCCGCTCGGCAATGCCGGGCGGGCCTCGTGCGTGTTCGGAAGAAGGGACGCTGTTACTTCGGCCCCGTTACTTGGGGGCGGCGGCGCCGGCGAGAGCGGCGTCGATCTGGGCCTTGGTGGCCGTGGTGCTGATGCTGCCGTCGGCGCCGGCGCTCAGGCTGGCCTTGGGCAGGGCGAACTTCTTCTCGCCGCTGCTGACCACGACATTGGCCGAACCATCGGCGCCGGTCGCGGTGTCGCTGATCGTGCCGACCACGGCGCCCGACGGGTCCTTGATCTCGGAGCCGACCTTGAAGTCGCCCGAGACGGTGGCCGAAGACGGGGTGCCGGCCGCGTCGGCGCCGGCGGCGGCCGAGGTGTCAGCCGGAGGCGTGGTCGTGGTGGTGGTCGAGGTGGTGCTGGTCGTCGAGGACGGCGGCTGCGCGGCGGCGGCCGGATCGGCCGGAGCCGTGGTGTTGGTGTCCTGCGCGGTGCTCTGCGCATAAGCGGCGCCGGCCAGCGAAAGGGTCGCGGCGGCGGCGAGATAGGCGAACTTGGTCTTCATATTTACGCTCCGTCGGAGGGCCCCTGCCCGCTCAACCAACGCAAGCTCGTTTGTAACGGTTCCGAAACAACGCGTGATCCCGAACCTTCGGCCCGCCTCAGGGCTTGGCGGAGACCAACGGCGGCGCTTCCTGGATCGGGGCCTCGTCGTCCTTCAGCCCGGCCGCCTTCATCGCCGATTTCAGGGTGTAGACCGACGGCGCGGTGCTGGTGGTGAAGGCCAGCTGGGCGGTCAGGGCCGGGTTTTCGGCCTCGTTGGCGAAGCCGCCGTCGCGCACCGCGTTGAAGCCGACCGCATAGCTCTTGCCCGGCTTGGTGCGGCACAGCAGGACGAAGGTCCGGCCGTCGTTGAGCAGCCGCGGGGCCCGCACGCATTCGGGCCGCTCGCCGCCGGCCGCGTCGGCATAGTTCCAGGCCAGGGGCGTCATCTTCTGGTCGAAGGCGACCTTCAGCACCAGGATCCCCGGGGCCACGGCCTCGCCGGCCGCCGGCCAGGTGGCGGTGACCTTGGGCGGCAGGGTCGGCGGCATCACCGTCACCGGCGAGACCGGCGTCGGCTCGGGCCGAGGCGGCTGCTGGGCCAGGGCGGCGCCGGAAACGGCCAGCAGGATCGGAAGGGCGAGAAGGGGCGCGCGCATGAGCTGAACAATGGCGATCAAGCGCGGCCTTCTCAAGGCGCCGGACGACGCGACGGCGCGCGTTCGACGCTCGTAAAGCGACAGCCGCCCGGCCCGCCGATCATTCAGGTGGCGTTCACGCGTCGGCGGGCTAGCTTGGCCTCAACGATAACGCGTCCTTCGAGAGACCCCGCCATGCGCCCCGCCCTCGCCCTGCTCGCTCTTGCCGGCGCCGCCCTGGCCGCCACCGTCCCGGCCTCCGCCCAGGATCGCGGCTACGGCCGTCCGGACTCGACGCCGCGCGGCTCCTACCAGGACAGCTGCCGCGACATCACCGTCCGCCGGGGCGAGATCAACGCCCAGTGCCGCGACAACCGCGGCCAGTGGACCTGGAGCACCGCCAGCGCCGACTGCCGCGGCGACATGACCAACCAGAACGGCCGCTTGACCTGCCTGTCGGGCAGCGGCCGCCCCGGAACCCTGCCGCGCGGCTCGTACCTGGAAAGCTGCCGCGACGCCTCGGTTCGCGGCCGCGAACTCACCGCCCAATGCCGCGACGACCGCGGCCGCTGGAACTGGACCAGCGCCAGCGCCGAATGCCGGGGCGACATGACCAACCAGAACGGCCGCCTGGTTTGCTTCGGCGGCGCCGGTGGTCCGGGCGGTCCCGGCGGCCCGGGCGGCGGACGCGGCCAGGCCGTGCTGTTCGAGGACGCCGGCTACCGCGGCCGCGCCGTGAACGTCGACGGCGACATCGCCGACCTCGGCGCCTTCGGCTTCAACGACCGCGCCTCGGCCATCCGCGTGGGCCGCGGCGAATGGGAGCTGTGCGACGACATCAACTATCGCGGCCGCTGCTGGCGGATCTCGTCGGACATCAGCCTGTTCTCGGGCGAGATGAACGACCGCGTCAGCTCGATCCGCCGCATCCGCTGATCGCCTTCGCCTGATCCGTCGTAAACTCGACCTTGAAGCGGCGCGCGGGGCGGCTAAGCTCCACGCGCCTTTTTCCACCATGAGATTTTCCATGCGCAAGTTCGTCGTCCTGGCCGCCGCCGCGGCCGCCCTGCTGGTCTCGGCCTGCAACACCGTCGAAGGCGTCGGCCGCGACGTCTCGGCCGCCGGCCGCGCGGTTTCCGACACCGCCAAGGACGCCAAGCACTAGGTCCTAACGTTCCGGCGCGCCCGTCCCCGACGCGGCGCGCCGCCCGCTGGCCGCCGCATACCGGCCTCAATGGTCACCCAGACTTGCCGTCGTCGCGACAAGTAACCCTCGCGACAGCGTTCAGCAGCTTAAGCTTAACCAGAACCGGCGAAGCATTAACCCTGCCGAACAGTTCATTCGCGCGCGATGAACGCGGAGGATGAACTCTTTCGGAGATCGCCCATTCAAGGGCGCAATATCTGCTTCCAAAGCGCACATGCGACCGAAAGTGCTATTTGCACAAAGCGGCGCCGGAGCCATATGGACGCCATGACCGACCGACCCGTCCCCAGCGTCCTGACCGGAATGAAGCGAGGCGTCCGCCACCGTTGCCCCAACTGCGGCGAGGGGCGGCTCTATTCGCGCTATCTGAAGGTCGAGTTCGACTGCGAGGTCTGCGGCCATCACCTGGCCGCCTATCCGGCCGACGACGGCCCGGCCTATTTCACGATCCTGATCATCGGCCACCTGTTCGTCGCGCCGCTGCTGCTGTTTCCGTTCATCTGGCAGGCCTCGCCGTGGCTGGTCGCGCCGCTGACCATCCTGCCGCTGGCCGGCCTGACCCTGCTGCTGCTGCCGCGCGTCAAGGGCGCGGTGATCGGGGCCCTGTGGGCCAACGGCCTGCGCAAGCCCGAGGACGCCGCCGGCGGCTGACCGGCCAGGCCAGGGCGGAACCCCAAGGCGGAACCGTCGCCGCACGGGTTGCATTCCCTCCCCCGAAGCCGAGGCGTTCCGAACGCGGATCGCCCGGCCCTATGGGAGACCCGAATGCTCGGCACGATCCTCATCATCATCCTGATCCTGGCGCTGGTCGGCGCCCTGCCCACCTGGGGCCACAGCCGCTCGTGGGGCTATTTCCCCAGCGGCGGTCTCGGCCTCGTGCTGGTGATCATCATCATCCTGGTGCTCATCGGCAGGATCTGACGACGCCCGCTTGAAGCCCGCCCCAAAGGGGACTTTGAGCGCGACGGCGTCTTGACCTAAGGTCGCCCCAACGGCCGCCCAACCTGGGAAGGGCGCCGACAGGGGGACGCCAGGATGACCGACGCCGTCGCGCCGCAGGACCAGCCTGCGTCCCCTTCGGTCCCATCGCTTTCTGCAGGCGCTCGGGCGCGGGCCATCCTCGGCGGCTCGGCCGGCAATCTGGTCGAATGGTACGACTGGTTCGCCTACGCCGCCTTCACCCTCTATTTCGCGCCGCACTTCTTCCCCAAGGGCGACCAGACCGTGCAGCTTCTGCAAGCGGCGGCGGTGTTCTTCCTGGGCTTCGTGGCGCGCCCCGTCGGCGCCTGGCTGATGGGCCACTACGCAGACCGGGCCGGACGGCGCGCGGCGCTGAGCGTCTCGGTGTCGCTGATGTGCGCCGGGGCGCTGATCATCGCCCTGACCCCCGACTTCAAGACCATCGGCCTGTTCGCGCCCGCCGTGCTGCTGATCGCCCGCGTGCTGCAAGGCCTGTCGGTCGGCGGCGAGTACGGGGCCAGCGCCACCTACATGAGCGAGATGGCCGGCAGGAGCCGTCGCGGCTTCTGGTCCAGCTTCCACTACGTGACCCTGATCGCCGGCCAGCTGATCGCGCTCGCGGTGCTGATCATCCTGCAACGGACCCTGGCGAAAGAGGACCTGGCCGCCTGGGGCTGGCGAATCCCGTTCGTGATCGGCGCGGGCCTGGCCGTCGTGGTGTTCTGGATCCGGCGCGGCCTGGAAGAGAGCGTCTCGTTCAAGACCGCCGACAAGCCCGCCGAAAGCATCGGCAAGACCCAGCGCAACCTCGCCCTGCTGTTCTTCGTGCTGACCCTGGCGGCCGGCGGCTGGATCCTGGCCAGGCCCGGCCTCGTCCCGCAGGTGCTGGCCGGCGTCTTTCTGGTGGGCTTCTTCGCCACCCTGGTCGCGCCGCTGCTGGCCCGCCACCCGCGCGAGACCCTGATGATCATGGGCCTGACCGCCGGCGGCTCGCTGACCTTCTACGTCTACACCACCTACATGCAGAAGTTCCTGGTCAACACCGCCGGGTTCGAGAAGGCCCAGGCCTCGGAGATCAGCGCCATCAGCATGATCGTCTTCATGCTGCTGCAGCCGCTGTCGGGCTGGCTGTCGGACAAGCTGGGCCGCAAGCCGATGCTGATCGTCGCCTATGCCGGCGGGGCCCTGACCATCTGGCCGATCATGAGCGGCATCGCCGCCACCGACTCCGTGCCCGTGGCCTTGGCCCTGATCGTCGCCGGCATGACCATCCAGTCGGCCTATACCGCCATCAGCGCCGTGGTGAAGGCCGAGCTGTTCCCGGCCCACGTCCGCGCGCTGGGCGTGGCCCTGCCCTACGCCGTGGCGAACGTGCTGTTCGGCGGCACCGCCGAGATGGTCGCCCTGGCCTTCAAGCACGCCGGAATCGAGAGCGGCTTCTATCTCTACGTGGCGGGGATCATGACCGTGGGCCTGGTGGTCTCGATCCTGCTGCGTGACACCGCCAGACATAGTCTCATCGCCGAGGATTGACCCCGGCGCTCGCCCCGATATCCCCTGTCGTCGACTCCCGTTTCCCCAACAGCGTTGCCCATGCCGATTCTCGACATCCTGGCCCTTGGCCTCTTCGTCTTCGCCTGGCTGTTCTACGAGCCGCTGCTGCGGCGACTGGGACAGGGCAAGAACCTGATCAACACCGACATGACGGTGATCCGCCGCCGGTGGATGTCCGAGATGGCGGTGCGCGAGGTCGCCCTGCTGGACGGCCAGCTCCTGGGCCACGCCATCAACTCGGCCAGCTTCTTCGCCTCGTCGAACCTGATCCTGATCGCCGCGGCCGCCGGCGTGCTGTTCGGCGGCGATGCGGCGCTCAAGAGCGTCGAGGGCCTGCAGGTGCTGGAAAAGACCGCGCCCTGGATGTTCCAGGTCAAGCTCGGCCTGGTGCTGTTCACCCTGGCCCGGGGCTTGCTCGACTTCATCTGGGCGCTGCGCCAGATGAACTACTGCCTGGCCGCCATCGGCGCCACGCCGATGTGGGCGCCGCCGTCCGTGCTGGCCGAATACGCCGAGGCCGCCGGCGGCATCCTCAACCCGGCCCTGTCGGCCTTCAACGCCGGGGTGCGCGGCTACTACTTCGCCCTGGCGGCGGCGGCCTGGCTGCTGGGCCCGTACGCCTTCCTGGCGGCCAGCCTCGGGGCCCTGGTGCTGCTGGTCTGGCGCCAGCGCCGCAGCCGCGCCTCGGTGGCGGTGCGCAAGGTGCGCCAGATCCTCGAGCGCCAGCCGGTGGTGCATGGGCCGCACATGCGGGGTCTGGCGGGGGATCCGCCGGAGGACCGGATTTAAAGACCCTCTCCCCGAAGGGGGAGGTGGCCGCGAAGCGGTCGGAGGGGGAAGAACTTTCCGACGGAGGAATCACGTCCCCCTCCGTCGCCTCCGGCGACACCTCCCCCTTCAGGGGGAGGGTTCTTTCTACAGCCCCAGCTCCGCCCTGACCTTCTTCGTCAGCTTGGCGGCGATCAGCGCGTGGGCCGTCTTCAGCCAGTCGGCGACCTCGGCGTCGTCGAACGACGCCAGGTCCTCCAGCTTCACCCACTTGGCGCGGGCCAGATAAGGCGCGGCGATCGCCCGCCCGGTCTCGGTCAGCACCTCGTAGGCGACGTCCGAGACCTTGAACGACGCGCCGCCGCCGTGGGTGACGCCGGTCCCGATGACGGCGAGCATCTTGCCGCCGACCTTGTAGACCTGGTCGTCGCCCCACTGGACGGTCATGGTCGCCGCGGGCAGCGCCATGGCCGCCGCATGGAAGGCCTCCGGGCTCATCAGGCCTCGACGCCCACGCCGATCGGGCAGGTCACGCCGGTGCCGCCGATGCCGCAATAGCCGCCCGGGTTCTTGGCCAGGTACTGCTGGTGGTAGTCCTCGGCGAAATAGAACGGACCGGCGGCGGCGATCTCGGTGGTGATCGCGCCCAGGCCCTTGGCCGACAGGGCCTGCTGGTAGGCTTCCTTCGACGCCACGGCCGCGGCGGCCTGGGCGTCGTTGGTCGGATAGATCCCCGAGCGGTACTGGGTGCCGATGTCGCCGCCCTGGCGCATGCCCTGGGTCGGGTCGTGGTTTTCCCAGAAGGTCTTCAGCAGGGTCTCGTAGGTGACGGCCTTGGGGTCGAACACCACCAGCACCACCTCGGTGTGCCCGGTGCGGCCCGAGCAGACCTCTTCGTAGGTCGGGTTCGGGGTGATGCCCGCAGCGTAGCCCGCGGCGGTGACGTAGACGCCCGGGACCTGCCAGAACACCCGCTCGACGCCCCAGAAGCAGCCCATGGCGAACACCGCCGTCTCCAGGCCGTCCGGATAGGGGCCCTTCAGCGGGTGGCCGTTGATGAAATGGACGTCGGCGGTCGGGATGGCGGCCTCACGCCCCGGCAGGGCGGTGTCGACGGTCGGCATCTCGAGGAGCTTCTTGAACAGCATGGGACGGGGCCTTTCGGAGGCGGGAGTTTCTTGAGGCCCGATATAAGTCGTCGCAGGCCCGTTTTCACCCCGTAACGGCGCTTGCTACGAGTCGCTGCCTGAGTATATTGCGCCCCTTCCCGCGCCGGGGGTCTCAACCACCCCCGACTCGAAGTGCGCTGGTGAGGTGGCCGAGTGGTTGAAGGCGCACGCCTGGAACGCGTGTATAGGGGAAACTCTATCGAGGGTTCGAATCCCTCTCTCACCGCCACTACTCTCTTTCGAAATCGCCTGAATCAAAACGACCGCAGCCTGTTCGACGGCGGTCGTCTCAACTTCACATGTTCGAGGCCGAGCGCTCGAAGACGAGCCGCGCCGCTAGCGGTCGCAGCGCTTCAGACAGTCATCCCCGGCCGCGATACTGCGATTGTCGTTATAGTCGGTGTTGCGTCGGCACTGTCGTCGACAGTCTTCTCGCCGCTCGTAGCTGTTGGAAGACGACTGGTTAGAACTCGAGTTGTTCGAGCACATGCCCAGCAGGCAAGCGAACAAGATCACGCCCGCGGCGGTCCCGCCGACGATGGCGGTGTCACGCTCCTGCGATCGGGAAGGCGTGTAGAAATTCGACGCATACGACCATCCGGTCCGGTAGTCGGAGGTTCTCCATTCCAACTGCCTGGCGTTGGTGTCCACGTCGATGACGGTCACCAGGATCTTCTTGCCGTCGGCTCGATAATAGAGCTGGCGGCCGATCAGGGCCGGCGTCAGCAGCCCGTCATCGACGACGTTGCATCCCATGCAGCCCTGCCTGGCCAGCGCCGGCGGCGCCGACAGGCTGAGGACGAGGCAGGCCGACACGAGAACGGCCACGATCCTGTTGAACAGAAACCCGAGGCCACGGACCTCGTTCGCATCCGCATCCCGCAGGTTCAAAGACCACGTCTTCATCACAGCTCCCCCAAGCCATGGCGAAGTGTTGGGGCGCCGAGACTGGCGATGCAACTTAAAATTGATCGTTTTTATCACTTCCCCATACCCGCCGGTTCGCGGTCGCCGCCCGCGCGCGTCCAGCGTAGAAAAGCGGCATGATCCGCCACGCCCTCCTCGCCGCCCTGAGCCTGACCATGAGCACCGCCGCCCTCGCCGCCCCGAGCGTCGTGACCTCGCCGCAGGCCCTGCCCGCCGCGCATGATCGGCCGCGGGTGTTCCTGGGCGGCAGTATCGACATGGGCAAGGCGGTCGACTGGCAGGCCCAGGTGATCGCGGCCCTGGCCGACCAGAACGTGGTGATCCTCAATCCGCGCCGCCCCGACTGGAACCCGGCCTGGAAACCCGTCGCCGACGAGCCGGAGTTCCGCCGCCAAGTCGAATGGGAACTGGCCGCCCTGGAGAGCGCCGACGTCATCGTGCTCTACCTGACGCCCGGCTCGCAGTCGCCGATCAGCCTGCTGGAGATGGGCCTGCACGCGCGCTCGGGGAAGCTGGTGGTGCTGTGCCCCGAAGGCTTCTGGCGCAAGGGCAATGTCGACATCACCGGCGAGAAGTACGGCGTGAAGCAGGTGGAGAGCCTGGAGGCGTTGATCACCGAGGTGAAGGCGCGGGTGGGGCGTTAAGACCCTCCCCCTGAAGGGGGAGGTGTCGGCGAAGCCGACGGAGGGGGATGTGGCCTGTGAGCCAGCAATCACCTCGACGTTAGAAGGGACTTCCCCCTCCGGCCCTCCGGGCCACCTCCCCCTTCAGGGGGAGGATCTTACAGCCCCACCTCCCGCTCCACCCCGATCCCCGCCAGGAAATCCGGGTCGTGGCTGACCACCAGCAGCGCCCCGTCATAGCCGGCCAGCGCCGCCTCGACGGCCGCCACCGAGTCCAGATCCAGGTGGTTGGTCGGCTCGTCGAGGATCAGCAGTTGCGGCGGGGTAGGTCCCGCCAGGACGCAGGCCAGGGCCGCGCGCAGGCGTTCGCCGCCGCTCAAAGACCCGGCCAGCCGGTCGGCGGCGCTGTTGCGGAACAGGAAGCGGGCGAGCGCGGCCTGGGCGGCGTTGCGGTCGGCGGCGGGGTGCAGGCGCTGGAAGGCCTCGCGCAGGGTCTCGTCCGGACGCAGGATGGCCAGAGACTGGTCGAGCATCACCGCCGGGACGCCGCGCGTCACCGTTCCGGCCGTCGGGGCCAGCACGCCGGCCGCCAGGTTCAACAGGGTCGACTTGCCCGCGCCGTTGGGGCCGCGCACCGCCACCCGCTCGGGACCGGCCAGGCGCAGGTTCACGCCTTCCAGCACCGGCGCCAACATCGGCGAACGGCCGGGCCAGGCGAAGGCGACATTCTCCAACGACAGCACCAGTCTGCCTGTCGGCAGGCCGGTGGGCGGCAAATCAAAGCCCAGGGTCCGCGCGCGCTCGACCCGCTTTTCGGCGCTCTCCACCGCCTCGCGGGCGCCGGACTGCAAGCGCTCGGCCAGGCGGCGCTCCTTGCCGCCGGTGTTCTCGGCGCGCTCGGCCCGGGCGCCGAGCAGGATCTTGGGCTCGCTGCCCTTGGCGGCGAAGCGCTTGCCGGCGGCGTCGCGGCGGGCCTTGCGTTCGAGCGCGGCCTGGGCCTCGCGGGCGGC
>NZ_QHJY01000164.1 GCF_003185805.1 Caulobacter sp. D5
ACAGCAGGCTGACGATCACCCAGCGATAGCGACCGATCTTCTCGGATGGCGCGGGAGCCGCGGGGATGTCCATCGACGTCGTCTTCCTTACCCTAGTTTTGTTTTCGTTGTTCGACCTGGGACGCGGGGTCCCGTCAGACGGGGACCGCCTTGCAGCGCACCTCGCCCAGCGGGCCGAAGCTTACGGTCGATTCTTCGCCGGCCGCGATGTCGTGAATGCCGGTGCTGGCGCCGGTGGTGACGATCATGCCCTTCTTCAGCGGGCGACCGCGCGTGGCGACGTGTCCCAGCAGGAAGGCCAGGGCCGCCAGGGGTGAGCCGGGGATCGAGGCCGCGCCGCCCTTGCCGACGCTGACGCCGTTGATGAAGGTCTCGGCAGGCATGGCGTCCCAGCCGAGCTCGCGCCAGTTTTCGATCACCGGGCCCAGGATCTGGCCGTCGTTGTTGCCGAAGTCGGAGACCACGATGGGCGGGCCCAGCTCGTTGATGGTCTTCAGCGGGCTGCCGGCGATCTCGACGCCGAGGATCAGCTCGCCGACATAGTCGGCGGCCTCTTCGGCGGTCCATTCGGTCTTGCCCTCGGGGGCGTCCTTGGACAGGCGGATGATGAACTCGGCCTCGACGGCGGTGAAGCCGCCGGCGATGGCGCGGAACGGGGTCGGCTCGGCGCCGGCGTCCCAGACGTTGTTCTTGAAGATGCAGCCGGCCAGGCGATCGACGCCCAGGCGCTCGCGGTGCTGCGGCGGGACGAGACCCACTTTCCAGCCGACCAGTTCATCCGGCCACAGGTCAATGGCGATGTCCTGCACCGCATAGCCGTCGGCCATGGTCTGGGGCAGGGCCCCGCCGGGATAGCCGGGAACCGAAACGCCCTTGCGACGGGCTTCGACGAATTGGGGGGCGATGGACGCCGGTGCGAATAGGTCGCTCTGCGCCTCAGAAACGGTCACGCCGCGTACCCTCCCTCGAATTACTCAATGCCGGTCCGTTGATCGGACCTGCGCTGTCTCTAGTGGAAACCGGTGTCATTGACAATTGGTCCACTGAAACACGTCGCACGGGCGAGGGGAACCGTTCTCGAACTGGGAGACTCTTGTTTTCAGCGGAGGAACGGGAAATGACGCAGCCGCAGCTGGCCGAGTATCGCCGCAAGCGCGATTTCCAGAAGACCGCCGAACCCAGCGGCGAGCGGGCGGTGGCCGCGTCGCCGCACCTGCGATTCGTCATCCAGAAGCACGACGCCACGCGGCTGCACTACGACTTCCGGCTGGAGGTCGACGGGGTGCTGAAGTCGTGGGCGGTGACCAAGGGTCCGTCGCTGGATCCGGCCGACAAGCGCCTGTCGGTCGAGGTCGAGGACCATCCGCTCGACTACGGCGACTTCGAGGGCACGATCCCCAAGGGCCAGTACGGCGGCGGCACGGTGCAGCTGTGGGATCGCGGCTTCTGGGCGCCGGAGCCCGGCTTCGAGGACATCGGCAAGGCCCTGAAGAAGGGCGAGCTGAAGTTCGTTCTGGAGGGCGAGCGCCTGCACGGCGGCTGGGTGCTGGTGCGGATGAACTGGGACCGCACCGCGAAAGACGGGAAGGGAAAGCGCGCCAACTGGCTGCTGATCAAGCACCAGGACGAGGCGGCGCGGCCTGGCAAGGGCGACGCCGTCCTGAAGGAGGATCGCTCCATCGCTTCAGATCGGAGCATGGCCGACATCGCCGTGGGCAAGGGCAGGTCGCCCAAGCCGTTCATCCTGAAGACCAAGGGAAAGGCCGACGCCGTCTGGAAATCCCGCACCAAGGCCGAGCGCGAGGCGCTGGCCAAGGAGGCCGAGGAGACCCGCAGCTTCGAGCCGGCCACGAAGTCCAAGGCATCGCCAAAGAAGACGGCCGCCAAGGCCAAGCCCGCCGCCATGCCCGACTTCGTCGAGCCGCAGCTGTGCAAGTCGGTCGAGCGGCCGCCGGCCGGCGCGGGCTGGGCGCACGAGATCAAGTTCGACGGCTATCGCCTGCAATTGCGCGTCGAGGACGGCCGGGCGGTGCTCCGCACCCGCAAGGGCCTGGACTGGACCGACCGGTTCGCGGGGATCGCCGAGGCCGCCGCCGACCTGCCCGACGCCGTGATCGACGGCGAGGCCGTGGTGCTGGACGAGGCCGGCCAGCCCGACTTCGCGGCCCTGCAGGCGGCCCTAGCTGAGGTAGGGGAGGCCGAGGGTGGCGAGGGCGAGATCATCTTCTTCGCCTTCGACCTGCTGTTCGCGCAGGGCGAGGACCTGCGGTCCCTGACCCTGCGCGAACGCAAGACGCGGCTGAAGGCGCTGCTGGGGCAGGACGAGGCGCGCCTGCGCTATGTCGACCACTTCGAGACGGCGGGCGACGCGGTGCTGCTGTCGGCCTGCAAGCTGGAGCTGGAAGGCATCATCTCCAAGCGGCTGGACGCCGCCTATCGCTCTGGCCGCAGCGAGACCTGGACCAAGTCCAAGTGCCGGGCTGGCCATGAGGTGGTGATCGGCGGCTGGACGACGACGGGAACGGCCTTCCGCTCGCTGATCGCCGGGGTGATGCGGGGCGGCAGGCTGGTGCATGTCGGCCGCATCGGCACGGGCTTCGGCAAGGACAAGGTCGCCAAACTCCTGCCCAAGCTGAAGGCGCTGGAGACCGACCGCTCGCCGTTCGAGGGGGAGGGGGCGCCGAAGAAGGCCGCCAACATCCACTGGGTGAAGCCGCAGCTCGTCGCCGAGATCGAATATGCCGGCTTCACGGGCGAGGGCGCGATCCGTCAGGCCGCCTTCAAGGGCCTGCGCGAGGACAAGCCGGCTTCGGAGGTCGAGGCCGACGCCGTTCCGGCCGCCAAGGCGACGTTGGCCGAGCCGACCCCGAAGCCGGCCACCTCCAAGGGCGAAAGCGTCGTGCTGGGCGTGCCGATCTCCAAGCCCGACAAGCCGTTGTGGCCCGATGCGGGCGACGGCGAGCCGGGCACGAAGCTCGATCTGGCCCGCTACTACGCCGCCGTCGGCGAGTGGATGCTGCCGCACATCCAGGGCCGCCCGGCCTCGGTGATCCGCGTGCCCGACGGCATCGACGGCGAGACCTTCTTCCAGCGCCACGCCATGCGCGGGATGTCGTCGCTGATCGAGACGGTGACGGTTTCGGGCGACCGCCAGCCCTACATCAGGTTCGACCGCGTCGAGGCCCTGGTCGCCGCCGCCCAGATCGCCGCCGTCGAGATCCATCCGTGGAACTGCCAGCCGGGCGATCCAGAGGTCGCCGGCCGCCTGGTCTTCGACCTCGATCCCGCGCCGGAGGTCGGGTTCGAGGCGGTGATCGAGGCGGCGCGGGAGATGCGCGACCGGCTGGAGGAACTGGGGCTTGTCAGCTTCTGCAAGACCACCGGCGGCAAGGGTCTGCACGTGGTCACGCCGCTGTCGGACAAGGTTGCCTGGGACCAGGCCAAGGCCTTCGCCCGCGAGGTCTGCGCGCGGCTGGCCGCCGACGATCCCGGCCGCTACCTGATCACCATGAGCAAGAAGGCGCGGGCCGGGAAGATCTTCCTCGACTACCTGCGCAACGACCGCACCAGCACGGCGGTCGCCCCGCTTTCCGCCCGCGCCCGGCCGGGGGCGACGGTGTCGATGCCGCTGAACTGGACGCAGGTGAAGGCGGGGCTGGATCCCTCGCGGTTCACGATCCGCACGGCGCCGGACCTGATCGCCAGGAGCACGGCCTGGGCGGACTACTTCGAGGCGGGCAAGCCGTTGAAGGCGGCGATCAAGCGGCTGGGGTAAGGGCTTGCCCCACCGCCCCGCATCGTGACACCACCACCTGGTGACGCTTGCGACGACCAGGGACGAAGGACGGTTCACCGCGCTGGACGGGCTGCGCGGCGTCGCGGCGCTGGGCGTGCTGCTCTACCACATCGCCGACTGGTCGGGCCGGCGGGGGCATTTCGCGCACGGCTACCTGGCCGTGGATTTCTTCTTCTGCCTCAGCGGTTTCGTGCTGGCCCACGCCTTCGAGCGCCGACGGATCGGGTTCTGGCCCTATCTGGTCGCCCGCTGGGTGCGGGTCTGGCCGATGCTGTTCATCGCCACGGTGGCCGGGGCGCTGCTGACGGGCCGGCCGAACGTCGAGACCGTGGTCGACTTCCTCAAGGGCCTGCTGCTGATCCCCAAGTTCGCGCCGATGGAGGCGGGGACCTTTCCGTCGCTGTTCCCCTTCAACCCGCTGGCCTGGTCGCTGTGCCTGGAGGTGCTGGTGAGTCTGGCCTGGTTCCCGCTGCGCCGCGCGCCGGACATGGCGATCATCATGTTCGTGCTGCTGTCGGGCGCGGCCCTGCTGTTCGTCGCCGTCGGCATGGGCGGGCTGCAGACCGGCTGGGACCAGGCGACCTTCGGCCTGGGCGTGCTGCGCGCCTCGTTCCCCTTCGCCATAGGCTGGCTGTGCTGGCGGCATCGGGGCGGGTTCTCCGCCCGCAAGGCCTGGGTCCCGGCGGTGCTGCTGCTGACCGTGCTGGTCCTGCCGGTCTGGCCGACGCGCGTCGCCAACGGCCTCTACGACTTCGCCTGCGCCACCTTGCTGTTCCCGGTCCTGGTGCTGCTCGGCGCCTTCGACCCAGGAGGCCGTCTGGCGCGCTGGTGCGAGCGGCTGGGCGGGGTGTCCTATCCGCTCTACGCCCTGCACTGGGCGTTCTGGTACGTGATGATCTCGATCTATCCGAACGGCTGGAAGCGCGACCTGCCGCTGTGGTTCTGCGTACTGGCCTTCTTCGCGCTGCCGGCGGCCTCGTGGGCGGCCTGGCGCTGGGTGGAGACGCCGCTGCGCACCTGGCTCAAGCGGCTCACGCACGCGCTCTGAAAGAAAAATCGTCGTTGTTCGGTGTGCCTCGGGCGAGGATGTGCGTCATGCACTGCGGGAAACCTTGTCGAGACGGACCGTGCGGCCGAAAAGCGAACATGACCTGGGAAGCCTCGACCGGCGCTATCGGCCCGCGCTGATGGCGTTCTTCATGCGTCGCGCCGCCAGCCACAGCGACGCCGAGGACATGACCCAGGAGCTGTTCGCCAAGCTGGCCCTCACCGAAGCCGGCCGGACCATGGACAACGCCGACGCCTACATCTTCCAGATGGCCGCCAACCTGCTGCGCGACCGGGCGCGGCGCGAGCGGGTGCGGTCGAGCTATACCGCCGCCGTCCGCGCCGAGCCGATCGACCTGGAGCCGCTGGACCCCGCCCGCGTGCTGATGGGGCGCGAGCGGCTGGGCGAGGTGTCGGAGGCTTTGCGCGAACTGCCCGACCGCACCCGCGCCATCTTCCTGCTGTTCCGCCTGGAGGGCATGAAGCAGGCCGAACTCGCCGAGCTTTACGGCATGACCACCAGCGGCGTGCAGAAGCATATCCTCAAGGCCATGGGCCATCTGACGCGTCGCACGAGGGCCGGCGAATGAACGGTCCCGACGACATGATCGGCGCTCCGCACGAAGAGCCCCTGGACGTCGCCGCCGCCTGGTGCGTGCGCCTGGCCGAGGGCGAGCTGACGAACGCCGAGCACGCCGAGCTGGAGGCCTGGTTCGCCGCCGATCCGGAGCATCGCGCCCTGCTGGACGACGCCGTGTCGGCCTGGCGCGCGGTTGACGACCAGGCGATGAGCCCCGGCATGGTCGCCCTGCGCGGCGAGGCCCTGGAGGATCTGCGCCGCGCCCAACGCAGCCGCTGGTCGCGCAGGCCCGGCCGGCGGGCGATGATCGGCGGGGCGCTGGCCGCCTGTC
>NZ_QHJY01000165.1 GCF_003185805.1 Caulobacter sp. D5
GCCTCGGCCGCCAGCTCCAGGCTCAGCGCCTCCAGAGACAGAGTTTCGGGATCCGTCGACAGCAGCGAGCGGGTCAGGCGCAGGGCGGCGCGGCGGGCGACGGGGCCGGTCAGCCGCAGGGCGTCGATCGCCGCCCGGCCGTCGGCCAGGCCCCGCCAGTCGCTCGCCCCGAAGCTGACGGCCAGGAAGTAGCCGCCCTCGTCGACGAAGCGGTCGCGATGGACGACGCCCGGCGGGTTGTAGACCAGCACCGGCCCCTCGGTGGCGGGACCCCAGGCCGTGGTCTCGTAGCGGCCGTGGGTGGCCAGCACGAAGTGGGCGTCGTCGTGGCTGTGCTCGTGCACGTGCTCGGCGCTGGTGGTCGCCGCCAGGTGTGCGAGGCGCACGCCGGACAGCTGACGCTCGACCGTCGGCGCGCCGTAGAACCGTCCCGGTGCGAAGGCGGTTCTCGGCGACGTCATCTCAGCCCAGCTTCTCCGCCGCCCAGGGGGCGAAATAGGTGATGATCCCGGCCGCGCCGGCCCGCTTGAAGGCGACCAGGCTTTCGAGGATAGCCCGCTCCTCGTCGATCCAGCCATTGGCCCCGGCGGCCTTGATCATCGCGTACTCGCCCGACACCTGGAAGGCGTAGGTGGGCATGCGGAACTCGTCGACCAGGCGGCGCAGGATATCCAGATACGGCAGGCCCGGCTTGACCATGACCATGTCGGCGCCCTCGGCGATGTCGAGCGCAACCTCGCGGATGGCTTCCTCGGTGTTGGAGGGGTCCATCTGGTAGGTCTTCTTGTCGCCCTGGCCAGCCGAGAGCTTGGCCGAGCCGATGGCGTCGCGGTAGGGGCCGTAGAAGGCCGAGGCGTACTTGGCGGCGTACGACATGATCAGGGTGTCGTGATGGCCGTGACCCTCCAGCGCGCCGCGTAAGGCTCCGATGCGGCCGTCCATCATGTCCGAAGGGGCCAGGATGTCGGCGCCGGCGGCGGCCTGCATCAGGCCCTGCTCGATCAGGCGCTCGATGGTGGCGTCGTTGAGGATCTTGCCGCCCTCGACCACGCCGTCGTGGCCGTGGTCGGTGAAGGGGTCCAGCGCCACGTCGCACATGATGCCGACCTCGGGGGCCGCGTCCTTCATGGCCTTGACGGCGCGGGGGATCACCCCGTCCGGATCGGCGGCGATCGAGCCCGTGGCGTCCTTCCGCGACGGATCGATGTGCGGGAAGATGGCGATGGCCGGGATGCCGAGATCGCGGGCGCGGACGGCGGCCTTGGCCGCTTCCTTGACGCTCAGCCGATCGACGCCCGGCATCGAGGCGACCGGCACGGCGCCTTCGCCCTCGTGCACCACCATCGACCAGATCAGGTCGGACGGCCGCACCTCGGTCTCGCGGACGAGACGACGGGTCCAGTTGGCCTGGCGCAGGCGGCGTAGGCGCGAGGCGGGGTAGGGGGCGAGAGGAGGAACGGTCATGCGAAGGGTTTCGCGCGCGTTGTCCCCGGAGGCAAGGCCGGAAGGCCCTTAAGGAGCTACTCGGTCTTGTTGACGCTGGCCTGCTGGACGCCGTCGACGCGGGTCCAGACCTGCGACTTGCAGAACAGGCCGCCCAGGACGCAGCCCTTGGCGCGCATGGTGCGGGCGTCGATGAACTCGGCCGTGCCGTTCAGCGTCACCTTCAGCGTCGGAACAAAGACGCGACCCCGCATGTTGCCGTTGCCGGTGGGCGTGAAGTCGCGCAGCACCTGCTGGCCGACCAGGGTGTCGTAGCCGCTCTTCTTGGCGTCCGCCTCGGCCTTGCGGCTGGCGTAGACGACCCAGCCGCACATGCTCTTGCCGCAGTCGGTGATGTGCAGGCGGATGTTGTCCTTGGGGTTGCGCCAGACGCCCAGATTCTCGGCGTGAGCCGGCGCGGACACAAAGGTGAACAGGGCCGCGACCGCGGCCAAAGCGGTAATGAACTTTTGCATGGAACCGAGACGACGCCTCCGACAGCGACGATCTGATACCGAGAGGGTTCCGGATCAAGGGAGGTGCGACGTTTCGCACCCGATTTCGCTGCGGCGCCGCATTCATATTCGCCAACTGAGATATGATTGACACACTCCGCCGGGCGAGGCACGTCAGCGGCCAAGACGATGAGGGCGGATCTGCCCCGCATGGGAGGAAACGGCGGATGGATTTCGCGCTGAACGACGATCAACGCGCCATCCAGGAGATGGCGTCCGGCTTCGCCGCGGAACGCCTTGCCCCGCATTCGGCGCAGTGGGACGAGCAGAAGCACTTCCCGGTGGACGTGCTGCGCGAGGCGGCCGCACTGGGTTTCGCCGGCATCTACGTCCAGGACGACCTCGGCGGCAGCGGCCTGTCGCGCCTCGACGCCTCGATCATCTTCGAGGCCCTCAGCTATGGCGACGTGCCGACGGCGGCCTATCTCACCATCCACAACATGGCCTCGTGGATGATCGACCGCTTCGGCTCGGACGACCTGCGCCGGCGCTACCTGCCGCGCCTGACGACGATGGAGCTGATCGCCAGCTACTGCCTGACCGAGCCGGGCTCGGGCTCCGACGCGGCCGGCATGCGCACCACGGCCCGCCTGGACGGCGACCACTACGTGCTGAACGGCGGCAAGGCCTTCATCTCCGGCGGCGGGGTGTCGGACCTCTATGTCGTCATGGCCCGCACCGGGGGCGATGGTCCCAAGGGCGTCTCGGCCTTCGTGGTCGAGAAGGGAACGCCGGGCCTGTCGTTCGGGGCCAACGAGCGCAAGATGGGCTGGAACGCCCAGCCCACCGCCCAGGTCAATTTCGACGACTGCCGCGTGCCCGTCGCCAACCGCATCGGCGGAGAGGGCGAGGGCTTCCGCTTCGCGATGATGGGCCTCGACGGCGGGCGGCTGAACATCGCCTCCTGCTCGCTGGGCGGCGCCCAGTTCGCGCTCGACACGGCCAAAACCTATCTCGAGACCCGCAACCAGTTCGGCCGGCCGCTGAAGGACTTCCAGGCCCTGCAGTTCAAGCTGGCCGACATGGCCACCGAGCTGGAGGCCGCCCGCCTGATGGTGCGCCGCGCCGCCCACGCCCTCGACAACAAAGACCCGCAGGCCACCAAGCTGTGCGCCATGGCCAAGCGCTTCGCCACCGACGCCGGCTTCCAGGTCGCCAACGACGCCCTGCAGCTGCACGGCGGCTATGGCTACCTGCAGGACTATCCGCTGGAGCGCATCGTCCGCGACCTGCGGGTGCACCAGATCCTGGAAGGCACCAACGAGATCATGCGGGTGATCATCGCCCGCGAGATGTTCCGGCAGTGAGGATGAGGCAGGTTTCAACGATCCGATATGGGAGAGGGCCGGGCCATGCGTGAAATCGATGAAGCCAAGGCCAAGACCCATTTTTCGGCGCTGCTGAAAGCCGTGGAACAGGGCGACGAGACTATCGTGATCACCCGAAACGGCCATGCCTTGGCGAAGCTGGAACCGTTAGCCGCCGCAGAGATGAAAACTCCTGAGGCGGCCCGAAAGGCCTGAAACGCGACGCTGGGCGATGCCTGCCGCTTCGAAGGGGACGGCGATCTAGGTTTGCCCTAAATGGGCTGGCTGGCCGAGCAGATGGCCGCGCGTAAAAACAGGTTCGAAGCCAAGTGATCTATCTCTGCCGCCACGGCCAGACGCAGTTCAATCGCGAGGGCCGCTTTCAGGGCCAGACCGAGTCCGACCTGACCGCGCTCGGCCAAGCCCAGGCGCGGGCCATGGGCGACCTGCTGGCCGACCTGGTCGCGCGCGAGCCGTCCGACGCCTGGCGGATCGTCGCCAGCCCGCTGCGCCGCGCACGCCATACGGCCGAGGCCATCGCCGAGCGGACCGGTCTTTCGCTGAGCTTCGACGAGCGCCTGCTGGAGATCAGCGTCGGCGACTGGTCGGGCCGCCTGCGCGAGGACATCCGCCGCGACAATCCCGAATTGTTCGCCAGCTACGAATGGGCCTTCCGCGCGCCCGGCGGCGAGACCTTCGAGGACGTCACCGCCCGCGTCGCCGGCTGGCTGGCCGACCAGGCGCCCGAGCCCGAGCGCCGCCTGATCGTCGTCAGCCACGGCGTCGCCGGCCGGTTGCTGCGCGGCGCCTATGCCGGCCTGTCGCGCGCCGACACCCTGGCCCAGGAGGTGCCGCAGGACGCGGTCTACCGCCTGATGGCCGGCCAGATCGACCGCTTCGACTGCGCCCCCGTCGAAGACCCCGAATTCGCCTGAGATCCCAGATGACCGACGCTCCCCCCAAGCAGGCCCCTGAAGTCCTGATCCGCGCCAAGAAGAACGTGGGCCGGATCACGCTGAACCGGCCCCAGGCGCTGCACGCCCTGACGCTGTCGATGTGCGAGACCATGATCCAGGCCCTGCTGGACTGGCAGGCCGATCCCGAGATCGACATGGTCATGATCGACCACGCCGGCGAGCGCGGCTTCTGCGCCGGCGGCGACATCCGCATGCTCGCAGAGAGCGGGGCGGGCGACGGCGTCGAGGCGCGCAAGTTCTTCCATACCGAGTATCGGCTGAACCACCTGCTGTTCCACTACGACCGGCCTGTGGTGGCGATCATGGACGGCGTGGTCATGGGCGGCGGCGTCGGCATCTCCATGCCGGCCCACTACCGGATCGCCACCGAGCGCACGACCTTCGCCATGCCCGAGACCGGCATCGGCCTGTTCCCCGACGTCGGCGGCGGCTGGTACCTGCCGCGCCTGCCGGGCAAGGCGGGGCTTTGGCTGGCCCTCACGGGAGCGCGCATCAAGGGCGCGGACTGCATGCGCCTGGGGATCGCCACCCACTTCGTCGAGTTCGGCGCGGTCGAGGGGCTGAAGAAGGCCGTCCTGGCCGATCACCGCCGCATCGACGAGACCCTGCGCATGTACCGCGCCGACGCCGGCAAGGCGCCGCTGGTCGGTTTCGAGCAGGACCTCAACCGCCTGTTCGTCGGCGACAGCGTCGAGCAGATCTTCGAGTTCCTCGAGGCCGACTCCAGCGACTGGGGCAAGGCCCAGCTGGCGGTGCTGAAGACCAAGTCGCCTCAGACCCTGAAGGTCGCCTTCGAGCAGCTGAAGCGCGGCGAGGCCATGACCGACTTCGCCGAGCACATGGCCATGGAGTACCGGATCGGCTCGCGCGTCGTGCGCCGTCACGACTTCATCGAGGGCGTGCGGGCGGTGATCGTCGACAAGGACAACGCCCCCCGCTGGGACCCGCCGACGGTCGAGGCGGTGGATGACGCCGACATCCAGGCGATCTTCGCCCCGCTGCCGGCCGACGAGGAGTGGACACCCCTGGCCGAGGCCTGACGGCGTTCGGCGTCGGGAGATGCCCCAACGGCATTGCCGGTGGCGGTTCGCGTCGCTAGCTTGCCCGCAACTAAGAAGACCCTCCGGAAGGAAGACCATGCGTAAGCCGCTTCTCAGCCTCGTCGCCGCGCTCGCCCTGACCGCCTGCGCCACGACCCCGATGGGACCGGTCGAGCCGCCGCCGCCGCCTCCGGCCGACGCTCCGGTCGCCATTCCGGCCAACATCATCGCCGCGGTCGAGAACCCGCTGCGCCCCGAGGCCGACAGCAAGCGCGACGCCGACCGCCTGCCGGCCCAGGTGCTGGCCTTCGCCGGCGTGCGCACCGGCGCCAAGGTGGCCGACCTGATCCCGGGCGGCGGCTACTTCACCCGCATCCTGTCGCGGGCCGTCGGCCCGCGCGGCCACGTCTACGCCTATGTGCCCGACGAGCTGACCAAGCTGGCCAAGCGCGAGCCGGCGGTGAACGCCATCGCCGCCGATCCGGCCTACAAGAACGTGTCGGTGATCCTCAACACCCTGCCCAACTTCGGCGCGCCCGAGAAACTGGACCTGGTGTTCACCGCCCAGAACTATCACGACATGCACACCCCGCTGATGGGGCCGGCCGACCTGTCGGTGGTCAACCGCAAGATCTTCCAGGCCTTGAAGCCGGGCGGCGTCTATCTGGTGCTCGACCACTCGGCCCAGCCGGGCACGGGCCTGCGCGACTCCGAGAAGCTGCACCGCATCGACCCCGAGACGGTGAAGGCCGAGGTCACCGCCGCCGGCTTCGTCTTCGAAGGCGAGAGCCGCGTGCTGCGCGACGCCGCCGACAAGCGCAACGTCTCGGTGTTCGACCCGTCGATCCGCGGCAAGACCGACCAGTTCATCTACAAGTTCCGCAAGCCCGCCGGGGCGCGTTAAGCGCCCCGAACCCACCGGACTGCAACGACAAGGACCGCGCCCACGTAGGCGCGGTTCGCATTTAGGGAGCGTAGCGATGACCAGGATCGCCTTCATCGGCCTGGGCAACATGGGCGGCGGCATGGCCGCCAACCAGGCCAAGGCCGGCCACGCCGTGGCCGCCTTCGACCTGTCGGCCCTGGCGCTGGAGCGCGCGGTCGGCGCGGGCTGCACGGCCGCCGAGTCGGTCGCCCATGCGGTGAAGGACGCCGAGATCGTCATCACCATGCTGCCGGCCGGGCCGCACGTCCGCGCGGTCTATGGCGAGCAGGTGCTGGCCAACGCCCCGAAGTCGGCCCTGCTGATCGACTGCTCCACCATCGACGTCGACAGCGCCCGTGCGGTGGCGCAGCAGGCGAGGGCGGCCGGCTTTCGCTTCGCCGACGCGCCGGTGTCCGGCGGGATCATGGCCGCCGAGGCCGGAAGCCTGGCCTTCATGGTCGGCTGCGACGACGCCGACTTTGCCGCCGTCGAGGCCGCGCTGAAGCCGATGGCGCGGGCGGTGATCCATGCCGGCGGGCACGGCGCGGGGCAGGCGGCCAAGATCTGCAACAACATGCTGCTGGGCGTCTCGATGCTGGGAACCTGCGAGGCCTTCGCCCTGGCCGAGAAGCTGGGCCTGGCCGCCGACCGTTTCTTCGAGATCGCCAGTCAGTCGTCGGGCCAGTGCTGGTCGGTCTCGACCTATTGCCCCGTGCCGGGCGTGGGGCCGGCGACGCCCGCCGATCGCGGCTACGAGGGGGGATTCGCCACGGCGATGATGCTCAAGGACCTCAAGCTCGCCCAGGAAGCCGCCGCCCGGGCCGGGGCCAGCACGCCCATGGGCGCCCAGGCCGAGGCCCTCTACGCCCTGTTCGACGCCAACGGTTTCGGCGGCAAGGACTTCTCGGCCGTGCTGCAACTGTTGCGCGGACGTCTTGCGGAGCTTGCCTGAACAAGGCAGGGTTGAGTCCGCCGCTTATAGAACCAATCGATGCGACACCAAGCCTAATTCCAATTTGTAGGTAGAGGCCCTTAGGTGGACACTACGTCGGCGCGGTGCGAAAAGCCGGGCTAGAAGAACAAGGACCGCCGGGCCTCGGTCCGGGGGGAAGATACGAGCATGGACTACAAAGCCGCGTTCACCGCTGCTGTCTCCCAGATCCGCAACGAAGGCCGCTACCGGGTGTTCGCCGACCTGAAGCGCCATCGCGGCGCCTTCCCGCGCGCGACCTGGACTCGCGCCGACGGCGGCGAGAGCGAAGTCGTGGTCTGGTGCTCGAACGACTATCTCGGCCAGGGCCAGAATCCCGTCGTGCTGGACGCCATGCACCAGGCGATCGACGAGCACGGCTCGGGCTCGGGCGGCACCCGCAACATCTCGGGCACCAACCACCACCACGTGGAGCTGGAAGCCGAGCTGGCCGACCTGCACGGCAAGGAAGCCGCGCTGCTGTTCACCTCGGGCTACGTCTCCAACGAAGCCACCCTCAGCGTCCTGCAGAAGATCCTGCCGGGCCTGATCATCTTCTCCGACGCCCAGAACCACGCCTCGATGATCGCCGGCATCCGCAACGGCGGCGGCCCGCGTCACATCTTCCGCCACAACGACCTGGCCCATCTTGAAGAGCTGCTGGCGGCCGCCCCGGTCGACGCGCCCAAGCTGGTGGCCTTCGAGAGCGTCTATTCGATGGACGGCGACATCGCCGACATCGGCGCCACGGCGGCTCTGGCCAAGAAGTACGGCGCCATGACCTATCTGGACGAGGTCCACGCGGTCGGCATGTACGGCCCGCGCGGTGGCGGCGTCGCCGAGCGCGACGGCGTGATGGACCAGATCGACATCATCGAGGGCACGCTGGGCAAGGCCTTCGGCGTCATGGGCGGCTACATCACCGGCGACGCCGAAGTGATCGACGCCGTGCGCCTGATGGCCTCGGGCTTCATCTTCACCACCTCGCTGCCGCCCGCCCTGACCGCCGGGGCGCTGGCCAGCGTCAAGTGGCTCAAGCAACACCCGGAAGTGCGCGACGCCCACCAGGAGCGCGCCCGCACCCTGAAGAAGATGTTCCAGGACGCCGGCCTGCCGGTCATGGAGAACGACAGCCACATCGTTCCGGTGCTGGTCGGCGATCCGGTCCACACCAAGCTGATCAGCGACATGCTGCTGGCCGATCACGGCGTCTATGTGCAGCCGATCAACTATCCGACCGTGCCGCGCGGCACCGAGCGCCTGCGCTTCACGCCCACGCCGTTCCACACCGACGACATGATGCGCAAGCTGGTCGGGGCGATGGAAAAGCTGTGGGCGCACTGCAACGTCGCCCGCATGGGCGGCCACGCGGCCTAAAACCCCGCCTTGGGTTTCGATCTCGGTTACCTGCGCGAGCTGGCCGAGGATGCGTTGGAGCATCCCGGCTGGTCGGGGCTGTCCGACTATTTCCGGTTTCGGCACCAGGGCCTGAGGCGCGAGGCGCTCGAAGCGCTCGACGTCTTCATGGCCGGAGCCGTGACCTGGCCGCTGGCGCAGCGCGTGACCCTGGTCGTCTGGATCGGCGAGAAGCGCATGGCCTATCGCGGCCAGCCCGAGGCCGTATTGCCGGTTCCGCTGTTTCGCCTGCTGGTCCGCCCGACCCTGGAGGAATGGGTGGCGGCCAAGCCCTTCGATCCCTGGCCGCTGGTCTGGCTGGCGCGGCTGTCGAGCGGTGGTTCGACCTGGCACGCGCCGCCGCAGCCCTTCCTGCGCGAGGCGCTGGAGCGCGATCCGCTGTTCGCGCCAGCGCGGCTGGACCTCGTCGCCGCCGTCCTGGCCGATATCGCCTTCCATCAACACGAGTTGCCCGACGCCTATCTGGGCGATGCGCGCGCTGACCTTGCGGCCCTGGGCGAGGCGCGGGGCCTGCTGGCGGGGCTCGACGACGACTCTGTTGCGGATCTCGCGCCCCGCATCGCCTGGGCGCGATCGGAAGCGCTGGCCTGGCTGGAGCGGGAAGCGGCGGTCTGAGAGGGCGGTCCACATTCGGAGGCTTTGCCCAGTCTAGCGAGCATCCCCGCGAAGGCGGGGATCCAAGCGGGGTCTGCGGATAGCCCACGGCCGCACTTCATCCTGAAAGCCCGCTTGGGTCCCCGCCTTCGCGGGGATTGGACGGATCGGGGGCGCCAAGTCGATGAATGTCCGTCCGACCTGAGGCTCTCCGCGTGGCGGTTTCCCGATACAAGGCCGCTGCACGTCCGCCCGGCTTGAGGCTGGATGCGGCGTCCTGCGCTAGAAGAGAGTCGCACCCGTGAAGACCATCGTGATCACCGGCAGCAGCCGCGGCATCGGCTACGGCCTGGCGGAAGCCTTCCTCGAGCGGGGCTGCCAGGTGGTGATCTCGGGCCGCAACCCGACCGTCCTGGCGCAGGCCCTGGCCAAGCTGGAAGCCACCGGCGGCGCCGTCGCCGCCCAGGCCTGCGACGTCAGCAAGGTCGCCGACCTAGAAGCGCTGTGGAACACGGCGGTCGAGCGGTTCGGCGCGGTCGATATCTGGATCAACAACGCCGGCTCGGTGTCGCCGCGCGTGCGCCTCGACCAGGTGGAAGAGGCCGACATCGACGCCATCGTCGCCACCAACCTGCTGGGCGTGATCAAGGCCACCAAGCTGGCCATGACCCGCATGCTGGTCCAGCCCGGCGGCGGGGCGATCTACAATTTCGAGGGCTTCGGCAGCGACGGCATGACCGCCTCGGGCCTGACGCTGTACGGCGCCACCAAGCGGGCGGTGTCCTACTTCACCAAGTCGATGGGCAAGGAGTTGGACGGCACCAGCGTGCGCATCGGCACGATCAGCCCGGGCATCGTCGCCACCGACCTGCTGCAGGCCGAGATGAAGGACGCCACCGACGCCGATCGCGAGCGCTCGATGAAGCTCTACAACATCCTCGGCGACCGCGTCGAAACCGTCGCCCCCTACATCGCCGACGGCGTGCTGAAGGGCGAGGCCACGGCCGCGCCGGTGCGCTGGCTGACCATGCCCAAGGCCATGGGCCGGTTCATGACCGCCTCGTTCAAGAAGCGCGACATCTTCTCGGAGGCGTGAGGCTTCGCGCGCATCACATCCATGGCCCCAAACCTCGTCATCCCGGAAAGCCCGCAGGGCTTGTCCGGGACCCAGGGGGACTGGGCGCCGCGCTTGCAACTGCCTCTTCAGAGGTCGCCGACTTCGTGCGGTGGCCCCTGGGTCCCGGCTCTACGCTGCGCTTCGGCCGGGATGACGACCCGTGGGGGGCAAGAAGGAATGAAGGGGAGGGCGACTACGCCCTCCGACGCACGCCCTTGCCCAGCCCGATCTGCTTGGCGAAGTCCGAGCGGCGGGCGGCGTAGGCCGGGGCGACCATGGGATAGTCCGAGGGCAGGCCCCATTTGCGGCGGTAGTCCTCGGGGCTCATGTCGTAGTGCGAGCGCAGGTAGCGCTTCAGCATCTTGAGCTTCTTCCCGTCCTCCAGGCAGACGATGTAGTCGTGCTGCACCGAGCGCGAGACCGGCACGGCGGGCTTGGCCTTCTCGGTCGGCCTTGCGGCGACGGGTTCGCCGCCCAGGGTCTGAAGTGCGCCGTGCACGGTGCGGATCAGGTCGGGCACCGCGGTGTGGGAGACCTTGTTCTGCCCCACATAGGCCGCGACGATCCCGGCGCTCAGCGCCAGCAGGTCGGGCTCGTCCGTCAGTTCCGATCCCGTTTCGCCGTGTGAAACCGCCATACGCATCCCGCCCGTTCTGTTCGTTGCACTGAAAATCAGCCGGCTTGGCGGCAACACCCGGCCGGCTTCGTGAGCAACGCATGGTTACTGCGACGGTTCCGTGATTGATCGCGGCGCGAAGGACGCTAAAGAGAGCGCCGTCGACTCCCGACGCCGGGAGCGCCGCTACAGCCCGCTGCCCGCCCCAAGGAGCTGCCGATGACGACCTCCACCGACCTGACCAAGTTCTTCGGCGCCGATCTCGCGACCGCCGACCGCGACATCTTCGATCGCATTGGCCGGGAGCTGGGTCGTCAGCAGAACCAGATCGAGCTGATCGCCTCGGAAAACATCGTCTCCAAGGCGGTGCTCGAAGCCCAGGGCTCGATCCTGACCAACAAGTACGCCGAGGGCTATCCGGGCAAGCGCTACTACGGCGGCTGCGAATGGGTCGACGAGATCGAGACCATCGCCATCGAGCGCGCCAAGCAGCTGTTCGGCGCGGCCTTCGCCAACGTCCAGCCGCACTCGGGCTCGCAGGCCAACCAGTCGGTGTTCATGTCGCTGCTTCAGCCGGGCGACACCTTCATGGGCATGGACCTGGCCGCCGGCGGCCACCTGACCCACGGCTCGCCCGCCAACCAGTCGGGCAAGTGGTTCAAGCCGGTGTCCTACACCGTGCGCCAGCAGGACCAGCTGATCGACTATGACAACGTCGCCGAGGTCGCCCAGCGCGAGAAGCCCAAGCTGATCATCGCCGGCGGCAGCGCCTACAGCCGCGAGATCGACTTCGCGCGCTTCCGGCAGATCGCTGACTCGGTCGGCGCCTACCTGATGGTCGACATGGCCCACTTCGCGGGCCTGGTGGCCGGCGGCGTGTTCCCCAGCCCCGTCCCGCACGCCCACGTCGTCACCACCACCACCCACAAGACCCTGCGCGGCCCGCGCGGCGGCATGGTGCTGACCAACGACGAAGCCATCATCAAGAAGGTCAACTCGGCCGTGTTCCCCGGCCTGCAGGGCGGCCCGCTCGAGCACGTCATCGCCGCCAAGGCCGTGGCCTTCGGTGAGGCGCTGCAGCCCTCGTTCAAGGAATACGCCGCTCAGATCATCGCCAACGCCAAGGCCCTGGCCGAAGCGCTGGGCAAGTCGGGCGTCAACATCGTCTCGGGCGGCACCGACAGCCACCTGATGCTGGTCGATCTGCGTCCCAAGGGCGTCACCGGCCGCGACGCCGAGCACAGCCTCGAGCGCGCCCACATGACCTGCAACAAGAACGGCGTGCCGTTCGACACCGCGCCGTTCACCATCACCTCGGGCATCCGCCTGGGCACGCCGGCCGGCACGACCCGCGGCTTCAAGGAAGCCGAGTTCACCCGCGTGGGCGAGCTGATCGGCGAAGTGGTCAACGGTCTGGCCGCCAACGGCGCCGACGGCAACGCGGCCGTCGAAGCCAAGGTCCGCGAGGAAGTGCTGGCCTTGACGGCCCGCTTCCCGATCTACAACTAATGGGCTGAGGCCGCAGGGGAGGGCCCAAGATCATGCGCTGCCCATTCTGCGGCCACGCCGAAAGCCAGGTGAAGGACAGCCGCCCGTCGGAAGACGGCGCGGCCATCCGCCGCCGTCGCCTCTGCCCGGAGTGCGCCGGCCGCTTCACCACCTTCGAGCGCGTCCAGCTCCGTGAGCTGATCATCGTCAAGCGGTCGGGCCGTCGCTCGCCGTTCGATCGTGACAAGCTGATGCGTTCGATCTCGCTGGCCACCCGCAAGCGGCCGATCGAGGGCGAGCGGGTCGAGCGGATGGTCAACGGCATCGTCCGCCGGCTGGAAAGCCAGGGCGAGACCGAGCTGCCGTCGTCGGCCGTCGGCGAGATGGTGATGACCGCCCTCAAGGCGCTCGATGACGTGGCCTATGTGCGCTACGCCTCGGTCTATCGTGATTTCCGGGAAACCAGCGATTTCGCGAAGTTTTTGGGCGAAGAAGGCTTGAGCGACGTCGCCGAAGACGAGCTATAGGCGCATTCTACGATTCGATTTTTCGGGTCGGCGCGAGACGGCCCATCGAGGCCTCCCGTCCGCCCAGGAGTTCAGAGGCATATGGTGGAAGACAGGATTCGTCTGCTGATCGTCGAGGGGCGCCGTTATTCGGGCCTTTCCGACGCGCTGCTGGCCGGCGCGGTGCAGGCGGTCGAGGCCCAGGGCGCCGAATACGACGTCGTCACCGTGTCTGACGCCCTGCAGATCCCCGCCGCCATCGCCATCGCCGAGGAGGCCGGCAAGGGCCCGTCGGGCGTGCGCTACGACGGCTACATCGCCCTCGGCGCGGTCATCCGCGGCGAGACCTACCACTTCGAGATCGTCAGCAACGAGACCGCCCGCGGCCTCCAGGACCTGGCCGTCGGAAAAAGGTTGGCCATTGGTTACGGCGTGTTGACGGTTGACGACGAGGATCAGGCCTGGAATCGCGCCCGCCTGTCGCAAGGCGATCGCGGGGGCCAAGCCGCTCGGGAATGCCTGGAGATCGTGGGATTGAAGCGTCAGCTGTCAGGACAAGCGCGATGAGCAAGCGCATCCAGCCTCGTTCCGTCTCGCGTCTGGCGGCCGTGCAGGCCCTCTATCAGATGGAAGTCTCTGGCGCCGGCGTCGACGCCGTCGTGCGCGAGTTCTCCGAGCACCGCTTCGACCGCGCCGTCGAGGACAGCGAAGGCGCTCAGCTGGCCCAGGCCGACGAGACCTTCTTCGCCGACCTGGTGAAGGGCGTGGTCTCCAAGCAGGCCGCCATCGACCCGGCCATCGTCCGCCGTCTGGCCTCGGGCTGGAAGCTGGAGCGCCTGGACGCCACCGCCCGCGCCGTGCTGCGCGCCGGCGCCTACGAGCTGATGAACCGCCCGGACGTCCCGACCGAGGTGGTGATCGACGAGTATGTCGAGATCGCCAAGTCGTTCTTCGAAGGGCCGGAAGCCGGCTTCATCAACGGCGCCCTGGACGCCATCGCGCGTGACGCCCGAGTCTGACGACGACTGGTTCGACGATCCCGCCCCGGCGACGGCGGCGGAGGACGACGAGTCGTGGTTCGACGACGTCCCGCCGGCGGCTGCGCCCGCCGGTCCGGACGAGTTCGAGCTGATCGAGAAATTCCTGCGGCCGCTGACCAATGGCGACCCCGTCGCGCTCGACCTGCTGGACGATGCGGCGGTGCTGCCGTCGCGTCCCGGCTACGACCTGGTGATCACCAAGGACGCCATGGTCGCCGGCGTGCACTTCCTGGCCGGCGAGGAGCTCGACATTGTCGCGCGCCGCCTGCTGCGCACCAATCTTTCCGACCTCGCCGCCAAGGGCGCCGAGCCCTACGGCTATTTCCTGGCCGTCGGCTGGCCCTCGGGCACGACGGTCGAGGATCGCGAGACCTTTGCCCGCGGTCTGGCTGAAGACGGCCAGGCCTTCGGGATCAACCTGCTGGGCGGCGACACCGTCACCACCTCCGGCGCGCTGGTCGTTTCGGCCACCCTGCTGGGCTGGGTCCCGCAAGGCGCGGCCGTCCTGCGCCGCGGCGCCCAGGCCGGCGACCGGCTCGTGGTCAGCGGCAGCATCGGCGACGGCTGGCTGGGCCTGCTGGCCCACTGGGGCGAGGTCGAGGATCCGGACGGCGGCCTCGTTCGCCGCTACCGCACGCCCGCGCCGCGCCTGGCCCTGCGTGAGGCCCTGCGCCAGTACGCCCACGCCGCCGCCGACGTCTCCGACGGCCTGCTGGCCGACGCCGGCCACATCGCCAAGGCCAGCGGCCTGCAGGTCAAGGTCGACCTCGACCGCCTGCCGCTGTCGACCGGCGCACGCGCCTGGCTGGAAGCCCAGCCCGAGCGTGGCGAAGCCCGCATGTCCCTGGCCTCCGGCGGCGACGACTACGAGATCGTCTGCGCCATCCCCCCCGCCGACGTCGCCGCCTTCCAGGCCGCCGCCTTCGCCGCGGGCCTGCCGGTGCGCGACATCGGCGAGTTCGTGGAAGGCGAGGGGGTCGCGGCCCTGTTCAAGGGCAAGGACATCACCCCCCAGCGCCTGGGCTGGCTGCACGGCTGAGGCCGTTCAGCGGCCGCCCAGCGCCGCCACGACGCCCGCCGCGCCCTGGCGCGTGGCCAGGCTCAGGGCGGTGTTTCCCGAAGCGTCCCGCGCGGACGGCGACGCGCCCCTGGCGACCAGCAGCCTAACCTGCGCCTCGCGGCCGAACAGGCTGGCCATCATCAGCGCCGTCTGGCCCTGGCCGTTCGTCTGGTCGACCGGGCAGGGGGCCTTGTCGAGCAGCAGCCGCGCCACCGCGTCGTCGCCCTTGAAGGCGGCGCCCATCAGCGCGGTGTTGCCGCGCGGGTCGACGGCGCAGGCGTCCGCGCCGCGGGCGATCAGCAGGCCCACGAGGTCGGCCTTGCCGTTGTAGGCCGCCAGGGTCAGGGCGGTGTAGCCGCGGTCGTCGCGGGCGTCGATCGGCGCGCCGGCGTCGAGCAGGGCGGCGACGATGTCGGCGCGTCCCTCGCGGGCGGCGGCGAAGAAGGCGGCCTTGGGATCGGGCGCGGCCTGAGCAGGCGCGTTCTGCAGGGCGGCGGCGAGGAGGATGGCGGTGAACATGGGGAAATCCGAAGAAGCAAAAGCAAAGGACCCGGCCGTTTCCGGCCGGGTCCGCGTTGAACTCAGTTGCTGGCGAGCTTGACGGCCTCGAGAGCCTTGGCCGCCCGGGCCTTCACGGCCGCGAGATCGACCTTGGTCGCCGCCGCCAGCCGCGTCCCGTAGTCGGGATCGGCCGCGTAGAAGTGGCTGACCATGATCTCCTTGATCTCCGGCACGGTGACGCCGTTGAGGTCGCCCGACAGGTTGCGGATCAGGGCCGTCTTCTGATCTTCCGGCAGGCGCTTCCAGAACAGCCCCGCCTGGACGAACGGCTCCTGCTTGTCGATCGCCTTCTGCTGGATGGTGGTGGTCACTTCATAGGGGCTGAGCTTGTAGGCGGCCGTGTCGGCATAGACGCCCGCGTCGGTGCGGCGCGAGGGCTGATAGTTGACGTCGCCGACCCGCGGCACGGTGTTCATCGCCCCGTCCTGGGCGCCGTTCTTGACGGCGACCTTGGGGGCGTTGACGGCCAGCTGCTGGTAGTTCGGGCCCAGGCGATGGCGCTGGGTGTCGGCGTAGCTGAACAGGCGACCCTGCAGCAGGCGGTCGGGCGAGGGCTCGATGCCGGGAACCATGACGCCCGGCGAGAAGGCGCTCATCTCGGTCGACTGGAAGAAGTTCTCCGGCATCTTGTTCAGGGTCATGGTCCCGACCTTGATCTCCGGCATGTCGTACCAGTCCTTGGTGGCGTCGAACGGGTTGTAGCCGAGCTTGGCGACGTCCTCGGGCTTGAGAATCTTGGCGTAGAGATCCCATTTTGCCGGCTGGCCCTTGCCGATCGTCGCGTAGAGGTCGTCGGTCAGGTAGTTGAAGCCGGCCTTTTCGGCCTGCTCGGGCGTGTAGTTCCTGATCCCCTGCTGGCTCTTCCAGTGGAACTTCACGAACACCACCTTGCCGTCCTCGTCGACCAGCTTCAGGGCGTGGACGCCGTTGCCGTCCATGGTCCGATAGCTCTGCGGCGTGCCCAGGTCCGTATAGAGCTGGGTGATCATGTGGGTGCTTTCGGGCTGGTGACTGAAGAAGTCGAAGAACCGGGTCGGGTCCTGCTTGTTCGTCACCGGCGAGGGCTTCAGCGAGTGCACCATGTCGGGGAACTTCATGGCGTCGCGGATGAAGAACACCGGCAGGTTGTTGCCGACCAGGTCCCAGTTGCCCTCGGTCGAATAGAACTTGGTGGCGAAGCCGTGCGGGTCGCGCAGGAATTCCGGCGAGCCGTTCGGATGGATCACCTTCGAGAAGCGCACGAACACCGGGGTCTTCACGCCGGCCTTGAACAGGGCGGCCTTGGTGAACCTGTCGAGCTCGCCGTTGGAGACGAATTCGCCCTCCGCGCCTGTGCCGCGGGCGTGGACGACGCGCTCGGGAATGCGCTCGCGGTCGAAGCGCGCCAGCTTCTCGATGAGGTGGAAGTCCTCCAGCATCACCCCGCCCCATTCGCCGGCGGTCTTGGAATTCTGGTTGTCGCCCACCGGGGCGCCGCTGTCCTGCGTCTGGCGGGGCGTGTCGGCGGCCTGGGCGGCCCCGGCGGCGATCAGGGCCGTGGCGGCGAGGATCGCGGCGGAAGGGGAGAGTCGGGACGTCATCTGGCCTCCTGAGGTGCGTCTGTCGACGCTCCTGATAGGAGCCGGGTCCGGCCATAAGAAACGAAATGAATTGAACCGCTTGATCGAAGGAAGCGATCAAGCCGACCGGGGGACGCCGACGAAGGCCGGGACGTTCGCGTCGTCCTTCGCCGCGGCCAGGCCCTGGCGGATGCACTGGGCCAGCAGCGCGAATTCCTCGGCGCGCGGGGTGTTGCGCCGCCAGGCCAGGGCCACCGTGCGATGGGCCTTCGGCGTGTCGAGCGAGCGGGTGACGATTGGCGTCCCGGCGATGACGCCGGCCTCCACCGCCATGGCCGGGATCAGGCTCAGTCCCATGCCCGCGCCCACCAGTTGGACCAGCGTGTGGACGCCCGCGCCGCGCCCGGGACCGTGTTCGAGATCGCGACGCTCGCAGGCCCCCAGGGCGTGGTCGCGCAGGCAATGGCCGTCGTCCAGCAGCAGCAGCCGGTCGGCCGGCAGGTCGGCCGGAGCGATGGTCGGCTGGGCGGCCAGGGGATCGTCCGCGTGCAGGGCCACCAGTATGTCGTCGTCGAACAGGGCCACGTGATCGAGCCCGTCGCAAGGGAACGGCAGGGCCAGCACCAGGCAGTCGCGGGCGCCGCGAGCCAGACCCTGGCAGGCCCAGTGGCTCATCTCCTCGTGCAGCACCACCTGCAGGTCGGGGCAGGCCGCCTTGAGCGTCGGCAGCAGGCGCGGCAGCAGAAAGGGGGCGATGGTGGGGATCACCGACAGCCGCAGCGTTCCGCTCAGCGGAACGGCGGCGATGCGGGCCAGGTCGGTCAGGTCGCGCGCCTGGCGCAGCATGTCCTTGGCCCGGGCGGCGGCCCGCACGCCCAGCGGCGTGAACAGAGTCACCCGCCGGGTGCGTTCGACCAGCTGGGCGCCCAGGATGGCTTCCAGCTCCTTCAGGCCGGCCGAGAGCGTGGACTGCGTCACGTGGCAGGCGTCGGCCGCGCGGCTGAAGTGCATGTGCTCGTGAAGGCTGACCAGGTACTGCAGCTGCCGCAGGGTTGGCAGGGTCATGCGCCGGTCCCGGCCGTCTGGACGGTCGGCGAGAGGCGAGGGCGCCGGCCGGCTGGCGGCGCGGGATCGGCGGCCGGCGGGCCGTCGTGGGGGCGGGGTGTCATACAGGGCTCCGGAGGCCCGCAGACTCCACCAGGCGCCGGGCGAAGGCGAATTGATAGTTTTCATCCTCAGGATCGAGACGTTCGATAAGCGCGGCTCTGCTCGGTAGCGAAGCCTCAAGTCTTCTAGGTTAAGGGCATGGAGCATGACCCGTCCCTCCAACTCCAATGGCGTCCCCCGCCGCGCCGTCCTGGCGTTCGCCGCGCCGCTCGTGCTGTGCGCCGCGCCGGCCTTCGCCTCCGGCAAGAAGAAGGAAAAGGAAGGCGGGGAGGGCGAGAAGGAGAAGGCCGATCCGGTGATCAAGCTGGGCTCGATGGCCCTGCCGATCGTCGATGGCGGGCGGCTGATCAACTACGTCTTCGTCGAGCTGTCCCTGACCCTGCCGCCGGGCGGCGACGTCACGGCCTTCGCCGGCGTCGAGCCCAAGCTGCGCGACGCCCTGGTCCGGGCGGCCCACAAGCAGCCGTTCAACAAGCCGGGCAGCTACGTCCTGCTCGACGAGGGCAAGCTCAAGAGCACGGTGATGCGCGAGGCCGCTGTCCTGGTCGGCAAGGGCAAGATCGCCAGCGTCACCATCGGCAAGCAGACCCCGCGCAACTTCGTGCCGCCGCCCAAGCCGCCCGCCAAGCCGGGAGCGCCGGGGACGGCCAGGCCCGCTCCGCAGGTCGATTCGGCTCCCATCATCCCCTGACCCCAGCGCGAACGCCGTTCTCGCAAGCGGTTGCGCGCTTTGCGGGTGGATGGCAGTGTTTCCCCTTGGCGCCGATGTCGGGGCCAGTTCAGGGAGCATCGAGGGGGAATGAGGCCATAAGGCCCGCCCGCCGCTCCCGGTTCGGGGCGGTCGTATTCGCCTCGCGCCGGGAACCGCGACCCCTCGTGATTGGAAACACGAAGGGGCACTAAACCCATGAGTTCTTGGCTTTACGTAGCCATCGGCGCCGGGCTTCTGGCGGTGCTGTATGGCGCGGTTCAGACCGCCAGGCTTTTGAAGGCCTCGCCGGGCGATGCGAAGATGCAGGAAATCGCCGCGGCCATTCAGGAAGGCGCTCAGGCCTATCTGAACCGTCAGTACACCACCATCGCCATCGTCGGCGTCGTGGTCATCGCCTTGCTGGCTTTCTTCTTCAAGAGCTGGGAGCAGCCGGTGGGCTTCGCGCTGGGCGCGATCCTGTCGGGCCTGGCGGGCTTCGCCGGCATGCTGATCTCGGTGCGGGCCAACGTGCGCACCGCCCAGGCCTCGTCCGAGAGCCTGGCCAAGGGCCTGTCGATGGCCTTCACCTCCGGCGCCGTGACCGGCATGCTGGTGGCGGGCTTCGCCTTGATCGGGGTGGCGGGCTATTTCGCCCTGCTGCTGTCGGTCGGCCATGAAGGCACCGACCGGGTCGTGATCGACTCCCTGGTGGCCCTGGGCTTCGGCGCCAGCTTGATCTCGATCTTCGCCCGTCTGGGCGGCGGCATCTTCACCAAGGGCGCTGACGTCGGCGGCGATCTCGTCGGCAAGGTCGAGGCCGGCATTCCGGAAGACGACCCCCGCAACGCCGCCACCATCGCCGACAACGTGGGCGACAATGTCGGCGACTGCGCCGGCATGGCCGCCGACCTGTTCGAGACCTATGCGGTGACCACCGTCGCCACCATGGTGCTGGCGGCGATCTTCTTCACCGGCACCGACGTCGTCGGCTCGATGATGCTGCTGCCGCTGGCCATCTGCGCGGTGTGCATCGTCACCTCGATCATCGGCGCTTTCTTCGTCCGCCTGGGCAAGAAGCAGAACATCATGGGAGCCCTCTATCAGGGCCTGATCGTCACCGGGGTCCTGTCGATCCCGGCGGTGTGGTGGGTGATCCACCAGCTGGTCCCGACCTCGATCGAGCTCGACGGCCGGCTGTTCACCGCCGACAACCTGTTCTACTGCGGCCTCGTGGGCCTGGCGGTGACGGCGCTGATCGTGGTCATCACCGAGTACTACACCGGCACGGGCTTCCGTCCGGTGAAGTCGGTGGCCCAGGCTTCGGTGTCCGGCCATGGCACCAACGTCATCCAGGGCTTGGCCATGTCGCTGGAGTCCACGGCCCTGCCGGCCCTGACCATCATCGTCGGCATCGTCGTGACCTATAATCTGGCGGGCCTGTTCGGCATCGCCATCGCCACCACCACCATGCTGTCCCTGGCCGGCTTCATCGTCGCCCTGGACGCCTTCGGCCCGGTCACCGACAACGCCGGCGGCATCGCCGAGATGGCCGGGCTTCCGTCGGAAGTCCGCGTCACCACCGACGCCCTCGACGCGGTCGGCAACACCACCAAGGCCGTGACCAAGGGCTACGCCATCGGTTCGGCCGGCCTGGGGGCGCTGGTGCTGTTCGCGGCCTATACCGAGGACCTGAAGTTCTTCTCCGAGAACGCCGCCCCGGGCAGCTTCTTCGACGGCATGGGGGCGGTCAGCTTCGACCTGTCCAACCCTTACGTCGTGGTCGGCCTGCTGTTCGGCGGCCTGCTGCCGTTCCTGTTCGGCGGGCTGTCGATGACCGCCGTCGGCCGCGCGGCCGAGTCGGTGGTGGCCGAGGTCCGTCGCCAGTTCCGCGAAAACCCGGGCATCATGACCTACGAGACCAAGCCCGAATACGGCAAGGCCGTGGACATCCTGACCAAGGCCGCCATCCGCGAGATGATCGTGCCGTCCCTGCTGCCGGTCGTCTCGCCGGTGGTGCTGTTCTTCGTCATCAACGCCATCGCCGGCAAGGTCGACGCCTTCGCCTGCCTCGGCGCCATGCTGATGGGGGTGATCGTCACCGGCCTGTTCGTCGCCATCTCGATGACCAGCGGCGGCGGCGCCTGGGACAACGCCAAGAAGGTGATCGAGGAAGGCTTCACCGACAAGGACGGCGTCCTGCACAAGAAGGGCGGCGACACCCACAAGGCCGCCGTCACCGGCGACACCGTCGGCGACCCCTACAAGGACACCTCGGGTCCCGCCGTGAACCCGATGATCAAGATCACCAACATCGTGGCCCTGCTGCTCCTGGCGGTGCTGGCCCACGGCTGATCTTGCGATCTGGCTGTACGGAAACGCCCCGGGGCTCACGCTCCGGGGCGTTTTCTTTTGATCCCCTACCGTCGTCATCCCGGCCGTAGCGAAGCGTAGAGCCGGGATCCAGGGGCCGTCGCAGTGCGTCTGCAAACGCCATCGGAGCTTGGGGCAGGCGCGGCGCCCAGTCCCCTGGGTCCCGGATAAGCGCTGCGCGCTTTCCGGGATGACGAGCGTGGGGCGGCTAGGGAAGGGGAGAACCCCTCAGTAGCACTCTTCCGGATCGAACGCCTGGACCTCGGCCTCGCCGCCCAGCACCGTCGGCGTGGGCTGGACGCCGCGACGCTCGTCGCCGGTGAAGTCGTGATCGATGCGCCGGCGGCGGCAGGGGCCGAAATAGTCGCCCACCCGTACGAAGTCGCGCGGGTTGTTGATGACCTCGTTGATGCGGTGCATCACCCCGCGCGCGTTGATCGGCTTGGCCAGGAACTCGGTCACCCCGGCCATCCGCGCCTCGTCGAGGCTGCGGCGAGTGGCGTGGCCGGTCATCATGATGATCGGCGCGTAGGGATTGGGACTGGCCGGCGAGTTGCGCACCCAGTGCACGAACGCCAGCCCGTCCACCGGCTGCATCATCAGGTCGGTGAAGATGATGTCGATCTCGCGCTCGGCGAAGAACTTCAGGCCCTCGACGCCGTCGCCGGCCTCGAGGATCCGCCGCACGCCGGCGGCCTTCAGGATCGCCGACAGGATCCCGCGCATGTTGGCGTTGTCGTCGACGATCAGGATCGTCAACGCCCGCAGATCTGGCCCGCCCACGAACCTTCTCCCCCAGAGCGACGTCTGGTTGGGGCCAGGCGTCGGCTAAGCGTGAAGGTTGCTCCGCACGTGATTTAGCAAACGTTGATACGGCGACAAAAAGTCGCACGAAATCACGCGCTTATGGTGAATTTTCCGACCGTGTACTGTCGGGTGGCCGACTTAGCGGCGGTCGCCAGGACGGGTGCCGGGCACGCCCTCGTCGTCCTGCGGCAGCATGCCGCCACGGCCGACGTTGCCGAGCAGCTGCTCGAGGATCGTCATCTCGCGGCCGCGGGTCGGGGTTTCGCGACCGTTGTAGGCGATGACCTTGCCGTCCTTCAGGGTGAAGGTGTCGACCGAGGCGACCTTCTCGTCGGCGGCGTTGAACTTGATCGCCACGACGTCGCGCTTGATCACCCGCGGCTTGTAGAAGGCCACGCGGTCGGTCGTCTGCGAGACGTAGTACCAGGCGTTGTTGTCGAAGGTGGAGGTGGCCGAGGGCGAGCCCAGCTTTTCCATCACGGTCGACTTGCTGTCTTCGCCGACCTTCATGTCGACAGGCTTGGCCTCGATGGCCTGGAAGCCCGAATAGCTCGTCAGCGGCGTGCAGCCCCCGACGACGGCGGCGAGGCCGATGGCGGCGGCGGCGAAAACGGCGGGACGAAACATAGAGGCTCCGGAACCGGAAGAATGCTGGACTTTGACCTATCGCTCGCGCGGGCTTAGTTCAATGGCCCGCGTAGCTCGACAGGCCATCTATGGCCGGCTCGCGGCGAAATAGAGGCGTGGAATGTTTCTGGATCGGCTTCTGAAGCCTCGTCCCGCAAGGATAGCGGGAGAAAAGCTCTATGCCTCGGCGGTGGCCCAGGCGCGTTCGGCGCGGTTCTACGCCGATCTCGGTGTCCGCGACTCGCTGGAGGGCCGGTTCGAGCTCTTCACCCTGCACGTGGTGCTGCTGGTCGAGCGACTGAAGGGGCAGGGCGACCTGGCCTCGGAGACCTCGCAGGCGGTGTTCGATTCCTACGTGCGCGGCCTCGATGACGCCTTCCGCGAGATCGGCGTCTCCGACACCGCCGTCGGCAAGAAGATGAAGAAGCTGGCCGGCGCCTTCTACGGCCGGCTGAAGACCTATGATGAGGCCTTCGAGACCCTGCCGGACGCGGCCGGCCTCGACGCCGCCCTGGCCCGAACCGTGTTCGAGGAGCGCGGCGAGGGAGACATCGCCGCCGTGAGCGCCTATGTGCGGTCCGCGCGAGAAGCCCTGGCCGGGCAATCGCTGAACGACCTGCTGAATGGAGTGGTGCAATGGCCGAACGTCTGATCGATCCCTGGCCCAGCACCGTCACCCTGGCCCGCGTCGACCGCGGCGGGGTCGACCTGAAGCTGGCTCCCGACGAAACCGTGCGCAAGGCGATCGCCGCGCAGCTGAACCTGGTGTCGCTCGACCAGCTGGAGGCCGACGTCTATCTGCGCTCGTGGATGGACGGGGCCGAGGTGTCCGGCGTGCTGCGCGCCCGCGTCGTCCAGACCTGCGGCGTCACCGCCGAGGACTTCGAGACCCGTATCGACGCCCGCTTCAGTCTGCATGTGCTGCCGGCCGACAGCGAGCACGCCCCCCAGGACGAGGGCGGCGAGCTGGGCATGGATCCCGAGAGCGACGATCCGCCCGACGTGCTGGAAGGCGAGACGATCGACGTCTCGGGCTATGTGATCGAGCATCTGGCGCTGGAGCTGGACCCGTTCCCGCGCAAGCCCGGGGCGGTGTTCGTGCAACCCGCCGAGCCGGTGGACCTTTCTCCCTTTGCAGCCCTGAAAGGGCTGAAAGCAAAGGACGAAGAGGGCTGAGTTGGCCCTTTTCCCTCCGGGCGTGATATCACGCCCGGAATCAAGCCGGCCGCGTCGCGACCGTCACAGGAGTCGATAGCGTCTCGTGCCCCAACCCGTTGTCATTTCGGTCGACGCCATGGGCGGGGATCACGGTCCATCCGTGGTTGTACCCGCGCTTGAGATCGCCGCCAAGTCCCTGCCTGACGTCCGCTTCCTGGTGCATGGCGACGAGACGGCGCTGAACGCCGAACTGGCGCGCGCGCCAGCCGCCCGCGCCGTCTGCACCGTCGTCCATACCGACAAGTCCATCGCCATGGACGAAAAGCCCGCCCAGGCCATGCGCCGGGGCAAGGGCTCCAGCCTGTGGAACGCCGTCGAGGCCCTTCGCTCGGGCCAGGCCGCCGCCTGCGTCTCGGCCGGCAACACCGGCGCCCTGATGGCCATCTCCAAGCTGATCCTGCGGATGAGCGCGGATCTGGAGCGTCCGGCCATCGTCGCCTCCTGGCCGACCATGAAGGGCGTCTCGGCGGTGCTCGACGTCGGCGCCAATGTCGAGAGCGACGCCGAACAGCTGGTCGAGTTCGCGATCATGGGGGCTGCCTTCCACCACGCCGTCCACGGCTCGACCCGCCCGACGGTCGGCATTCTCAATGTCGGCTCCGAAGACCAGAAGGGCCACGAGGAGGTGCGCGAGGCTCACCGCATCCTGCAGGACAGCCCGCACTTCGACTTCGACTATCGCGGCTTCGTCGAGGGCACCGACATCGCCTACGGCACCGTCGACGTGGTGGTCACCGACGGCTTCACCGGCAATGTCGCCCTGAAGACCGCCGAGGGCCTGGCCCGGTTCTTCGGCAACGAGATCAAGGCCACGCTGACCGCCGGCCCGCTGGCCATGCTGGGCGCGCTGATCGCCTCGGGCTCGCTGAAGAAGATGAAGCGCCGCCTCGACCCCGGCCGGGTTAATGGCGGGCCGCTGCTGGGCCTCAACGGCATCGTCGTGAAGAGCCACGGCGGCGCCGACGCCAATGGCTTCGCCTCGGCCGTGCGCGTCGCGGTGGATCTCGCGCGCAGCGACTTCACCGCCGAGATCGATCGTAACTTGAAGCGTCTGACCGCGGAAAAAGATCAAGCGGCCAAGGACGACGGCGCCGATGGCGTCGAAACCCAGGGAGCCGCCGAGTGAGCGTAGTCCGTAGCGTGGTGACCGGCGTCGGGGCCTACCTGCCGCCGGGGATCGTCACCAACGAAGACCTGTCGAAGGTCGTCGACACCTCCGACGAATGGATCATCGAGCGCACCGGCATCCGCCAGCGCCACAAGGCTGCTGACGACCAGGCCGTCTCCGACCTCGCCGTCGAGGCCGCCAAGCAGGCGCTGGAGCGCGCGGGCAAGTCGGCCGCCGATGTCGACCTGATCATCGTGGCCACCACCACGCCCGACCTGACCTTTCCGGCCACCGCCGCCATCGTCCAGCGCAAGCTGGGCGCGCCGGTGGGGATCGCCTTCGACGTCCAGGCTGTGTGCTCGGGTTTCGTCTACGCCCTGTCGGTGGCCGACGGCTTCGTCGCCCGGGGGCACGCCAAGTGCGCCCTGGTGATCGGCGCCGAGACCATGACCCGCCTGATGGACTGGACCGACCGCGGCACCTGCGTGCTGTTCGGCGACGGCGCCGGCGCGGTCGTGCTGGAGCCGGGGCAAGGCGAGGGGACCACGGCCGATCGCGGCATGCTGGGTTTCGCCTTGCGCGCCGACGGGACCAAACAGGACCTGCTCTATGTCGATGGCGGTCCGTCGACCACGGGCACGGTCGGCAAGCTGCGGATGCTGGGCAACCAGGTCTTCAAGCACGCCGTGATCAACATCTCCGAGGCTATCTTCGCCGCCGCCGAGAAGGCGGGCGTGACCGTGCCCGAGGTGGACTGGTTCATTCCGCACCAGGCCAACCAGCGAATCCTGCAAGGCGTGGCCAACCGCTGCGGCATCGACGAGGAAAAGGTCATCTCGACCGTGGCGCTGCACGCCAACACCTCGGCCGCATCGATTCCCCTGGCCTTCGCGCACGGGGTGGCGGACGGCCGGATCAAGCCGGGCGACCTGCTTTTGCTCGAGGCGATGGGCGGCGGCCTGACGTGGGGCGCCTGCGTCCTGCGCCTCTGATGGTCAGGAACCAAGCTTGACCTTGGGTTGGCGTCCGGGCTTCCTCCGCATATGAGGTGTCCGGCTTGACCCTTTGACTTCATGCGGTATTCGCGGCATGCAGTCTTGAGTTGACGAGGTCATGTCGCGCGAGATCGGGGCATTCGTGCGCCCCGCCTGTCGGGTGACTGGTCATTGGCGCGGGCAAGGACTTCTCGTCCGCGTGTTGCGTAAGGGGGCGTTATGAAGGGTTCGACATTGACCCGGGCTGACCTCTGCGAGGCGGTCCACGAGGAAGTAGGCCTGACGCGTCAGGACTGCGCCGGTCTCGTCGAGCGTACTCTCGACCTGGTGGCCGAGGCCCTGGAGAAGGGCGAGACGGTCAAGCTTTCCGGATTCGGCGTCTTCCAGGTTCGCGAGAAGCGGGCCCGGATGGGGCGCAATCCCAAGACGGGCGAGCCGGCCGAGATCGAGCCGCGCCGGGTCATCGGTTTCCGCTCCTCTCAGGTCATGAAGGCGCGCATCGACAGCGCCCTGGGCGACTAAGGGATTCGATGCGGTGGCGAAGGGGCCCAACGCCTTCCGCACGATTTCCGAGGCCGCCGAAGAGCTAGGCGTCCCCCAGCACGTATTGCGTTTCTGGGAGACCAAGTTCTCGTTCATCCGCCCGATGAAACGGGCCGGCGGGCGCCGCTTCTATCGCCCGCAGGACATCGCCGTGCTCAACGGCGTGCGCGCGCTGCTGCACGCCGAGGGCTACACGATCAAGGGCGTCCAGAAGCTGCACCGCGAGCAGGGCGTCACCCACGTGATCGCCGCCGGCCTGGGCCAGAACGGCGCGGCCTTCCTTGAATCTCCCATCGCTGACGGCTTCGGCGATTCGTCCGTTTCGCAGGCGCCCAGCCCCGAACGCCGGGCGCGTCTGGTCGAGGCCCTGGACGACCTGACCAGCATCAAGGCCCGTCTGGACGGGCTTTTGACGCGTTCCTGAGGCCTCGCGAAAAGGCCTCGATTTCCGATTGCCGAGTCGGGGAGCGGCGCCTATAAGGGCGCTCCTTCCGCGTCGGAGCGTGGCGCAGCCTGGTAGCGCACTTGACTGGGGGTCAAGGGGTCGCAGGTTCGAATCCTGTCGCTCCGACCATTCTCTCTCCGGAGAGAAGACCGCGGAAGAAACGCAAAGGCCGCCCCTCGGGGCGGCCTTTTTCGTTTCCGGATTATCGCTCGCCCCAGACTATCGCTCGCCGACGTTCAGCGGTTTGTCCGCCTTGCCCATCCAGGTGATCAGCGGAATGACCGGCAGGATCCAGCCCATGCCCAGCGCCACGAAATAGAGCAGGTGCACGGCGCGATTCAGGGGCAGGTGGTCGTAGAGGCTGGTGAAGGCCCAGATCCAGCCCAGCAGGATCGCGATCACGCCGATCGAGCCGACCAGCTTGCGCAGGCGGGCGGGAATGAGGGGAGCGCTCACGCGGATCTCCGGAAAAGGCCGAGCACGGCCAGGAACAGGGTCGCGCCCACGACCGAGACGACCAGGCTGCCCAGGAAGCCCGGGACCACCATGTGCAGGCGCTGGGCGATGAAGGCGCCGATGAACGAGCCGATCACCCCGATCAGCATCTGCATGAACAGGCTGTGGCGGCGAGCCAGAAGGGCGTCCGCGATCCAGCCGGCCAGGATGCCGATCACCAAGGCGACGAACACGCCCACGCCGCTCATCTCACATCCCCCAGGAACGCGCTGCGCCCCCGCAGCCCGGAGCCTCTACGAGGCTCCAAATGAAACAATGGAGCGTGGCAGGCGCCGAAACCGCAAACACTTTCGGCTGCCACGCTCCCGCACCATGCCACGCGGTGTCGGCTGCGTCATGGCCCCTGGCGCGGCTCCTTAAGCGCGAGTGGGACATGGACAGCGGCGCCTTGCGGGGAGTAGGGGCCGGGAGTAGGGGTCTTGCCGCCCCATTTAGGCCCAGAACAGGCGTTTTTTCGGCTTCATGACTTCCTTCCTGCGTTCCGACCGTTCCCGGCCCGTCGCCATCTGGCTGTTCGTCGTGGCCGCCCTGGTCTTCGCCATGGTCGTGGTCGGCGGCGCGACTCGCCTGACCGACTCGGGGCTTTCGATCACCCAGTGGAAGCCGATCATGGGCGCGTTGCCGCCGATGTCGGACGAGGCCTGGCGCGCCAATTTCGAGCTCTACAAGCAGATCCCCCAGTATCACCTGGTGAACCCCGACATGACCGTTGAGGCCTACAAGGGCATCTTCTGGTGGGAGTGGGCGCACCGGCTGCTGGGTCGGATCGTCGGCGCGGCCTTCGCCCTGCCGTTCGCCTTCTTCCTGGTGCGCCGCATGCTGCCGCGCCGCCTGATCCTGCGCTGCGGGGCCATGCTGGCCCTAGGCGGCCTGCAGGGGCTGGTCGGCTGGTGGATGGTCTCCAGCGGCCTTTCCGAGCGCGTCTCGGTCGCGCCCGAGCGGCTGATGGTTCACCTCGGCCTGGCGCTTGCCCTCTTCGTGCTGCTGATCTGGACCGCGCTGGACGCCTGGAACGGCGCCCCGCGCGTCGAGGAGCGCAGCGAGTGGCGCGGCTGGGGCCTGGCCTTCCTGGGCGGGGTGTTCTTCCAGAGCCTGCTGGGCGCCCTGGTGGCCGGCAACGACGCAGGGCTCGTCTACAACGACTGGCCGCTGATGAACGGCTCGCTGCTGCCGACCGAATACGCCGGCAAGGGTCTGTGGGGCACGCTCGCCCACAGCCAGGGCGCGGTGCAGCTGCATCACCGCCTGATGGCCTACGTCGTGTGCGCCGCCGCCATCGCCCTGGCCGTCGGCGCGGCCCGCGCCCGCCGCCTGCCGCACGAGGCCAGGATCGTCGCCTATGTCGTGCTCGGCGTGGTGCTGGTCCAGGCGGGCCTGGGGATCTGGACCCTGATGGCCGCCGTGCCGCTCAGCCTCGGCGTGCTGCACCAGGCCGGCGCGGCCCTGCTGCTGGGGGCGGCCACCACCTTCGCCTGGCGCGTGCGGCGGCCGTAACTCTCTTCCCGTAAAACCCCCGCGAAAGCGGGGACCCAGGCTTTTTCCGAACCCCACGGCGCTCGACGATAAAACGCCTGGGCCCCCGCTTTCGCGGGGGTTTTACGGATGGAGGGGAGCCGGGATTTCGCCGACCCGGGCTTTCTGAGTCGGCGCTCGAAGAACTGTCACGAAACTCCAGCACAGGACCGGCATGTCCCTGCTGGAGATCCCCTCGTGATCCGCGTTTCCTCGCTCCTGGCCGGCGTCTGCGCCCTGGCCCTCGCGCCCTTCGCGCCCGTCGCCGCTTTGGCCGCCGACACCACGCCCGCCCAGGCCGCCGACAGCTACTACAAGGCCGGTGAGGCCGCCCTGGCCAAGGCCCTGACCGTCAACCCCAAGACCGGCAAGGCCAAGAACGTCATCCTGTTCCTGGGCGACGGCATGGGCATCTCCACCGCCGTGGCCAGCCGCATCTACGAAGGCCAGCAGCGCGGCGTCGACGGCGAGTCGAACGCCCTGGCCTTCGAGAAGCTGCCCTGGGTGGCGCTCTCCAAGACCTACAGCCACGACACCCAGGTCACCGACAGCGCCGCCGGCATCACCGCCATCACCACCGGCGTGAAGACCCGCAACAAGGTCATCGGCCTGACCGGCGCGGCCAAGCCCGAGGCCTGCGCCGACGAGGCCGCTAACCGCGTCGAGACCATCGCCGAGATCGCCAAGGCCCACGGCCTGTCGGCCGGCGCGGTCACCACCACCCGCATCACCCACGCCACGCCCGCCGGGACCTACGCCCACACCGCCTATCGCGACTGGGAAGGCGACGGCGACATGCCGGCCGAGGCCCTGAGCGGCGGCTGCAAGGACATCGCCCGCCAGCTGGTCGAGGCGCCAGCCAATCTGCGCCTCGACGTCGCCCTGGGCGGCGGCCGCTCGCGCTTCCTGCCGGAAGACAAGGGCGGCAAGCGCGCCGACGGCCGCGACCTGACCGCCGAATGGACCAAGGCCAAGGGCGGCGCCTATGTCACGACCGCCGACCAACTGGCGGCGATCGATGCGACCAAGACCGGTCCGGTGCTGGGCCTCTTCGCCGGCGAGCACCTGCCCTACGAGGTCGAGCGTCCGGTGCTGGGCGAGGGCGTGCCGACCCTGGCGCAGATGGCGACCAAGGCCGTCGACATCCTGGCCCAGAACCCCAAGGGCTACTTCCTGCTCGTCGAGGGCGGCAAGATCGACATGGGCAGCCACCTCAACAACGCCAAGCGCACCCTGACCGAGACCGTCGAGTTCTCGAAGGCCATCGAGGCGGTGCTGGCCAAGGTGGATCTGAACGAGACCCTGGTCATCGTCACCGCCGACCACAGCCACGGCCTGGTGATCTCGGGCTACGCCGCCCGCAGCGCCCCGATCCTGGGCCTGGCCGGCAACGAGGGCGAGCCGGTCGTGGCCGGCGACGGCAAGGCCTACACCGTGCTCAGCTTCGCCACCGGTCCCGGCGGCGCGGAAGGCGCCGAGCTGCGCGCCGATCCGGCCAAGGAAGACCTCGACGAGGTCGACTACCACCAGCAGGCCCTGGCCAACCTGCCCAGCGCCGCCCACTCCGGCGAGGACGTCGGCATCTACGCCGACGGCCCGGGCGCCTATCTGATCCGCGGCGTGGTCGAGGAAAGCTACATCTTCCAGGTCATGCGCCACGCCTTCGGCTTCGACGCGGCCAAGTAAGGGAATACGGCGCGATGCGGTATTTAGATACCGCATCGCGCAATCCCTTGCTCCACAAGGCTTTCCGAACTTTCCTGCGCGCGCATTGTTGACAGGCGGCCAAGGCTTCGGTATCAGCCGCCCCTCACGCGGACGGAGCCGTTTCCTTGGCCCCCGACGCACAGGAATTACGGATCAATCCCATGCAAAAGACCACGGCTTCCCTGAAGCCCGCCGAGGTCGAGAAGAAGTGGATCGTGGTCGACGCCAAGGACGCCGTTGTCGGCCGTCTGGCGACGTTCATCGCCATGCGTCTTCGCGGCAAGCACCGTCCCGACTACACCCCGCACGTCGACTGCGGCGACTTCGTCGTCGTGATCAACGCCGACAAGGTGAAGTTCACCGGCAAGAAGCTGGACGACAAGGTTTACTACCGCCACACCGGTCACCCGGGCGGCATCAAGGAAACCACCCCGCGCAAGGTCCTGGAAGGTCGCTTCCCGGAACGCGTCCTGAACAAGGCCGTCGAGCGCATGCTGCCGAAGGAAAGCCCGCTGGCGCGCAAGCAACTGACGCACCTGCTGGTCTACGCCGACGCCGAGCACCCGCACCAAGCGCAGAACCCGGAAGTCATCGACTTCGCGGCGCGCAACGTCAAAAACACCCGGAGCGCCTAAGTCATGTCCGAAGCTCAAGGTTTTGACGCGCTGGCCAGCCTGTCCAGCAACCCCGTCGCGGCCGCTCCGGCCGAGCCGAAGATCGACGCCCAAGGCCGCGCCTACGCGACCGGCAAGCGCAAGAACGCCATCGCGCGCGTGTGGATCAAGCCGGGCACCGGCAAGGTCACCGTCAACGGCCGTGACCAGGAAGTCTACTTCGCTCGTCCGGTGCTGCGCATGATGATCGCCCAGCCGCTGCAAGTGACCGACCGCCTCGGCCAGTTCGACGTCGACGTCACCGTCGAAGGTTCGGGCCTGTCGGGTCAAGCCGGCGCCATCCGTCACGGCCTGTCCAAGGCTCTGACCTACTACGAACCGGCCCTGCGCCCGGTCCTGAAGCCGCACGGCTTCCTGACCCGCGACAGCCGCGTCGTCGAGCGTAAGAAGTACGGCAAGGCCAAGGCCCGCCGCAGCTTCCAGTTCTCGAAGCGCTAAGCGCGTCTATACGCGTTTGGAAGAGGGCGCTTCGGTCATCCGAAGCGCCCTTTTTCTTGCGGTTTTTCTCGGGTCCATGCGGCCCGAACGCGAGTGTCGGTCACACGGCGCTGCAAGACTGGGCCTGAGCACAGGCCGGCCCAGGTCGAGGAGTAGGCAATGGCGAACGCCCCCAAGGTCTTCATCGACGGCGAAGTCGGCACCACCGGCCTGCAGATTCGCGAGCGCCTGATCGGCCGCACCGATCTGCAGCTGATCTCGATCGATCCCGACAAGCGCAAGGACGCGGCCGCCCGCGCCGAGCTGCTCAACGCCGCCGACGCGGTGATCCTGTGCCTGCCCGACGACGCGGCCAAGGAAGCCGTCAGCCTGATCGAGAACCCGCTGGTCAAGGTGATCGACGCCTCCAGCGCCCACCGCACCAACGCCGACTGGACCTACGGCTTTCCCGAGCTCGACAGGGAGCAGCGCAAGAAGATCGCCGGCGCCAAGCGGATCTCCAATCCCGGCTGCTACGCCACCGGCGCCATCGCCCTGACCCGTCCGCTGGTCTCGGCCGGCCTGCTGTCGTCCGACCTGCCGGTCTCGTTCAACGGCGTTTCCGGCTACACCGGCGGCGGCAAGGCGATGATCGCCGAGTTCGAGGACGAGACCTCGCCGACCTACACCAAGGTCGCCTACCGCATCTACGGCCTGTCCCTGACCCACAAGCACGTGCCCGAGATCCAGAAGCACGGCGGCCTGCTGACCCGCCCGATCTTCACGCCCGCCGTCGGCCGCTACGCGCAAGGCATGCTGGTCGAGCTGCCGCTGCACCTTGGCCTGCTGGAAGGCTCGTGCTCGCTGGGCGACATCCACGCCGCCCTGGCCGCCCACTACAAGGGCGAGGCCTTCGTCGAGGTCGCCTCGCTGGACGAGGCCAAGGGCCTCTCCACCCTCGACCCAGAGGGCCTGAACGGCACCAACCGCATCAAGCTGTTCGTCTTCGGCTCCGACACCAGCGGCCAGGCCCGCCTGGTGGCCCTGCTCGACAACCTGGGCAAGGGCGCCTCGGGCGCGGCCGTGCAGAACCTCAACCTGGCTCTGGGCCTGGACGAGAAGGCGGGTCTGTAATGGGGGACGCGTCCACGTCGTCTTGGACTTGGGCGCGCAAGGAGCCGGCGGTTTAGTTGGAGGTCGGCTCTGTGGGGTGTGATGCAGGCTGGCTGAAGAACGACGTCGCAAAGTTATAGGCTTCACTGCGATAGCGCGGCGACAGCAGTGATAGTGCAGTGGCCGCTACGATGACGCCCAGGGCGGCCAGCACGCCCTTGCCCATTTCTACCAATGTAATGTCCAGCCATTTGGTTTGGACAAGCTTTGGTCTTTCGCTGAGCTCGTCAACCGACTTGGCGATGTCCTTCACCAGCATCTTGGCGCGCGAGTCCAGCTCGGCCATCGTTGCGACGACGCTGTTGCGGCTGCGATAATCGTTCAGTCGCTTTTCGGCATCCGTGATGATCGACTGAAAATGGCGACCGGAGCAGTTATCGACGGCTCGCCGGAGGTCCCGCAGGTATCCCTTGCCTCCGGTTGGTACTGTCGCCTCGGCCCCCCAGCGATCCAAGGCATAGCAGCCAATAGCAATCAAAAGCTCTACCTCACGGTTGAGCTCTTCTGGAGATCGCGAACCTTGTGATTGCGGGTCGGGATACGCCTGAAGAAAGAACTCCTTGGCGCGGTCGTAATGAACTTGATCGTGGTCTGTACGCCCGTTGCCCCCGTCGGCCGTACCAAAATTCAAACGGGATCGCCCACGATCTGCTTGTCGTGCATCAGTCCCTCGTCCGTATTCTCGCTAGGTTGGACCAAGGACTTCACGCGTTCGCTTAGTGGTACGGTGAAAGTGGCTGTCTTGGTTCTCTTCTTGGCCTTTGCACGCCGAACGGCGGCCGCTACACCGGGTGACACGTCCACCAACAGCTTGTCTGCCGCATTCATCGACGTCTCCAGTGCTTCTACACTGCTCCGAAGCCTGAGACGATTCGACCGCTTCAATCCACGAAAGTATTTCATCGTGCTCAGATGGGGCCTCTCTGCAGCGGTGTGAAGGCGCATGGATGTCCACTTTTGGCCGTCTGGGGGATCAGATCACCCGGAGATTGACGATGGCAAAAAAAGCATACTTAAACGCAGGTGACTGCGCTTAGTTACCAAGCGTTTGACTACGGAAAGCCGTTCCTCCGCGCGATCTGGCTCCAGCCTCCGCGCGAACCGGGCGAATTTGGTGACACGACTGCGGTGTCGAGGCAAGACACTTGGTTAACGGCGATCAAGTGTCGCATAGGTGAGAGGCGAAAGCGCCGATGCGCGCCGCCGTTTCCTCTCTTCTTGAGCGACGACGTGAAGGGGGCGGGGGTTACGTCTTCCTGACGTGTCGGCCCCTAAACCCGCCAGCGATAGTGCCCCGCCGGCTTGTGTAGTTTCAGCATCCACAGCGGTTCATCGCGCGCGCCGGCGCCGATGTTGTGCACCACGCGGGGTCTGTCCGGCCCCTCGACCACCACGCCGATATGTGGGCGACCGTTGCCGAACAGGCGCCATGTGACGATGTCGCCGGGCTCGGGCTGCTCGAAGCCGTCGCCCGATCGCGCCGCCTGGCTGGCGCGCACGCGGGCGCCCTGGCGGTCGAGATAGGTTTCCAGGTTCAGCACCCGCCGGTGGTCGATATTGGCGTCGGCGCTCTTCTGGCCCCAGGCGCGGCGGGCGGGATAGGCCGAGAAGGCCCGCACCATGTCGGTGTGCACCCGCTCCTGCAGGTCGACGTTCCAGGCGTCGCGGGCCGCCCGCACCAGCACGTCGGCGCAGACACCGGTGGTGCGCAGCACGTCGCCGTGCGGATAGCCGATCGCCCGGTAGCTGGGATCATAGTCGGTGGTCACCCCGACCTGCGCCCGCGCCGCCTTGGCCAGCCGCAGGCCGTCGCCACGGCTCGCCGCGCCCAGCCAGGGGGCGGCGGCCAGCAGGCCCAGCGCTGAACGACGGTCGAACTCGAGCATGGCGGCAAGCTCCGCCGTGATCGGGGCGAGTTTTGGGCGAACGTGGGTCTTCAAAATGTTCCTTCTCCCCTTGCGGGAGAAGGTGTCGGCGACAGCCGACGGATGAGGGATCTCTCAGAAGTCTGACGCCCCGCCCGGCCTGACCGCCGTCGCGGCTGACAGGTCTTTCGACCCCTCACCCGGCCTGCTTCGCAGGCCACCCTCTCCCGCAAGGGGAGAGGGATACCTATGCTTTAAGCCGCCGCGTTCGAGCGCACCCGCACGAAGCTGCCGGGGGCGTCCTCGAACGCCTTCAGCGGTCCCTTGGCCGGATCGCGCGCCGGGATCAGCTTGCCGGACTTGGCCTTCAGCCAGCCCGCCCAGTGCGGCCACCATGAGCCGGGGTGCTCCACCGCGCCCGACAACCAGCCCTCGACCGAGCCGGGCAGGTGCTCGTTGGTCCAGTGCTGGTACTTCTTGGCGTCCGGGTGGTTGATCACGCCGGCGATGTGGCCCGAGCCGGCCATGGTGAAGGTCACCGGCCCGCCGAAGGCCCGCGCCCCGCGATAGACGCTGCGATAGGGGGCGATGTGGTCGTCTTTCGACGACTGCACGTAGATCGGCGTCTTGACCTTCGACAGGTCCAGCTGCTCCCCGCCCAGGCTCAGGCGGCCGTGGGTCAGGTTGTTGTCCTTGTAGAAGTTGCGCAGGTAGAACAGGTGCAGCGATTTGGGCATCCGCGTCTGGTCGGCGTTCCAGAACAGCAGGTCGAACGGGCGCGGCTCCTTGCCCATCAGGTAGTTGTTGATGAAGAACGACCAGATCAGGTCGTTGCCGCGCAGGGCGTTGAAGGTGTCGGCCATCGACTGGCTGGGCAGGAAGCCGCCTTCCTGGTCCATCCGCTGCTCGATCTCCTTCAGCCACGCTTCGTCGGTGAACAGCAGCAGGTCGCCGGCCTCGGCGAAGTCCTGCTGGGCGGCGAAGAAGGTGGCCGAGTTGATCCGCTTGTCGCCGCGCGCGGCCATGTGGGCCATGCCGCAGGACAACAGCGTGCCGCCGATGCAGTAGCCGACCGTGTTGACCCGATCGACGCCGCACTGGGTCATCACCTGCTGGCTGGCGTCGTAGATGCCCTCCAGCATGTAGTCCTCGAAGGTCTTGGCCGCGAGCTGGCTGTCGGGATTTACCCACGAGGCCACGAACACCGTGAAGCCCTGGCCGGTCAGCCAGCGGATCATCGAGTTCTCGGGGCGCAGGTCGAGAATGTAGAACTTGTTGATCCAGGGCGGGAAGATCAGCAGCGGGATCTCGTACTGCTGCTCCGTGGTCGGATCGAACTGCAGGAGCTGCAGGATGTCGTTCTGGTAGACCACCTTGCCAGGCGCGGTGGCGACGTTCTCGCCGACCTTGAACTTGGCCAGGTCCGTCTGGCTGATGGCCAGCTGGCCGCCGCCGCGCTCCAGGTCGGCGGCGAAGTTCTCCATGCCGCGCTTGAGGCTCTCGCCGCCTGTCTGCATCACCTCGCGCAGGGCCGCGGGGTTGGAGATCAGGAAGTTCGACGGCGAGAAGGCGTCGGTCAGCATCTTGGTGAAGAACTCGACCCGGCGCTTGGACTGCGGATCGACGGTCTCGGCCTGGGCCACCAGCCCGTTCAGCCAGTTCGACGTCAGCAGGTACGACTGCTTCATCATGTCGAACACCGGGTTGGTCACCCAGTCGGGGTCGGAAAAGCGCTTGTCGCCGTGGGCCGGGGCGACGACGGGCTTGGTCTCCTCGCCGACGGCGCGGCGGGCGGCCGACTGCCACAGCTCCATGTAGCCGTTGAAGAGATCGGCCTGGGCGCGCAGCAGCCGGTCGGGCTGGGCCGCCAGGCTGCCGATCACCTCGTTGAGGGCCGGGCCGACGTGGAACGGGTCGGGCGACAGGGCCGCGGGCCGGTCGGCCTGGCGCAGGGCGGCCTCGGCGATCGCGCCCTGGGCGGTGACCGCCGCGCGGGCCAGGTTGGCCGACAGGGTCTCCATCATCCTGCGCTGCTCTTCGGTCAGCAGCGAGGCGATGTCGGGGCTGGCGGAAAAGCCGGCGACCGATTCGGGCCTGGGGTCGGGTTGTGGCGGTGGAGGAGGGGGCTTGGGCGCGGCGGCGGGCTTCTTGGCGGCTGCGGCAGGGGCTTTTCTGGGCTTCGGCGGCGCCTTGGCGCTCTTGCCCGTGTCCTTGCCGGTGGTCCCGCCCTTTGCCATGCGCGTTCCTTCCGTCTGAATGTCGTCGATCGGCGGCCCGATTCTCGTTCGGCGCCTTCCGCTCGCCGCGATCATCGCATAAGACCTGAGACAAGATGAACGGCCAAACCGGTAAAATCGTACGTTACGGCGCCTCGCTGGCGGTCCTCGCGACCTTGCTGTCGGCGTGCGGCACGTCGCCGTTCACGCCGCCGCCGGTGGATCAGACCTCGCCGGTCGCCTCCGCCGCCGAGGCCGCGGCCCACCAGCGCGGCGTGCGGCCGAGCTTCGCCGAGATCCCGGCGATCCCGACCGACATCCCCAAGCCCGGCGAGTACAAGGCCCAGGTGCAGGAAGAGCTGGCGGCCGCCGCCCAGCTGAAGCGCGACACCGCGCCCGACACCTTCGCCCTGTCCGACACCGAAGGCTTCGCCGCCCGCGCCCAGCGCGCGGCCCGCGTTCCGCCGTCGGAGATTCCGACCGTCGCCGACCGCGCCGAGACCGAAGCCTTCGCCAAGGCTGCTCGTGGCCGAGCTACCCCGCCTCCGTCCAAGCCCCAATAGGGCGACGGAGGCATAATTTTCCTTGAACTGGCTTGGCTATGCCCCGCTCGGGGTCTATCCATGCCCGACTTTTCGCTCCTGCAGCGCCAGAGGGCGCACGAGCCATCATGACCGCCGATTTCCATCGCATCCGCCGCCTGCCGCCCTACGTCTTCGAAGAGGTCAACCGCATCAAGGCCCGCCTGCGCGGCCAGGGCGTCGACATCATCGACTTCGGCATGGGCAACCCCGACATGCCCACGCCCCAGCACATCGTCGACAAGCTGGTCGAGACCTCGCGCGATCCGCGCTCGGGCCGCTACTCGGCGTCGAAGGGCATTCCGGGCCTGCGCAAGGCCATGGCCGGCTATTACGACCGCCGCTTCGGCGTGAAGCTGAACCCCGACACCGAGGTGATCTCGACCCTGGGCTCTAAGGAGGGCTTCGCCAACCTCGCCCAGGCCCTGACCGCCCCCGGCGACGTCATCATCTGTCCGAACCCGGCCTATCCGATCCACGCCTTCGGCTTCATCATGGCCGGCGGCGTCATCCGCCACGTGCCGGCGCTGAGCCCCGAGCAGTACCTTTCGAACATCAGCCGCGCGGTGAAGCACTCGGTGCCGCCGCCGTCCGTGCTGATCCTGTCCTATCCGTCCAACCCGACCGCCCAGACGGTGGATCTCGACTTCTACAAGGACGCCGTGGCGCTGGCGAAGAAGCACGACCTGCTGGTCATCAGCGACGTGGCCTACGGCGAGATCTATTTCGAGGACAACCCGCCGCCGTCGATCCTGCAGGTGGATGGCGCCAAAGACATCGCCGTCGAGGTCAACTCGCTGTCGAAGACCTACGCCATGGCCGGCTGGCGCGTGGGCATGGTGGTCGGCAACGCCCGGATCTGCGCGGCCCTGGCCCGCGTGAAGTCCTATCTCGACTACGGCGCCTACACGCCCGTGCAGGTGGCCGCCGCCGCCGCCCTGAACGGTCCCCAAGACTGCGTGGAAGAGATCCGCGGCATCTACAAGGGCCGCCGCGACACCCTGGTGTCGTCGATGAAGCGCGCCGGCTGGGACATCCCCAACCCGCCCGCCTCGATGTTCGCCTGGGCCAAGATCCCTCCGCAGTTCGAAGCCGCCGGCTCGATGCTGTTCTCGCGCCTGCTGATCGAGGAGGCCGGCGTCGCCGTCGCCCCCGGCATCGGCTTTGGCGAATACGGCGAGGGCTATGTCCGCATCGGCCTCGTCGAGAACGAGCACCGCATCAAGCAGGCCGCGCGCAACGTGAAGAAATTCATCGCCAACGCCGACCAGATCCTCGCAAAGGCTCACAACAGCCTCGACCAGGTCTAGAATTTTCAATTCGTCATCCCCCGGCTCGTCCGGGGGACCCAAGCTGAGGCCGACGCCGCTTGGGGCGCCTGAAGGCGGTGACCTCGATCAGGTAGGTCGGCGGCTTGGAAGACTAGGAACCGCACCATGACTCAGAAAACCTGGCGCGTCGGCGTCGCCGGCCTCGGCACCGTAGGCGGCGGCCTCCTGCAGTTCCTGGCCGAACGCCCCGACTTCGCCCCGGCCGGCGACCGCGCCGTCGTCACCGCCGTCTCGGCCCGCTCCAAGTCGCGCCCGCGCACGATCGACATCTCGGGCCTGACCTGGTTCGACGATCCGGTCGCCCTGGCCAGCTCGCCCGACGTCGACCTGTTCGTCGAGCTGGTCGGCGGCAGCGACGGCCCGGCCAAGGCCGCGGTCGAGGCCGCCCTGAAACTCGGCAAGCCCGTCGTCACCGCCAACAAGGCCCTGATCGCCGAGCACGGCGCCGAACTGGCCGCCCTGGCCGAGGCCAACAACGTCCCGCTGCTGTTCGAAGCCGCCGTCATGGGCGGCACCCCGGCCGTGAAGATGCTGCGCGAGGCCATGGTCGGCGACGACGTCGTCTCGGTGGCCGGCATCCTCAACGGCACCTGCAACTACATCCTCTCCGAGATGGAGAAGACCGGCCGTGATTTCGGCGACGTGCTGCGCGAGGCCCAGGCCCTGGGCTACGCCGAGGCCGACCCGACCATGGACGTCGGCGGCTTCGACGCCGGCCACAAGATCACCATCCTGGCGGCTCTCGCCTTCGGCTGCGCCCCTGACTACGAGGCCGCCGAGATCGAGGGCATCAGCGAGGTCGAGCTGCTCGACATCAAGCTGGCCAAGGACCTGGGCTATCGCATCAAGCTCATCGCTGGCACCGCCAAGTCCGACGACGGCGTCTCGGTGAAGGTCCACCCGACCCTGATCCCGCTGACCCACCCGCTGGCCCAGGCCGGCGGCGCCCTCAACGCGCTGTTCATCGAGGGCAAGCGCATCGGCCGCATCTTCATCCAGGGTCCGGGCGCGGGCGCAGGCCCGACCGCCGCCGCCGTCGCCGCCGATATCGCCGACGTCATGACCAAGGCCGTCCGCCCCGTGTTCCAGGCCCCGGCCGGGGCCCTGGCGCCGTTCGTGCCGGTCGATCCGGCCCGCAGCGTCGGCAAGGCCTATCTGCGGATCATGGTCCGCGACGAGCCCGGCGCCATCGCCGCCATCTCCGAAACCCTGGCCGAATGCGGCGTCTCGATCGACGCCTTCCTGCAGAAGCCCGTCGAAGGGGCGGGCGGCGTGCCGATCGTGATCGTTACCCATGCGACTCCGGAATCGAAGCTTCTCGACGCGATTACACGCATCGAAAAACTGCAGGCCGTGCTAGAGCGTCCCCGTCTTCTGCGTGTCGCACGTAGCTAGAGACCGCGAGCAACAAGCGGTCCAGGGTATGAAGACATTGGGAATTTAGCCTCGCCACGGGCTGGGAGACACTGATGAGTTCTAACACCCTGGACCGTTCTCTGGTCCTGGATGCGGTCCGCGTGACCGAAGCCGCCGCCATCGCGTCTTGGACCATGGTGGGCCGGGGTGACGAGATGGCCGCCGACCAGGCGGCCGTCGACGCCATGCGCAATGCGCTCAACGACCTGTCCATCGACGGCGAGATCGTCATCGGCGAGGGCGAGCGCGACGAAGCGCCCATGCTCTATATCGGCGAGAAGGTGGGCCGCGGCGGCCCCAAGGTCGACATCGCCCTCGACCCGCTGGAAGGCACCACCCTGACGGCCAAGGCCATGCCCAACGCGCTGGCCGTGATGGCCTGGGCGCCCAAGGGCACGCTGCTGAACGCCCCCGACACCTACATGGACAAGATCGCCTGCGGTCCGGGCTATCCGGCGGGCGTCATCGATCTCGACAAGTCGCCGGCCGAGAACGTCAAGGCGTTGGCTGAAGCCAAGGGCGTCGATCCCTCCCAGATCACCGTCTGCGTGCTCGACCGGCCGCGCCACGCCGAGATCATCGCCGCCGTCCGCTCGGCCGGCGCGCGGGTCAACCTGATCACCGACGGCGACGTCGCCGGCGTCATCAACACCGCCGATCCCTCGACCGGCATCGACCTCTATCTCGGTTCCGGCGGCGCTCCCGAAGGGGTGCTGGCCTGCGCGGCCCTGAAGTGCGTGGGCGGACAGTTCCAGGGCCGTCTCGTCTTCCGCAACGCCGACGAGCGCGCCCGCGCCGCGCGCTGGGGCGTCACCGACTTCGACAAGAAGTACGATCTGCACGAGATCGTCCGCGCCGACGCCATCTTCGCGGCCACCGGCGTCACCTCCGGCGCCCTGCTCGACGGGGTGACCTTCAAGGACGGCTTCGTCCACACCCACAGCCTGGTGATGAATTCCTCGACCGGCGCCGTGCGCGAAGTGCGCATGAAGCGTCGGGTCTGAGGCTTATCGGGCCAGCTTTGATCGCTGGCCCGTTCCGCCACGTAATACTGTCGTACTAGTCTGCGAGTCGGCTCGCAGCCGCGGCGCGCTTCGCCGCCTGTCCATTCGAGGCCCTTCCTGATGACCGCCCTGATCGATCTCGCCAGCCACCTCGCCGGCGATCCCTCCAGTCCCGCGGTCAAGACCGTCGTCGCCGACATCGCCGCCGCCTGCGCCCGCATCAGCCGCATCGTCGCCGGCGGGGCGATCCTGGGCAATCTCGGCGCGGCCGGGGTGACCAACGTCCAGGACGAGGAGCAGAAGAAGCTCGACATCCTGACCAACGACCTGCTGAGCGACGCGCTCAAGGCCTGCCAGCCGGTCGCGGGCCTGGCCTCCGAAGAACTGGAAGAGATCGAGCCGACCGGCCGCCAGGGCGGCTTCCTCGTCACCTTCGATCCGCTCGACGGCTCCAGCAACATCGACGTCAACGTCTCGGTCGGCACCATCTTCTCGGTGCTGCCCGCGCCGGAAGGCCGCGAGCCGACCGAAGCCGACTTCCTGCAGCCGGGCCGCCATCAGGTCGCCGCCGGCTACGCCGTCTACGGCCCGCAGACCATGCTGGTCCTGACCCTGACCTCGGGCGTCGTCGGCTTCACCCTGTCGCCTGACGACCAGTGGCTGCTGACCCACGCCGCCCCGACCATCCCGGCCGACGCCGCCGAGTTCGCCATCAACGTCTCCAACCAGCGTCACTGGGCAGCCCCGATCCGCCGCTATGTCGACGGCTGCCTGGCCGGAAAGGAAGGCCCGCGGGCCAAGAACTTCAACATGCGCTGGGTGGCCTCGATGGTCGCCGACGTGCACCGCATCCTGATGCGCGGCGGCATCTTCCTCTACCCGTGGGACGCCCGCGAGCCGACCAAGCCGGGCAAGCTGCGCCTGATGTACGAGGCCAACCCCATGGCCCTGATCGTCGAACGCGCCGGCGGCAAGGCCACCGACGGCGTCACCCCCATCCTCGACCTGGCCCCGACCAAGCTCCACCAGCGCGTGCCGGTGGTCCTCGGCTCGGCCAACGAAGTCGACGAAGTCGCCCGCGAAACGGCGGCGGGCTGATCCTCGTTCCTTTTTCACCTCTCCCATAAAATACCCGCGAAAGCTGCACAGCTGATCCCTCTCCCCTTGCGGGAGAGGGTGGCCCTGCGGAGCAGGGTCAGGTGAGGGGTCTCTCAAAACTGAAAGCCGTCCAAAGCCCTTCCCCCTCGATGGGGGAAGG
>NZ_QHJY01000166.1 GCF_003185805.1 Caulobacter sp. D5
TGCGGGAGAGGGTGGCCTCCCGGAGGGAGGTCGGGTGAGGGGTCTCTCAGAACTCAAAGCCGCGTGCAGCGTCCAGGCCGGGCAGGGCGTCTCATGTTTGAGAGACCCCTCATCCGACCTGCTTCGCAGGCCACCTTCTCCCGCAAGGGGAGAAGGATACTAGACCCGCTCGCCGCCGCCGCCCGGCAGGAACGCGCCGCCGCCGGTCTGGCCGCGATGGCGCAGGAAGGCGTCGGCCAGGACGCAGGCGGTCATGGCTTCCACCACCGGCACGCCGCGGATGCCCACGCACGGATCGTGGCGGCCCTTGGTGCGCAGGTCGATCTCCTCGCCGGCCTCGTTGAGGGTCTGGCGGGGGATCAGGATCGAGGAGGTCGGCTTGAAGGCCACGCGGGCCGTGACCGGCTGGCCGGTGGAGAGGCCGCCCAGCACGCCGCCGGCGTGGTTGGACAGGAACTCCGGCTGGCCGCCCAGGCCCAGGCGCATCATGTCGGCGTTGTCCTCGCCGGTCAGGGCGGCGCTGTCGAAGCCCTCGCCGATCTCGACGCCCTTGGCGGCGTTGATCGACATCAGGGCCGCGGCCAGTTCGGCGTCGAGCTTGCCGTACAGCGGCGCGCCCCAGCCGGCCGGCACGCCGACGGCTTCCACCTCAACCACGGCGCCGGTCGAGGAGCCGGCCTTGCGGATCTTCTCCAGATGCTCTTCCCACACCGGGATGATCGCGGCGTCCGGCGACCAGTAGGGGTTTTCTTCGGTCTGCGCCCAGTCCCAGTTGGCCCGGTCGATCTTGTATGGCCCGATCTGCACGAGGGCCGCGCGCACGGTGACGCCCGGGATCACCAGCCGCGCCACGGCCCCTGCGGCGACCCGAGCCGCCGTTTCCCGGGCCGAGCTGCGCCCGCCGCCGCGATAGTCGCGCACGCCGTACTTGGCGAAATAGGGATAGTCGGCATGACCGGGGCGGAAGGCCTGGGCGATCTCGCCATAGTCCTTGGAGCGCTGGTCGGTGTTCTCGATCATCAGGCTGATCGGCGTGCCCGTCGTGCGCTGGCCGCCGGTGCGCTCGTCCTCGAACACGCCCGACAGGATCTTCACCGCGTCCGGCTCCTGGCGCTGGGTGACGAACTTGCCGTTGCCCGGCCGGCGCTTGTCGAGGAAGCCCTGGATCATCTCGGCCGTCAGCAGGATGCCCGGCGGCACGCCGTCGACGACGCAGCCGAGGGCGGGCCCGTGGCTCTCGCCCCAGGTGGTGACGCGGAACAGGTGACCGAAGGTGTTGTGCGACATGGCGAGGCTTCTAGCCCAAAGGGCGTTTGGGGGCGAGACTTTGCGGGCGGAGAGCGGGGAGGGCGGCGGCGCGCAAGAATTTGCCGCCGCCGCTTTCGCCTATACCCAGTCCGGAACCAGGTCCCGGGCCAGCATCTCCTCATAGGTCGGACGCTTGCGGATCACGGCGTAGCGATCGCCGTCGACCAGCACCTCGGGGACCAGCGGGCGGGTGTTGTACTCGCTGGCCATGGCCGAGCCATAGGCGCCGGCCGACATGAAGGCCACCAGGTCGCCCGGGCCGAACACCGGCAGGGCGCGGTCGCGGGTGAAGGTGTCGCCGGTCTCGCAGACCGGGCCGACCACGTCGTAGACGGTCTCGCCGCTCTTGGGATGCACCGGGCGGATGTCGTGGAAGGCGTCGTACATGGCCGGACGCACCAGGTCGTTCATGGCCGCGTCGATGACCAGGAACTTGCGGCCTTCCGGACGTTCGTGGACGTGGATGACTTCCGACACCATCACGCCGGCGTTGGCGGCGATGACGCGGCCCGGCTCGAAGGCCAGCTTCACCGGCAGGCCCTTGGTCACCTCGGCCACCATGGCGGCGAAGGCGGCCGGGGGCGGGGGCTCGGGGTGGTTGAAATAGGGCACGCCCAGGCCGCCGCCGAGGTCCAGGCGCTCGACCGACAGGCCTTCGCCCAGCAGCTGCTCGACCAGGCCCCGCATCTTCGTGAACGCGGCGCGCATGGGTTCGAGATCGGTGATCTGGCTGCCGATGTGGCAGGCCACCCCGATCGGCTCCAGCGCGGCGTTGTTGCTGGCGTTGGCGTAGAGGCGGGCGGCCTCGGCGAACGAGACGCCGAACTTGTTCTCCGACTTGCCGGTGGCGATCTTGGCGTGGCCGCCGGCCGCGACATCCGGATTGACCCGGAAGGCGATCTTGGCCCGCACGCCCAGCTCGGCGGCGACGGAGGCGATCAGCTCCATCTCCGGCTCGGACTCGACGTTGATCTCGGCGACGCCGGCCTTCAGGGCGAAGGCGATCTCCTCGCGCTTCTTGCCCACGCCCGAGAACACGATGCGCTCGCCGGGAATGCCGGCGGCCAGGGCGCGGCGGACCTCGCCCTCGGAGACCGTGTCGGCGCCGGCGCCCAGGTCGCCCAGCACCTTCAGCACGGCCACGTTCGAATTGGCCTTCACCGCATAGGCCACCAGCGGATCGACGACGCCGGCCTGCACGAGGGCGTCGCGGAACACCGTGAAGTGCCGCTCCAGGGTGGCGCGGGAATAGACGTAGACGGGCGTGCCGACCTCGGCCGCGATCCTGGCCAGGGGGACGCCTTCGCAGGCCAGGCCCTCGGGGCCGTATTCGAAGTGGTTCACAGAAATGCTTTCGGGGAGATCAGTTCGGCGTCGAGGACGGGAAGCCGGCGGCGGACGGGCCGCCGAACGGGTCGGACGGCGCGCCGCGCAGCGGAGCGGCGCGGGTCGTGCGGTTGCTCGACGCCGGGTCGATGTTCTCTTGCGTGCCGTTCGGGCGGGCCGGCTGGTTGGCCTGGGCCGAGGCTTCGCGGCGCTTGGAGGCTTCGGCGGCCTTCTTTTCCGGACCCCACAGCGGCGCGGGACGCTCCAGCTCGGCCTGCTTGCCGCAGGCGGAGAGGGCGGCGCCGGTCAGGCCCAGGGCGGCGATGGCGAGCAGCGTGGCGGGACGGATCATGCCAGGGTTTCCTTCCAACGCGCGATCTGGGCGCGGACCTGGGCGGGGGCGGTCCCGCCATAGCTCATGCGGCTGGCCGCCGAGGCGGCCGGGGTGAGGACGGCGTAGACCCCGTCGGTGATCCGCGGTTCGATGGCCTGGAATTCGGCCAGCGACAGGTCCGACAGATCCACGCCCTTGATCTCGGCGGCTTTCACGGCCGAGCCTGTCACGTGGTGAGCGTCACGGAAAGGCATGTTCAGTTCGCGCACCAGCCAGTCGGCCAGATCGGTGGCGGTCGAGAAGCCGGCGCCGGCCGCGGCGGCCATCTTTTCGGTGTTCGGGGTCAGGTCGGCGATCATGCCGGCCATGGCCAGCAGCGAGAGCTCCAGGGCGTCGAAGGCCTCGAAGGTCGGGACTTTGTCCTCCTGCATGTCCTTCGAATAGGCCAGCGGCAGGCCCTTCATGACCACGGTCAGGGTGGTCAGGCTGCCCAGGATGCGGCCGACCTTGGCGCGGATCAGCTCGGCGGCGTCGGGGTTCTTCTTCTGCGGCATGATCGAGCTGCCGGTCGTGAAGGCGTCGGTCAGTTTGATGAAGCCGAACATCGGCGTCGTCCACAGCACGATCTCCTCTGCCAGGCGCGACAGGTGCGTGGCGGTGATCGAGGCGGCCGACAGGGCCTCCAGCGCGAAGTCGCGCGAGGAGACGCTGTCCAGCGAGTTGGCGGTCGGGCGGTCGAAGCCCAGGGTCGCGGCCGTCTGGTGGCGGTCGATCGGGAAGGGCGAGCCGGCCAGGGCGGCCGCGCCCAGCGGGCACTCGTTCATCCGGGCGCGGGCGTCGCGGAAGCGGCTGGCGTCGCGGCCGAACATCTCGACATAGGCCATCAGGTGGTGGCCGAAGGTCACCGGCTGGGCCGGCTGCAGGTGGGTGAAGCCCGGCATCAGGGCGTCGGCATAGGTCTCGGCCTGGGCCAGCAGCGCCGTCTGGAGGGCGACCAGCTGGCCGGCCGAGCGGTCGGCGGCGTCGCGCACCCACAGGCGGAAGTCGACGGCCACCTGGTCGTTGCGCGAGCGGGCGGTGTGCAGCCGGCCGGCCGTCGGGCCGATCAGCTCGCGCAGCCGCGCCTCGATGTTCATGTGGATGTCTTCGTACTCGTCGCGGAACGGGAAGGTCCCGGTGGCCAGCTCGTCCTCGATCTTGGCCAGACCCTCGAGGATTTCCTCGCCGTCGCTGCTTGCAATGCCGCCCTGGCTGATCAACATCCGCGCGTGGGCGCGGCTGCCCGCCAGGTCCTGCGCCCAAAGGCGCTTGTCGAAGCCGATGGAGACGTTGATCGCCTGCATCAGTTCCGCCGGCTTGGCCGAGAACCGTCCGCCCCACATGGCTTGGCCCTGGCCGTTCGCGGCGGGCGTTTTGGAGGCGGTGTCGGTCATATGAGCGAAGTCCAGTCGAACGGTGCGGTGACCAAGCCGAAGCCCGGCCCCCTGAAATGGGCCATCGGCGCCGTCATGCTCGTCGGCGTCGTCGGCGTCCTATACGTCATCGCCCAGGCTTCGTTCAAACCCGCAGAAGCCGCCGACCTCACGGAATTCAAGAAGGCGTCCCTAGCAAAGCTGGATGTGCCCAAGTCGCCGCGCGGCGCGCCGGCCACCGTCTTCACCGACATGGCCGGAAAACCGCACACCCTGGCCGACTTCAAGGGCCAGGTGGTGGTGATGAATCTCTGGGCGACCTGGTGCGCGCCCTGCAAGAAGGAGATGCCCACCTTGGCCAAGCTGGCGGGCGCCTATCCCACCCAGCCGCTGAAGGTGCTGCCGGTCAGCATGGACCGTGACGACGACCTCAACCTGATCAAGGCCGAGATGGCCAAGAACCCGCCGCTCGTCTCGTTCCGCGACAAGTCCTACAAGCTGTCGTTCGACCTCCAGCCGCGCGCGATCGGCTATCCGACCACGGTGATCTACGACAAGCAGGGCCGCGAGCGGGCCCGCATCGCCGGCGAGGCCGACTGGTCCAGCCCCGAGGCCCGCGGCCTGGTCGAAGCCCTGCTGAAAGAGAAATGAGCCCCGATCTCCTCGAACCGATCGCCGACGGCGCCTGGCCGGCCCGCGAGCGGGAGCGGCTTGGCGGCTGGCGGCTGAACGCGACCGACGGCTTCTCGCTGCGCATCAACGCCTGCTGGCCGCTGGGCGAGCCGGATCGCGACCCCGAGGCCGCCATCGATGCGGTCGAGGCCTTCTACGCCGAGCGCGGACTGCCCGTGCGCTTCAAGCTGACCGAGGGAATGACGGCCCCGGCCGACCTGGCCGAGCGCCTGGCCCGCCGAGGCTACGCGACTCACGGCGAGACCCTGGTGATGACCGGCGCCGTCGCGGGCCTCGCCGATCCGGACGTCACCCTGTCGACCGCGCCCGACCCGGCCTTCGAGGCGGTGCTGGTCGCCTCGGCCAAGGGCGACCTGGCCGACGCCCGCGAGCGGCTCGAAGCCCTGGCCCGCATTCCGGCTCCGGCCCGGTTCGCCCGACTTGCCGTCGAGGGGCGCGCCGCCGCCCTGGGCGCCTGCGCGGTCGATGGCGAAGCCGTGGGGATCTTCGGCATGCGCACCGATCCGGACTTCCGCCGCCGGGGTCTGGCCCGCCGGGTGCTCGACGCCCTACTGGCCGAGGCTGATGGGCTGGGCGCCCGCACCGCCTACCTACAGGCCGAGGCCGCCAACGCCCCGGCCATCGCCCTCTACGCGGCGCGCGGTTTTTCGACGGCCTACCGTTATCGCTACTGGAGCAGGCCCGCTCGCGATTGACGAGAGCGCCGGTTTGAGGTGCTCATCCGCTCCGGGGAAGCGGCGCGTGGCCGCGTGTGTGTTGGGGGAACGGCCGTGGATCACGGAAACCAGAAACTGATCAGCTATGGGATCACGGCCGCGGTCGTGGCCATCGTCTTCGCCCTGCGCTTTCGCGCCATGAACAAGGAGCGGCGGCTGAAGCTGGAGTTCATGTGGATCCTGCCGGCGATCATGGTCGCCGCCACGGTCTTCCTGTTCGTGCAGTTCACGCCGCATGGGGCCGACTGGCTGTGGCTGGGCCTGATCTTCGCCGTGGGCGCGACGATCGGCTGGTGGCGCGGCCGCCTGATCCCGATCGCCATCGATCCCGACACCCACGAGCTCAACACCAAGCCCTCGCCGGCGGCGATCCTGTTCCTGCTGGGCCTGTTCGTCGTGCGCTTCGCCCTGAAGGCCTTCCTCGAGTCCGAAGCCCAGGCCTGGCACATCAACGCCGTGCTGCTGACCGACGGATTCGTGGTGCTGGGCGTTGGCCTGTTCGCCGTCTCGCGCCTGGAGATGGCGCTGCGGGCCATCGGTCTGCTGCGCGAAGCCCGCGCGACCAAGGCGGCGCAGGCGACGGCCTAGATACTCCTCGTCGAACTCAAGTCGCGACACGTACGACTCCGAACGCCGTTCTCTAACTAGTTTACAAAACAAACTAGTTGATACAGTGTGCGCCTCGCCACCGAGACGGGTGGGGAGGAAGCCATGCACGCGCCGCTCAAGACCCTGGAGAGACCGACCTTCGCTGACGGTCGCAACGCCCCGATCGGCGCCCTGCGCGCCTTCGTCACCCTGCTGGTGATCGCCCACCACACGGCGATGGCCTATCACCCCTACGCCCCGGCTCCGAAGGCGTTCGACGCCCCGCCGATCCTGTGGACGGCCTTTCCTGTCGTCGATCCGCAGAAGGTCGGGGCGTTCGGGATCCTGACCCTGGTCAACGACATGTTCTTCATGTCGCTGATGTTCTTCATTTCCGGCCTGTTCGTCGCGCAAGGGCTGCGGACCAAGGGCTCGGGCGGCTTCCTGAAGGGGCGGGCGCTGCGCCTGGGCGTTCCGTTCGTGATCGGCGCCGGCCTGCTGGCGCCGCTGGCCTACTATCCGGCCTGGCTGCAATCGGGCGGCGCGCCGTCGCTGGGCGCCTTCGCGCAGGCCTGGACGCGCCTGCCGTTCTGGCCCGGCGGCCCGGCCTGGTTCCTGTGGGTGCTGCTGGCCTTCGCCGCGATCGTCGCGGCGCTGCACGCCCTGGCGCCTGGTGCGATCGACGCCCTTGGGCGGCTGGCAAAGGGGGCGGAGGCCAAGCCTGGCCGGTTCTTCCTGGGCCTCGTGGCTGTCAGCCTGGCGGCCTATCTGCCGCTGTCGATGACCACGCCGTTCGGCCATTGGACGATGATCGGGCCGTTCTCGGTGCAGACCGCCCGCATCGGCCATTACCTCGTCTACTTCCTGGCGGGCGTCGCCGTCGGCGCGGCCGGCGTCGGCCAGGGCCTGACCGATCCGGATGGCAAGCTGGCCCGCCGCTGGTGGCTCTGGCAGCTGGCCCCGATCGCACCGATCGTCGGCGGAGTGGCGACCCTGATCCTGGCCTTTTCGCCCAATCCGCCGCCGCGGCCGTTCCTGGACCTGTTCGGCGGCCTGATGTTCGCCCTGGCCTGCGCGGCCCTGTCGTTCGCCGCCCTGGCGACCTTCCTGCGCTTCGTCCGCAAGACCGGTCCGATCGGCGCCAGCCTGCAGGCCAACGCCTACGGCATGTACCTGCTGCACTACGTCTTCACCTCCTGGCTGGCCTGGATGCTGCTGCCGCAAGCCTGGGGCGGTCTGGCCAAGGGCGCGGCGGTGTTCGTCGGGGCGACGGCGCTGAGCTGGCTGCTGACCATGGCCCTGCGCCGCATGCCGCTGTTGGGGCGAATCCTTTGACCCTGCATGATGTTCGCGACGGAGCCGCGCCCATGAACGACAAGCTGAAGACGGTGCAGGACGACCTGGCATTCCTGCGCGGCATCGCCGAGGGCGGCGCCGAGCGGGGCGGGTTCGGCGTCGCCGGCGGGGCCCTCTACGGCTCGGCCGGCCTGCTCTACGGCATCCAGACCCTGGTCTACTTCGCCCAGGAGAAGGGTGTCGTGTCGCTGGGAGGGCTGGGCAACCTGATCCTGGCCTGGCTGCCGACGCTGATCTTTCTGGTGCTGATGGCGATCGTGATCGTCGTCGAGCGCAGGAGGCCCAAGGGCGGGGTCGCCCACCGGGCCATCAACGCCGCCTTCGCCGGGGCGGGCCTGGCCAATCTGGCGCTGATCATCGTCTTCGCCGTGGCCGCCGCCCGCAATCACGACTTCCGCTACTGGCTGTTCCATCCGGCGGTGGTGTTCGTGATGCAGGGCGCGGTGTGGTACGCCGTCTTCGCCCTGCGAAAGCGCGCCTGGATGCTGGTGGTCTCGCTGGGCTGGCTGGCCTCGGGCGTCGCCCTGGGGCTGCTGGTCGACCGGGCGGACCTCTACCTGCTGATCGCCAGCGTGGGCCTGTTTGGCTTCATGATGATCCCCGGCTTCTTCCTGATGCGCCAAGCCCAGCGCGCGGCGGCCTGAGGCGGGCGTGGCGGAACGGTTCGACATCAGCGGGCTCGACGACGTCATCCATGGCCGGGTGCGGCTGGGCATCGTCGCCTACCTGGCCAGCGCCGAGGTCGCCGACTTCACCGAGCTGAAAAACCTGCTGGAGGTCACCCAGGGCAACCTCTCCATCCACCTGCGCAAGCTGGAGGAGGCGGACTACGTCTCGATCGACAAGAGCTTCGTCGGCCGCAAGCCCCTGACCCGCGTGCGCCTGACCGACACTGGCCGGGCCGCCTTCGCCCGCTATCTCAAGGCCATGGGCCAGCTGGTGGAGCAGGCGGGAGGCGGCGGCTAGACGCCCATCTCCGCCCGCAGCGCCGCTGGCGTCACGCCGGCGGCGCGCAGTTCGCGCAGGGTCTGGGCCTTGTCGCGCTTGGCGTAGCGCTTGCCGTCCGGGCCGACCAGCAGGCCGTGGTGGCGGTAGGTCGGGACGGGCAGGTCCAGCAGGGCCTGCAAGAGGCGCTGGATGTGGGCGGCCTCGAACAGGTCGTGGCCGCGGATGACGTGGGTGATGTCCTGCAAGGCGTCGTCCAAGACCACGGCCAGGTGATAGGCGACGCCGACATCCTTGCGGGCCAGCACGATGTCGCCGGCGGTTTCGGGGCGCGCCTTGATCAGGCCGGTCTCGCCTTCGGGACCCGCGCCTTCCTCGACGAAGTTCAGTCCTTCGAAGCCGCCCAACGCCCGCTGCGCCGCGTCCAGCGACAGCCGCCAGGCGAAGGCCTCGCCGCGGGCCAGGCGTTCGGTTTCCTCGGCTTCTGGCAGGGGCGCGCCGCGATAGGGGACGGCCGGCTCGTGAGGGGCGCGGCCGATGTCGAGCTCCTTGCGGGTCTTGAAGCAGCGATAGACCAGACCCCGCTCGCGCAGGACATCGATGGCGGCGTGATAGTCGGCCAGGTGCTCGGACTGGCGGCGTACGGGCTGCTCCCAGGAAAGGCCCAGCCAGGCCAGGTCCTCCAGGATCGCGGCCTCATATTCGGGACGGCTGCGGGTGGCGTCGATGTCCTCGATGCGCAGCACGAAGCGCCCGCCGGCTTCCTGAGCGGCGTGAAAGGCTGTCAGCGCCGAGAAAGCGTGGCCGCGATGCAGGAAGCCGGTGGGGGAGGGGGCGAAGCGGGTGGCGAAGATCATCCGCGCCACGTCCCCCGTTTCACGGGGGAGGCGGTCATCCGCGATCGAACTTGGCGAACATGCCCAGGTGGTCGAACACCGCCTTCAGGAAGGCTTCCTCGCCGCCGAGCATGGCCTTGAGGCCGGCGAACTGCTTGAAGCCGCTCATTTCGGCCAGGCCATGGCCGGCGCACCAGGCGGCGATGGTCGCCAGCTCCAGGTCGATCTCCGAGACGCCGGGGCCGGCCTGGTGGGCGATGGTGTTGCGCACCTGGCAGTAGGCCCCTTCCTCCTTCATCTGGTCGGGCAGGGCGTCCTTGTCGCGCGAGCAGTCGTACATCACCCGGTAGAGCGCGGGGTTGTCGCGGGCGAAGGTGACATAGGCCACGCCCAGGTTGGTCATCCGCTGGCGGTCGCTTTCGCTGTCGTGGCGGGCCTTCATCAGCGCCTCGTCCAGCGCCACCCAGCCCTCGTGGGCCACGGCGTCGAGCAGTTGGCCCTTGTCCTTGAAGTGGTGATAGGGCGCGGCCGGGCTGACGCCGGCCTCGCGGGCCACCGCGCGCAGCGACAGGGCCGCCGGGCCGTCGGTCTCGAGGATCCGCCGGGCGGCCTCGACAAGGGCGCGGCTGAGATCGCCGTGGTGATAGGGACGGGCGGCTTCGGGCGAGGCGAGAGTCATCGGGCGGCACTCTATCCCTTACGTAGCGAAAATTCATCCAAACATTGTCAAGATATCTTGACGCCGCTCAGATCCGTGTTATCTAAGCATCGTTCAGATGGATCGGCCGATCAAGAGACCGCCGCTGGACCACGCTGGCCGAGGGGGTCGGCGCGAAACAACTTTCAAGGATGTGTGTGATGACCAACCGTAGCTTTGAAGCCTTCGAAGGCATCTTCGACCGCGTCGCCATCGGTTATTTCCTGGTGGCCGCTCTGGCCGTCGCCGGCGCCGTGCTCGCCATCGCGCTGTAAGGACGAAATGTCCGTCGCGGCCGTCCCGGCCTGTCCGGGGACGGCCGCCGGGGTGCGCCGCCCGACTTGATCCCCATCTTGATCGGAGCGCTCTGCTCGGCCATAGCCGAGCCGGCGGAACGACCCGCGACACCTCGGGTTTCCGTCTGATGACTGTCTTTTCCCTTTTCCCGCGAGACGCCCGATGAGCGTGGCCTTCACCAAGGAAGGCGACGCCGAGGCCTTCGCCGCCGACCTTCCCGACCGTCCGATCTCGACCCAGCCCAATCTCGTCACGGCCGAAGGCCTGGCGATGATCGAGGCCGAGTTCGCCGCCGCCCGCGCCGCCTATGCGGCCGCCCAGGCCGCCGGCGGCGTCGCGGAGGATCGCACCGCCATGGCCCGCGCCACCCGCGATCTGCGCTACTGGTCGGCCCGTCGCGGCACCGCCCAGCCGGTCGAGCGCGACGAGAGCCGCACCAGCGTGCAGTTCGGCGACACGGTGACCTTCGACCGCGAGGACGGCCGCACCCAGACCTTCCGCATCGTCGGCGAGGACGAGGCCGACCCGGCCAAGGGCTCGGTGTCCTACGTCTCGCCCCTGGCCCGCGCCCTGATGGGCAAGGGCGTCGGGGATACGGCGATGGTCGCCGGCGGCGAGGTCGAGATCGTCGCCATCGGCTGAGGCCGTGAGCCCGCCGCAAGTTTCGGATTGCCAGCGATCCCCGGCGAGGGCTTCCTCGCCGGCGTGATCTCCGCTTCTGCTCCCACCCCCGACCTGATCGCCGCCGCCCGCGCCCACCTGGCGCAGGTCGACCCGTTGTTCGGTCGCCTGGAGGCCGTCACCCCCGTCTTCGAATGGCGTCTTAGACCCGGCGGCTTCGCCGGTCTGGCTCGCATGATCGTCGAGCAGCAGATCTCGGTGGCCGCCGCGGCCTCGATCTGGGCGCGGGTGCAGGCGGGCCTGCCCGACATGACGCCGCACGCCCTGATGGCCTTGGACGATCCGGCGCTCCAGGGCTTTGGCCTGTCGCGGCCCAAGGTGCGCTACCTGCGCGAGATCGCCGACGCGCACCTGACGGGCGCCTGCGACTTCGACGCCCTCAAGGCCTTGCCCGACGCCGAGGCCGTGGCGGCCCTGGTCGCCATCAAGGGCGTGGGCCGCTGGACGGCCGAGACCTTCCTGATGTTCTGCGAGGGCCGTATCGACGTCTTCCCGGGCGGCGACGTCGCCCTGCAGGAGGCCATGCGCTGGGCCGACGGGCTGGAGGTTCGTCCCAACGAGAAGGCGGCCTATGCCCGGGCGCAGGCCTGGAAGCCCTATCGCGGTGTGGCGGCGCATCTTCTTTGGGCCTGCTACGGCGGCGTTCGGCGCGGCGAGATCAGTCTGACGGCCTAGGGTCCGAACTTTCGCAAGCTTCGTCTTGGTTCTGTCGCTGATTGGGATCATCCTTTCTGTGCGTCCGGGAATGAATGGCGATTCCCTGATTTGCGTAGGAAGGAGGCCCGTCTTCAGTCCGACCGCGTACCAGCCCCATAGGGACCTCGTCGGTTCCATGAGCGGGAGGCCCTGATGCAGGTGCTGACCCGCCCCCCGTCCGGCATGCCGGCGCTCGTGCTCAACGCCGACTATCGGCCGCTGAGCTATTATCCGCTGTCCCTCTGGCCATGGCAGGAGGTGATCAAGGCGGTGTTCCTCGACCGCGTCGACGTCGTCTCGACCTACGACCACGTGGTCCATTCGCCGTCCTTCGAGATGAAGCTGCCCAGCGTGGTGTCGCTGAAGCAGTACGTGCCGCAGGAGCGGCCGCCGGCCTTCACCCGCTTCAACCTGTTCCTGCGCGACAGCTTCAGCTGCCAGTACTGCGCCTCGCCCGAGGAACTGACCTTCGACCACGTGATCCCCCGCTCGCGCGGCGGCCGCACCACCTGGGAGAACATCGTCACCGCCTGCGCGCCCTGCAACCTGGCCAAGGGCGGGCGTACGCCGCGCGAGGCGGGCATGCATCCGTTCCACACCGCGCGCCGGCCCTCGATGCACGAACTCCAGGACCGCGGCCGCAAGTTCCCGCCGGGGCACCTGCACGCCAGCTGGCTCGACTATTTGTACTGGGACATCGAGCTGGAGTCGTAAGCCTGATCCTTCTCCCCTTGCGGGAGAAGGTGGCGGCCGAAGGCCGACGGATGAGGGGTCT
>NZ_QHJY01000167.1 GCF_003185805.1 Caulobacter sp. D5
CACCTCCCCCAGAGGGGGAGGATCTACGCCGCAGATGCTCCCCCTCTGGGGGAGCTGTCGGCGAAGCCGACTGAGGGGGTCTTTCGCCGCCTACAGCTTCACCAGCATCTTCCCCAGGTTCTCGCCCGAGAACAGCTTGATGAAGGCCTCGGGCGCGCGGTCGACGCCTTCCAGCACGGTGTCCTTCCAGGTCAGCTTCCCCGAGCCGATCCAGTCGGCCATGTCGCGCACGAAGGCGGGGAACAGGTCGTAGTGGTTGGAGACGATGAAGCCTTCGAGGCGCAGGCTCTTGCCCACCGCCTGGATGATGTTGGCCGGGCCGGTCGGGCGGCCGGTGTCGTTGTACTGCGAGATCATCCCGCACAGGGCGAAGCGCCCGAACGGCCGGGCCGAGTTCAGGGCCGCCTCCAGGTGCGCGCCGCCGACGTTCTCGAAATAGACGTCGATGCCCTTGGGGGCGACCTTGGCCAGTTCGGCGACCACGTCGGGCGTGGCCTTGTAGTCGATCACGTGATCGACGCCGATCGACTTGAGGAAGGCGACCTTCTCCGGTCCGCCGGCCGAGCCGATCACCGTGTGGCCCTTGATCTTGGCGATCTGGCAGACGACCGAGCCCACAGCGCCGGCGGCGGCCGAGACGAAAACGACGTCGCCTTCCTTCAGGCCGGCCACCCGCAGCAGGCCGGCATAGGCGGTCATGCCGGGCATGCCGGCCACGCCCAGGAACGCCTGGGGCGGCATGCCGTGGGTGGATAGCTTCATGATCCCGCCCATCGGCCCGGCGGCCGCCAGGGCTTTCGGATGGGCGTTGTAGGCCTCGCGCCAGCCGAACATCGAGCTGACCAGGTCGCCGACCTTGAAGTCCGGATCGTTGGAGGCCGTCACCTCGCCGACCGCGCCGCCTTGCAGCGCCTTGCCCAACTCGAACGGCGGCACGTAGCTCTTTCGGTCGGTCATGCGGCCGCGCATGTAGGGATCGACCGACATGTAGAGGTTCTTGACCTGGATCTCGCCGTCGCCGGGCGGGGCCAGTTCGACGCTGGCCAGTTCGAAGTTCTCGGCGGTCGGCACGCCGACGGGACGGCTCTTGAGGCGGATCTCACGCGACGTGGTCATGGCGACCTCCCTTATGTTCTGGTTCAAACGAATGTTTAGCGCTGGTCCGCGTCGCCCGCCAAAGCTTTTCGCGGCATCCCGAAGCGGCTAGAGACAGCGCCCATGACCCAAGATGCTCAAGTCAAAGCCCTGAAGGCCGGCGTTGTCGGCGCCGGCGTGTTCGGTGGCTACCACGCGAAGAAATACGCCGAGCTGCCGGGCGTCGATCTGGTCGGCGTGTTCGACATCGACCTGGCGCGCGCGCAAGCCCTGGCCGGCCCGCTGGGCGCGGTGGCCTATGACGACATGGACGCCTTCCTGGCCGCGGTCGACGTCGTCACCGTCGCCACCCCGGCCGTGCACCACGCCAAGGCGGCGCTGGCGGCGCTGAAGGCCGGCAAGCCGGTCTATTCCGAAAAGCCCCTGGCGGTGTCGCCGGAAGACGCCGACGCCCTGATCGCCGCCGCCGCCAAGGCTGGCGTGGCTCTGGCCTGCGGTCACCAGGAGCGGGTGGTGTTCCAGGCCATGGGCCTGCTGGACATTCCCGAGCAGCCCACGCGCCTGGAAGCGGTGCGCCGCGGCACGCCGTCGGACCGAAACCTCGACGTCTCGGTGGTGCTCGATCTGATGATCCATGACATCGACCTGGCCCTGGCGCTGTGCGCCGCCGATCCGGTGGCCGTCGAAGGCGAGGGCGAGGCCGCGCGCGGCTATGGCCTGGACTGGGTGAAGGTGGAGGCCACTTTCGCCAATGGGTTCACCGCCGTGTTCGACAGCTCCCGCGTCGCCGAGGCCCGCGAGCGGACGATGAAGGTGGTCTACCCCTCGGGCGAGGTCGAGATCGACTTCCTGGCGCGGACCTTCCGCAACACCACGCCGTTCCCGCTGATCGAGGACTTCACCGAAACCCCGGCCGGCAAGGACCCCCTGGGCCAGAGCGTCGCCGGCTTCCTGAAGGCCGTGCGCGGCGAGGCCCCGCGTCCGGTGGTGACGGGGGAAGAGGCCGCCCGGGCGCTGGATCTGGCGCTGGCGGTCGAGCACTCGGTGGATTGAGGGGGGGCAGGCGAGATTTTGCCGCTTACCCCCTTCCTGCTTTCCTGGGCACAAGGCCCAGGAAGGCAATCCTATTGAGCTTGATGGTAGCGCGGGCGGCTAGCCCTTCCGCCCCTTCAGCCCCGCCACCTGCAACACGCTGGCCACCGCCGCCAGGCCCGCGCCCATCAGCGCCACGCCGGTCCAGCCGCCGAGGTTCCAGGCCGCGGCGGCCGCCGCCGAGCCCGCCGCGCCGCCGAGGAACATCCCGCCCATGAACAGGGTGTTCAGCCGCGCCCGGGCCTGCGGCCGCAGGGCGTAGACGAGGTGCTGGTTGGAGACCAGCGCCCCCTGGATGGCGAAGTCGAGCAGGACGACGCCCACGATCAGGCCGGCGATCGAGATCCAGGTTCCGAACAGGATCCACGAGGCCAGGGTCAGCACGGCCCCCAGGGCGATCGTCAGGTGCGGGCCGCGCTTGTCGGCCACGCGGCCGGCGATCGGGGCGGCCAGCACGCCGACCACGCCGACGACGCCGAACAGGCCGGCGACGTCCGCGCCCAGGTGGAAGCGGGCCTGAAGCTGCAGGGCCAGGATCGTCCAGAAGGCGGTGAAGGCGGCGAACAGGCTGGCCTGGGTCAGGGTCGCCCGGCGCAGGGCCGGGAACTCGCGCCACAGCTTGCCCAGCGAGCCGAGCAGGCCGGCATAGGTGAGGTCGGCGTCCGGCTTGCTGCGCGGCAGGGCCAGGGCCATCAGGCCGGCGGCCGCCAGGGCGATCGGCGCGCCCAGCCAGAACATCGCCCGCCAGCCGCCGTGCGCGCCCACGAAGCCGGCCAGGGTGCGCGACAGCAGGATGCCGCACAGCAGGCCGGACATCACGACGCCCACGGTCTGGCCGCGCCGCTCGGGCGCCGACAGGTGGGCGGCGAAGGGCACGATCTGCTGGGCCACGGTCGCGCCGGCCCCGACCAGCAGCGAGGCGACCAGCAGCAGGCCGGTGTTCGGCGCCAGGGCGGCGGCGACCAGGGCCAGGGCCAGCACCAGGAACTGCACGACGATCAGGCTCTTGCGCTCGACCCGGTCGCCCAGCGGCGTCAGCAGGAAGAGGCCGGCGGCGTAGCCCAGCTGGGTGGCGGTCGGCACGAAGGCGGTCAGCGGGCCGGGCAGGTCGCGCTCGATCAGGCCCAGCATCGGCTGGTTGTAATAGATGTTGGCTACGGCCAGGCCCGCGGCGGCGGCCATGGCGAAGGTCAGGCCCTTGCCCAGGGCGTGGGTATTGGACGTGTCGGCGGGGAGGGCGGCTGTGCTCATGATCGGCTCCAGGCCGCCCGGCGAGAGGGAAGGGGGCGGCGTTCCGTGTCAGTCGCCCGGCTATATAGAGTATCCCCGATCCGTTTATAGTACGGTCTTGCGTTAAGTCGGCATAACGGAATTCGATAGAATGGATCTCGCGGACGTCGGCGTCTTCGTGGAGGCCGCGCGGGCCGGCAGTCTGGCGGGCGCGGCCCGGCGGCTGGGCGTCACGCCCATGGTCGCCTCGCGCCGGATGGCGGCCCTGGAGCAGGAGGTCGGGGCGCGCCTCGTCCACCGCACCACCCGGGCCCTGTCGCTGACCCCCGAGGGCGAGGCCTTCCTGCCCCACGCCCAGGCCATGCTGGAGGGCGAGGC
>NZ_QHJY01000168.1 GCF_003185805.1 Caulobacter sp. D5
TAGAGCATCAGACTACGAATCTGAGGGTCGGACGTTCGAATCGTTCCGGGCGCGCCATTTTCTCCAATAAAATCAATAAGATGCGGATGGCTCGGCGAGCCAGCCCGTTCTAAATCCGTCCTTAGTATGGGGTTTAGTACGGGGCGGTGATCCCGGCACGCGTTTTCGCGCTACCGCCGCGCCTGCTTCGCCAGCGCACAACGCCGGTGGGCCATCACGCGAGTGCGAGTCGCCTCGGCCTATGGGGTCGTCGCCCAATGTCCCCGCTTGGCTTCTCGCGCCAGCGCTTCCTCCTTTGCGTAGACACCCTTGCTGTAGCGGCGATACTCGGTCGCCAGGCCGGAGCGGATCAGCGCGGCGTTGACGTCGGGCGTCACGTCCGACCAGCAGCGACCGACAAAGCGACCATACCTATCCCGGTCGACAAAGCGGCAGCCGACCCGCCCTCGCGTGAGCCGGACGAGCTCGTCCCGCGCCTCGTAGGCCAGCGGCTGCGCAGGCGTCTTCCCGCGCCGCACTTCAGGTGCGTCGACGCCAAAGAGCCGAACGCGCTCCGACCCGCATCGCAGCGTGTCACCGTCATGAACGGCGGGCGCGGTGCAGGCGATGATGGCGGCGGCAAGGGAAGCGATCATGGGCGGCTTGTCGCTGGCGCGAGCTTGGCGCGCAAGTTGAGAGGCGCTCGCGGGCCTGGACGGCTAGGTCGCCTAGCAACGCACGGTCCGAAAGGTCACCGAGTAGCGCAGGGCCTCAACCTCGGGGATGCTGTGCTCCCATTCGCTGCGCGCGGGGCCGCTCATCAGGTATGCCGAGCGCGGAGCGGCGATGATCGAGGCCCGGTCCCACTTATCGCCGGCCTTGCGGCGAAGCCGGAACGTGCAGGGCGAGACAAGCGAGACGCCGGCGACGGCCACGGCCGGCGGCCGGTCGCGATGCCAGCCGATCCCGGCGCCGGGCGAGTACTCAGTGACCAGCGCGTGGCGAAAGGTCTCGCGCGCGAGGCCCGTGAAGGCGGCGACCTTGTCGAGGAGGGGCAAGAGAATCTCGGGAATCGGCTCGCCGGTCTCGACCATCCTGCCGTTGGCGTCCTGGCGCCATCCGAACCCAGCGATGCGGCGATTGCCGAAATAGCCCAGGTGTTCGTAGGGCTTGAACGGCAGGTCCTTGAAGCTGGCGACCAGGCTGCGCTCCTCCTCTGGCGTGACGAGGTCGGCCTGGTAGCGGAAACCCTCGGGCATGGGCCGGCGCGGGGCGAACGGCAGGTCAAAGAGGCTGGGTTGGGCTGACTGGCCGGGGAAGCTCATAGGCCGACCTCCTCGGGCAGGACGCCCGCGTCGAGCAGCATCGTCACAACGTGGGTGCGCCGGGCCTCCGGCGTGTCGGCATGGTCGTCGTGATACCCGCCCTTCATCAGGCGAACGACCGGGCGATGGCCACCGCAACCGCGTTGCGGGCAGAAGACGCTCGCTTGGGACCGGGCAAGCGTCCAGGCAAGCCGCCCGCGCAGCCTCCGACCCAGAAAATCCTGGCGCGTCCAGGTCCGCTCCATGCCGCAGTACTGGCACTGGAAGCGCACATCCAGACCCTGGGCCAAGCAATCGACCAGCCGCATGTCCGCCACGGCCGCCGGAAGCTGCGCGGCCTTGCGCCGGTCACTTTCACTCGGCTCAGGCATCGCGGCTGGCGGTCGCGCCGGCGCCTACGGTGAAGAAGCTTCGCTGTCGCGTGAAGAACTCGGCGGCTACGTCCATCGCCGCGATGATCACGAACATCATGTGGTACTCGGGACTGGACGGGCGCAGGTTTCGCAGCTGGTCGATGCAGGCTTGGCGGGCCGGGCGCAGGCCTTCGAAGAAGGCGATCGGGTCGCGCAGGCCCGAACGGCTGTGTCGCTGGGTCATGGCCGCCTCAGTCGTAGAGTTCGGCCGCCGAGCGGACCTTCAGCCCACTAGTCCCAGGTTCGCCGGGCCACACCTCGAACCAGGCCTGCCGACCGCCGCAGCTGCAACGTAGCCGGCCTGAGAAGTCCTGCAGCGCCTGGAAGCCCAGGCCCCGGTCCATCCAGGCGCGTGCGTCGAACTCGGCGCGCTCGCCGCAAGGGCAGAGCGTCTCGATATGCTGGCCGGGCGCCATGGCCTGCGCCAGGGTGAAACCGTCAGCGCCTTCGGGCACGAAGAGAGGACGTGGAGGCGCGTGCGCAGGCTCGCGCGAGTGGGCGCGTTGTTCAGTCATGGGAGAGCTCCAGATGTTCCCTTATTGTTCTCATTTGGGGCTCTGGTGAGTCAAGGCGGCTTGGACGACGCGCGCATGCGAAGCCGTGTTCGCCTCGCGGGCGAACTGTCCGCATATGGCCAATTATTCCGGCTTTCGCCGCCTAACTGGCCACATGCGGACAACTGCTGACGGCTAGTTCCACACTTGATTGAGGACTTGGGCGGCTAGGGCCGCCTTGTCCTGCGGCAGGAAGCGGCCGTAGTGCTCTGCGATCGTGTCCGGGGTGTCCTGGATCGCATAGCTGGCCTGCTCGTAGGAGCCGGTCTGCTTGAGCACGTGCGTCGCCAGGACGTCGCGCACATTGTGCGGTCCGTGCGGCAGCAGTCCCTCGATGGCGCCGCGACCGGTATAGGGGTTGAAGATCCCATACCGCTGGATGGCCAGGCGCCAGGCCTCGTAGAAGGTGTTCTGGTCGTACTCGGCGTCCTTGCTCCTGGCCTTCATTGTCTTGACGAAGAACACCCGTGGATCGGGCGCGCCCCGCAGAAGGATGGGCCGATCGCGCGTCACGTAGCCGTCGATCTCCGCGTACAGGCCGCCGAGGTCGGGTAGCGCGAGGCGAAACGGGTTCTTGCGGAAATACGACGAGCCGGCGTTCTTGAACGCGGCGGCCGGGATGAGGACTTCCCAGGCCTGGTCGCGACCGTTCCACCGCAGCTCTCCGCGCTTCAGCGCCTCCAGCTGTCGCTCGCTGGTCGGAATCCCCTCCCGTGCGCAGACCAGGAGCTGGCGCAGGTTTTTCTGGCGCAGCCCAAGATGCAGGCCCAGGCGCAGCATCAGGAAGGCGCGCGTCGCCTCGGCCGCCGCCGTGGGATAGAGCCGGCCGTCAGGCCGGCGGCGGAGCACTTCTTCAGTGATCTTGCGGTACTCGCCCACCGGACTGTCAGCCTCCAGGATCGGCAGGATGGGTTCGAACGGATCGCGGTGGATCCGCGCCACCCTGGCGACTTCCTTGGCCCGCAGCAGCAAGTGCTGGTGCTGGGCGTCGCAGGCCTTGTCCCAATCCTCGAACGCCGCGCGCACATCGCTGGCCGACACCAGACCCTCGATCGGACGCAGGCGCTCGGCCAGCCGGGGCGTCTGCCGCAACCATCCGGTCTCGCGCCGGCTCAGCGAGGCGCCGACCGTCAGCATCTCGGTTTCCCACTGGGTGAAGAAGCCGCGACGTCCCTCGCGCCAACCAAGATACCAGTCCCAGACCGCCGGAAAGACGAGCAGTCCGAAGCTGACGGCGTCGACCGGGGCTCCGTATCCTCGGACCGCGCCTTCGGGACAGGCGGCAAGCGCGCCGAGCATCAGGCCCAGGTGCTCCATCTTCTGCGCGGCGGTCTCGCTGTTCCAGACGCCGTTGCGCCGACGGCCGCGCGAGGTGAGCGTGGCGGTCTTGAAGGCCAGGAGATCGGCGGCCTCCTCGTCGAGCTGCGCGGGCGCCGGCGTCGCACCTAGCGGGCGGCCGATGCGCCGCAGGCCCGGATCGGCCAGGCGATCGTCCAGCGACAGTCCTGGCGATAGCTCCATGACGCCGCCCTTGCCGGAGAACTGGAAGGCGAACCGCTGCTTCATCGCTTCGGCCTGGTAGCGGCGATAGTCGGTGTGGCCCGACAAGATCACCGAACGGACCCAGGCCTCGATTTCCTGCCGCTTGGAGAGTGCGAGCTGGGCGAAGTCGTCGGGCAGGTGCCAGGCCATCCGGCGCCGCTCGGACATCGGCAGCGGCAGGCAGGCCTGGGTGCTGATGTAGCGCCCAGGATGAGGGAGCTTTTCCCGGAAATAGCCTGGCGGCAGTTTCCAGCGGCGTTCTAGCGCGGCCAGGATGCGCAGGGACGCCGCGCCACGCGGAGCCTTGGCCCCCCGCCGCCAGGCCGTGAACGTGGTGGTTTCGATCGTCTCGCCGCGCTCGCAGACCGCGCGCCGCAGGCCATACCCAGTGTCGCCATGCCGGCGCATGTGCAGGTCCAGGGCTTGGCTGAAGGTCGGCGGGTCCTCCCATTCTTCCCACAGCGCCTTCGGGTAGGCGATGACGGGACGGGCCGGATATCCGGTTTTACGCCTCTGTGGCTTTGCGCCTTCACTTTTCTGGTTGGCACTTGGTTGATTGGAGACACGCTTTTGGCCCGCCTTGCGCGGCGGCTTTGATTTGTTGGTCATTTCACTGGGATCACGCGCGGAACGGTTCGTCCGCCGCGGCTAGACGCGCCAAGCGGTCAATTTCCCTGGCGTGGGCCGGAGGCTTTCGCCAGCCGCTTTCGCGGCTGGCTTCGCCCGGACCGGAGAGCGGCCGGCGGTCACGCTCGGTCCCGCGGCTTTCGCCGCTCCCTCGGGCGTGACGCCTGGCGGGCGCCATTGGGCGCCGCCGGCCGCTCGACGCCGCCTCCCACCACGCGCGATGCGCGGGCTCCTGTGCAGGCTTCATTGTCATGAGCGCCCGCCCTGCGGGCGCGCGGGCTTGGGGCTCCGCCCCCGGCGCACTTCGGATCGGCTTCCGCCCAGCTTCGGGCGCGCCGCGCCGCCTCGCCAGATCGCAACCCGACGCCCTGCAGCCGGGTCCCCGCGAAGCCGCCCCTCCGTTTGCACCCCCGGTCTCGCCGACGGGCAAGGCCGCAGGCGCGCCTTGCGCCTGCGACCAGCCCCAAGGAGGCAGACATGACCCGACAAGCCCAGACCGCCCCGACCGCCGCCAAGGCCGTGCGGCCCGTGATCCAGACCGGCGAGGTCCTGGAGATCGCCCTCGACAAGCTCAAGGCCTCGCCGCGCAATGTTCGGCGCGTGAGCCACAGCGCCCAGGACATCGAGGCCCGCGCGGCCAGCATCCGCTACAAGGGCCTGCTCCAGCCCCTGGTAGTCGAGCCGGAAGTGAAGGAGGGCGGCGAAGCCAGCGGCTACTACCTCGTCACCATCGGCGAAGGCCGCCGCCAAGCCCTACGGCTGCTGGCCAAGCGCAAGCTGCTGAGCAAGCACGAACCGGTGCGCTGCGTGGTGGACACCCTGAACGACCCCAGCGAGATTTCCCTGGATGAGAACACCTCGCGCCGCGACATGCACCCGGCCGACCAGTTCGAGGCCTGGAAGGACCTTGCCGAGCGCAAGGGCTACAGCGCCGAGGAGATCGCCGCCCGGTCGGGCGTCTCGCCCCACGTCGTGCGCCAGCGCTTGCGCATGGGCGCGGTCGCCCCCGCCCTACTCGACATCTACCGCGAGGGCGGCCTGACCCTTGATCAGGTCATGGCCTTCGCGGTCAGCCCCGCCCCCGAGCGGCAGATGCAGGTCTACGCCCAGCTCGCGCCGCACCAGCGCCAGACCTACGCCATCCGCCGGGCTATGACGCAGGCCAAGGTCCCGGCCGACGATCCCCGCGCCTGCTTCGTCGGGGTCGACGCCTATGTCGCGGCGGGCGGCGCTCTGCTCGTCGACCTCTTCACCGAGAACGGCGAGGGCTGGCTGGAAGACGTCGCCCTGCTCGACCGCCTCGTCGCCGAGAAGCTCCAGGCCGAGGCTGTCGCGCTTCGGGAGGCCGAGGGCTGGAAGTGGACCGCCGCCTTCCTAGCCTACCCGCACGACCACGGCTGCGGCCGCATCTGGCAACGTTCGCTGCCGCACACCCCCGAGGAGGAGGCCCAGCGCTCAGCGCTCTATGCCGAACGCGACGGGTTGATCGAGCGCTACCCCGACCTCGCCGACTTGCCCGAGGCGGCCGAGGAACGGCTGGGCCAGATCGACGAAGCGCTCGACGCCTTGGCCGACCGCTATGGCTTCGATCCGCAGGAGAAGGCGCGCGCGGGGGCCTTCGTGATGCTGGGCCATGACGGCGAGGCGCGCATCGAACGCGGCTACGTGCGGCCCGAGGACGAGCCCTCGGCCGAGGTGGAGCCTGGGGCCGAGGCGGAGGATGATGGCCAAGCACCGGCGCCAGACGAGGCCGACGAGGAAGGCGGCAGCGAGGAGGACGAGGACGGGCCGGGCGAGGTCGAGGAGTCGTTCGGCGAAGCCAATGCGCCGATCTCTCCGCGCATTCGCGCCGACCTCACCGCCCATCGCAGCACCGCCTTGCGCTATGCCTTGGCGCAGGACCCCGACCTCGCCCTGGTCGCCATGATCCATGCCCTGCTGCTGCGGGTGTTCCGGGGCGTGGGCGGCTACGCCTCGTGCCTGGACGTCCGGCTGGGCTCGCGCAACCTCGCCGCCGAGGGCGACGGGATCGAGGACAGCACCGCAGCCCGCGCCAATGCCGAGCGCCATGAAGCCTGGGCTCGGCAGATGCCCGATGACCCCGAGGCCTATTGGGACTTCGTGGTCGGGCTCGATGCCGACAGCCGCATGGGCCTGATGGCCCACTGCGTCAGCCTCTCGCTCGACGCGGTGCGCGGCTGGGACAACCGGCCGTTGGCCTGGAAGCACGCTGACCGCTTGGCCAGCGCGCTGGACCTGGACATGAGCGACTGGTGGTCCCCGACCGCCGAGCGCTACCTACGCGCGGTGACCAAGGGCCAGATCGTCGATGCGGTCACCGAAGGCGTCTCGCCCGAGGCGGCGGCGCGCCTCACCGGCCTGCGCAAGACCGAGATGATCGAGGCCGCCCAGCCCCAACTGGTGGCCGCGCGGTGGCTCCCGGCCTGCCTGCGCACGCCGGGGCGTCCGCTGCCCTGGGTCCAGCCTTCGGGCGAGGTCGGGGCGACGGTGCCCGATGGCGGGGATGGGG
>NZ_QHJY01000169.1 GCF_003185805.1 Caulobacter sp. D5
CCCAGCACCTGCTGGCCTTCGCCCGCCGCCAGCCGCTCAATCCCCAGGTCTGCCGCGTCGACCGGGTGATCGCCGAGAGCGAGGCCCTGCTGCGGCGGGCCGTCGGCGAGGTGCTGCCGCTGAAGCTCAGCCTCGGCTCGGGCACCCGCACCGCCCTGATCGACTCCGGCCAGTTCGAGGCCGCCCTGCTCAACCTGGTGGTCAACGCCCGCGACGCCAGCCCGCCCGGCGGGACCATCGTTGTGGAGTCCGGTCCCGAGACCCTGGCCAAGACCCGCGGCGAGCTGAAGCCGGGCGCCTATCTGCGCGTCGCGGTGTGCGACGAGGGCGCCGGCATGGACGCCGCCACCATCGCCCGCGCCTTCGAGCCGTTCTTCACCACCAAGGCCTCGGGCAAGGGCACGGGCCTGGGCCTGTCGCAGGTCTACGGCTTCGTGCGCCAGAGCGGCGGCGAGGTCGAGATCGCCTCCAAGCCCGGCAAGGGCACGACGGTGTCGATGCTGCTGCCGGCCAGTCACGAGGGCGCGATCCTGCAGGACGCCCCGGTCGCCGCCCCCGCCCCGCGCCCCGGCGTCGAGGTGCTGCTGGCCGAGGACGATTCCGAGGTCGGCGACCTGGTCGAGGCCATGCTGACGGAGCTGGGCCACCACGTGCGCCGGGCCGGCGACGCCGACGAGGCCCTGAGCGTCGCCCGCGCCCATCCCGAGCTTGGCCTGCTGGTCACCGACGTGATGATGCCGGGCGACAAGAGCGGCGTGGACCTGGCGTCCATCCTCTCGGCCGAGCGCCCCGACCTGCCGATCCTGCTGAGTTCGGGCTACACAGGCCAGGAACTGGCCCAGGCCCGCGCCACGCCCTGGCCCCTGCTGCGCAAGCCCTACGCCCTGGACGCCCTGATCCGGGCCATCGACCAGGCCTTCGAAGCCAGGCGGATGCATTAGGACGGGCCGATCACCGTTCAAACGCCTCCAAGTCCGCCTCTCCCCGCGAAGGCGGGGATCCAAACCGACTTTCCGGTAGCGGCGCGGCCGCAGGATATCTGTCGCCTCGGCTTGGATCCCCGCCTTCGCGGGGATGCTCGGTGAAAAATCGGCTCATGGTCGGGGATGATCCAGCCACCCCCACCGATCGGCGAAGCCGGTTCAGAAACCCTGGAAGCGATTTTTCGTCCGCATGCTTTGCATTTCCAAAGCGAGCCGCTATATGTGGATAGCCCCTTATGCTCAATTTCAGCATAAGTCGCGACGCCGGACGGAGCCGCAACTCGGTCTCGGCGTTTTTTGAGGCCCAGGAAATGCTCACTTTGAGCATAAGAGAGGACGACATGGCCGACGGTTTCGCGCCCCTCGCCTTCACCGCCGACATCGAGGCGGAGACCGCCGCCGTCTGGGACAAGGTCAAGCACCATGTCACCCCGATGGAATGGCGCCTGCACGCGCCGCTGATCGTCGAGATCAATCGGCTGAAGCGCGAGAAGAACGCCGCCATCCTGGCCCACAACTACATGACGCCGGACATCTTCCACGGCGTGGGCGACTTCGTCGGCGACAGCCTCGCGCTCGCCAAAGAGGCCGCCAAGAGCGACGCCAAGATCATCGTCCAGGCCGGCGTGCACTTCATGGCCGAGACCAGCAAGGTGCTCAGCCCCGAAAAGAAGATCCTGATCCCCGACCTGCTGGCCGGCTGCTCGCTGGCCTCGTCGATCACGGGCGCCGACGTGCGGCTGATCAAAGAGCGCCATCCGGGCGTGCCGGTCGTCACCTACGTCAACACCACCGCCGACGTGAAGGCCGAGACCGACATCTGCTGCACCAGCGCCAACGCCGTGCAGGTGGTGGAGTGGGCCGCCAAGGAATGGGGGACCGACAAGGTCATCCTGATCCCCGACGAGTTCCTGGCCCGCAACGTCGCCCGCCAGACGGACGTCAAGATCATCGCCTGGGCCGGCCACTGCGAGGTGCATAAGCGCTTCACGCCGCAGGACATCGCCGACATGCGCGCGGCCTGGCCCGGCGCCGAGGTGCTGGCCCACCCCGAATGCCCGGCCGAGATCCTCGAGGCCTCGGACTTCGCTGGCTCCACCGCCGCGATGAACGACTATGTCGCCGCGCGCAAGCCGGCCCAGGTGGTGCTGATCACCGAGTGCTCGATGGCCAGCAACGTCCAGGCCGAAAGCCCCGGGACCCAGTTCATCGGCCCCTGCAACATGTGCCCGCACATGAAGCGGATCACCCTGCAGAACATCTACGACGCCCTGGTGCACGAGCAGTACGAGGTGACGGTGGACGCCGACATCCTCGACCGCGCCCGACAGGCCGTGCAGCGGATGATCGACCTGCCCCCGCCCGCCGCCCCGGCCCGCTACGACCTCGTCAAGGCGCGCCACCACGTGGACGTGGAGCTGATTTAAAGCCCCCTTCCCCCTCGATGGGGGAAGGGTTGGGGATGGGGGTGGCGCGGCCTGTCCGCTGCAACGCCCTCCCCTCGTCTTTCTCGGATGGCCGAACCGCCGTGTTCACCCCCATCCCCGGCCCTTCCCCCATCGAGGGGGAAGGGAGTGGAGTATGAGATGGTCGACCGCATCACCTTCGACGGCCCCGTCATCCTCGGGGCGGGCCTCGCCGGCCTCACCGCTGCGCTGGCCGCCAAGACCGCGTTGGTCCTGTCGCCGACGCCGCTGGCGACCGGTTGTTCCAGCGCCTGGGCGCAAGGGGGGCTGGCCGCCGCCCTGGCCGGCGACGACACGCCGTCGCTGCACGCGGCCGACACCATCGCCGCCGGCGCCGGCCTGTGCGACGGCGACGCCGTGGCGCTGCTGACCCGCGAAGGCCCAGCGGCCGTCCGCGCCCTGGCGGCGCTCGGCGCGCCTTTCGACCGCAAAGCCGACGGCGACTTCGTGCTGAGCCTGGAAGCCGCCCACTCCAAGGCCCGCGTCGCCCGCGTTGGCGGCGACGGGGCCGGGGCTGCGATCATGGCCGCCGTCATCGCCACGGTGCGCGCTACGCCCACCATCGAGATCCGCGAGAACGCCCGCGCCCGCCGCCTCCTTCAGGACGCTGCCGGCCGCGTGGTCGGGGTGCTCGCCGAAATCGATGGCGAGCTCGTGGAAGTCCGCGCCAAGGCCGTGATCCTGGCCACCGGCGGCGTCGGCGGCCTCTACGCCGTCACCACCACCCCGACCCAGGTGCGCGGCGAGGGCCTGGGCCTGGCCGCCCTGGCCGGCGCCGAGATCGCCGATCCCGAGTTCGTGCAGTTCCACCCCACGGCCATCGATATCGGCCGCGACCCGGCGCCGCTGGCCACCGAGGCCCTGCGCGGTGAAGGCTCGATCCTCAGGAATACAGACGGTCGCGCCTTCATGGCCGACTATCACCCGGCCAAGGAACTGGCCCCGCGCGACGTCGTCGCCCGCGCCATCCACGCCGAGCGCGCCGCCGGGCGCGGCGCCTTCCTCGACGCCACGACGGCGGTCGGCGCCCACTTCCCGCACGAGTTTCCGGCCGTGTTCGAGGCCTGCCAGAGCGCGGGCGTCGATCCGCGCCGCGAGATGATCCCGGTCGTTCCCGCCGTGCATTACCACATGGGCGGGGTGGCCACCGATCTGGACGGCCGCGCCAGCCTGCCGGGCCTCTACGCCGCCGGCGAATGCGCCTCCACCGGCGTACAGGGCGCCAACCGCCTGGCCTCCAACAGCCTGCTGGAAGCGGCCGTGTTCGGCGCCCGCGCCGGCCGCGCCGCGGCGGCCGAGGCCCCCAATGGGACTCAAGCCGGCGGCGAGCCGATGTCGCTCGCGCCCCTGCCCGACCTGCCGGACGAGGCCTTCCAGGCCCTGCGCAAGGCCATGAGCCGCGACGCCGGCGTCATCCGCGACGCCGAGGGCCTGGTCCGCCTGCAGGGCGAGGTCGCCGCGCTGGAGGCCGCTCACGGCCCCTGCCCGCCCCTGGTCGCCGTTCGCCTGATCGTCGACGCCGCCCTGGCCCGCCAGGAAAGCCGGGGCGGCCACTACCGTTCGGACTTCCCCGAAAAGGCCGATCCCGTCCGCACCTTCGTCACCCTCGACCCCGTCCAGGCCGGTTTGCGCCACGCCGCGGAATAGTGGTACGTAAGGAGAACGGAGACGCGACCATGAGCACGCCGTTCGGTCCATCTGACAGCTCGCTAGACGGCGCGGCCGAAGGCTTCGCCGAGCAGGGCGTCACCGAGTTCCTGCTGACCGTCGACGACCTGGAGACCATGCTGCGGGCCGGGATTTTCGATCGCGACGACGCCACCCGCGTGGAACTCGAAGACGGAAGGCTGGTGCGGATGCCCTCGGAGTCGCTGCCCCATGCCCGAACCGCCGCACGCCTAAACAAGGCGCTCGACCGGGCCATCGAACGCCTCGGATTGGAGGCGCGCTACGAAATGCTGAACGGCGGCACGGTTCGCGTTTCCAACATCTCCGCCTTCGATCCGGACGGCGCCGTCATCGCTCGTGACTGCGAGGGCTTCTTCCTGCGCCCCGACCAAGTCTTTCTGGTTATCGAAGCCTCGTTCTCGACCCTCAAGCGCGACCTCGGCTCAAAAAGCCGCGCCTACGCCGCCGCCGGGATCGCCGAATACTGGGTGATCGACGTCAAGCAGGCCAAGCTTCACGTCTTCCGCCGCCCGTTCGAAGGCGACTGGACCGAGCGCCTGCTCCTCACCGCCGACGACAGCGTCTCGCCGCTGTTCGCCCCCGACGCCGATATTGCCCTGAAGAGCGTATTTTGACCGCCCTGCCCCGTATCGAGCCGCTGCCCGACCTTCTCGTCCGCCCCATCGTCGATCTGTCCCTGGCCGAGGATCTCGGCCGGGCCGGCGACATCACGGGCCTGGCCTGCATCGACGCCGACGCCCGGCTGTCTGTGGTCTTCGCCAGCCGCCAGGACGGCCGCGTCTCGGGCCTGTCCTGCGCCCGCCTGGCCCTCTTCGCCCTCGATCCGACCGCGACCTTCGAGGTCGTCACGCCCGACGGCGCCGACGCCGCACCCGGCACGGTGCTGGCCCGCGCCGAAGGGAACGCCCGGGCCGTGCTGGCCGCCGAGCGCACGGGGCTGAACCTTCTGGGCCACCTGTCGGGCATCGCCACCCTGACCCGGGCCTATGTGCGTCTCGTCGAGGGCACGGGGGCGACCATCGTCGACACCCGCAAGACCACGCCGGGCCTGCGCGCCCTGGAGAAGTACGCCGTGCGCTGCGGCGGCGGGGTCAACCACCGCTTCGGCCTCGACGACGCCATCCTGATCAAGGACAACCACGTCGCCGCCTGCGGCGGGGTCGGCGAAGCCGTCCGCCGCGCCCGCGCCTTCGCCGGCCACCTGGTGAAGGTCGAGGTCGAGGTCGATGGCCTGGACCAGCTCGAAGACGCCCTCAAGCACGGGCCCGACGTCGTCATGCTCGACAACTTCAGCCTCGACGATCTGAAGACGGCCGTGTCGCTGGCCAAGGGCCGCGCGGTGCTGGAGGCCTCGGGCGGCGTCAACCTGGCCACCGTCCGCGCCATCGCCGAGACGGGCGTGGACGTGATCAGCGTGGGGGCGTTGACCCACTCCGCGCCGGTGCTGGATATCGGCCTGGACGCGGCCTGAGGGCCCGTTTCCCCCAAAGACTCCCAAACTCGTCATCCCGGAAAGCGCGCAGCGTTTATCCGGGATGCCGACCGAGGGGATACCTAGCGCCCCCTGCCCCGCACCCACGGCATGATCCGGTCCTGCACCGGCTGGTCGATATAGGTGTGGAACACCCAGGCAGCCCCGATCGCCAGCGGGAAGCCGGCGATCCACATCAGCCACTGCCCGCCGATGCCGATCGGCACCGTGTCGATCAGCTTGTGCACGGCGCTCCAGTACATCACGCCGACGAGGATGTGGGTGATGAACAGGGCGAAGGAAAGCTTGGCGCCCTCCTCGATCCAGGCCTTGGGATGCTTCACCGGCAGGCGGCCGGCGCCGAGGATGATGGCGGCCAGGCACACCAGGCTCGGCAGGTCGAAGCGGCCGATCAGTTGCAGGATCACCAGCCCCGCGCAGCCCAGGGTCAGCAGGATCTTGGCGGCCTTTTCCGTTGGCCAGTTCAGCTCGACCGCCCGCGCCAGGCACAGGCCCAGCAGGAACAGCGGCAGGGCCCGCAACACGCCGATACGCAAGGGCAGGTCCGACAGGCCGATCGAGACTTCCGAAAAGCCGAAGCCGTTGGTCTGGCGCGAGGCGACGTCGAAGGCGACCACCACGGCGGCGGCCAGCACGATCGGCAGCCAAGGCCGCCGGGTCAGGTTGGCGGCGCGCCAAAACCACGGGAACAGGGCGTAGCAGACGATCAGCGCCGACAGCGACCAGCTGGGCAGGTTCCAGCCGTCGCTGTTGAAGCCCCAGGCGTGCATCAGCATGGCCTGCAGCGGCAGCTGGTCCCAGGCGAAGCGCGAGGGCTTGTGGGCGTCGGTGCCGATGACGTTGAGGGCGAAGACCAGGCCCGCCATGGCGGCCAGCACCATCAGGTGGCCCGGCCACACCCGCGCCGCGCGGCGCAGCCAGAACTGGAAGTGGGTGATGCGGCCCGAAATCGCCGACGGCCCGTAGGCGCGGCCCAGCACGTAGCCCGACAGCATCAGGAAGAAGTCCGTGGCCAGATAGCCGCGCGCGAACACCGGGTGGAAGCGCTCGATGCGCAGCGGGCTCTCGGCGCCGAAGTGGTAGACCACGATCAGCAGGGCGGCGACCAGGCGCAAAAGGTCCAGCGCGCCGCCGCGGGTGGCCGGACGGGGGGCGTGGACGACGGGTGACGCGACTGGGGCGACTCTGGGGGCGGTGCCGGCCGGGGGGACCGACTCCGAGGATGACGACGGACTGCTCACGCCCGTGGCCTTAACAAAGCCGAGCCCCGGGGGGAAGCGGCGGAAGGTCGCGCTGGGCCATGCTTGACCACCGACGCGCGAGCCCCCATCTGTAACTGCACGAGTATCTAATTGGACTTCGCCGCCATGACCCGCATGCCCGCCCTCTTCATCGGCCACGGCTCGCCGATGAACGCCATCGAGGACAACGCCTGGAGCCGCGCCTGGGCGCAGCTGGGCCGCGACCTCCCCCGCCCCAAGGCCGTGCTGATGGTCAGCGCCCACTGGGAGACCATGGGCGGCACGGCGCTGAGCGCCTCGGAGCAGCCGGAAACCATCCACGACTTCGGCGGCTTCCCCCAGGCGCTGTTCGACGTGCAGTACCGCGCGCCGGGCGATCCGGCCCTGGCCGCCCGCGCCGCGCAGCTGCTGTCGCCCCAGCGCACCGTGCAGCATCCGACCCGCGGCCTCGATCACGGCGCCTGGAGCGTCCTGCGGCCGATGTATCCCGACGCCGACGTGCCGGTGGTGCAGGTCAGCCTGGATCGCGGCCAGAGCGCCGCCTGGCACTACGAGGCCGGCCGCCGCCTGGCCGCCCTGCGCGACGAGGGCGTGCTGATCATCGGCAGCGGCGACATCGTCCACAATCTGCGGGCCGTGAACTTCCGCACCGGCGAGACGCCGGACTGGGCGCCGCGCTTCAACGAGACCGCCAAGGCCCTGATCGCCTCGGGCGACCACCAGCCGCTGATCGACTGGGAAGGCCTGGGTCCCGACGCGGACCTGTCGATCAACAGCGCCGAGCACTACCTGCCCCTGCTCTACGTGCTGGGCGCGCAAGGCCCCGGCGAGCCGGTGTCGTTCTTCGCCGACGACGTCTTCGCGGCGATCTCGATGACGGGCGTGCAGGTGGGGTGAGGCCTGCGTGATCCTCGCCCTTCGACAAGCTCAGGGTGAGGATCATGGCAAAGGCCGTGCAATAGAAACCTCATCCTGAGCTTGTCGAAGGACGAGGTTTCGGCCCCTCAGGCCGTCTCCAGCGCCCCCTTCCCCAGCTTCGCCGCCGCGGCCACGGCGGCGGCCACGCGCTCGTCCATGCCGTTGTCGTAGATGCGCCGCACCCTCGCCAGCACCTCCGGCGGGGCCAGTTCGGGCCGGCCGGACTGGAACGGCGGATCCGGCGCGTATTCCACGGCCAGCTGGATGGCCTGGGCCACGCCGGGGCCGGCGATCTCGGCCACCAGGGTCAGGGCGAAGTCGACGCCCGCCGTCACCCCGCCGCCGGTGACGAAGCGGCCGTCGCGGGCCACGCGGCTCTCGTCGGGGATCGCGCCGAACAGGGCCAGCTGGTCGCGCCAGGCCCAGTGGCAGGCCGCCCGCTTGCCCTCCAGCAGCCCCGCCGCCGCCAGCACCAGCGAGCCGGTGCAGACGCTGGTGACGTAGCGCGCGCTCCAGGCCAGCCGCTTGATCTGATCGAGGAACGCCGCGTCGCCCATCGCCTGCGTCGTGCCGAAACCGCCAGGAATGCAGAGGATGTCGCACGCCTCGATCTGGTCGAGCCGCGTCAGATGGGCGAAGATCAGGCCGTCGGCCTCGACCTCGCCCCCCTCCAGGCTGCCGACGGTGATCTTGGCGCCCGGCAGCCGCGCCAGGATCTGGTGCGGGCCGGTGAAGTCGAGATGGGTCACGCCCGGGAACAGGGCGAAGACGATGCGGATCTGGTCGGTCATGGAGAGCCCTCCTTATTTGACGACCGAGGGTCTCCCAGCTAGCGTTCGGCGGAAATGACGGAGATCCCTCGATTTCCGCCAGATAGGGTCAATCAATGCCTCGCGCCGTCGGCATGCTGGTCTATCCCGGCTTCCAGCTTCTGGACGCCGCCGGCCCGATCTCGGCCTTCGAGATCGCCGCCCGCTTCGACCCCGGCGCCTACGGCCTGTTCCTGGTCTCGCGCGACGGCGGCTGGACGGCCAGCAGTTCCGGCGCGGCCTTCGACACCCTGCCCTTCGACAAGGCGCCCGCCTTCGACACCCTGCTGGTCTCCGGCGGCGACGGGGTGAAGGCGCCGGCGACCTGCGAGACCACCCTGGCCTATGTGCGGCAGGCCGCCCGCACCGCCCGCCGCACGGCCAGCGTCTGTTCGGGAACCTACGTCCTGGCCGCCGCCGGCCTGCTGGAAGGCAAGCGCGCCACCACCCACTGGAGCCGCACCAAGGATTTCCAGCGCCGCTTTCCCGGCGTGCGGCTGGAGGCCGACCGCATCTGGGTGCAGGACGGCCCGATCTGGAGCTCGGCCGGCATCACCGCCGGCATCGACCTGGCCCTGGCCATGATCGGCGCGGATCTCGGCGAGGCGATCGCCAAGCGCACGGCCCAGCAGCTCGTCGTCTATCACCGCCGCCCCGGCGGCCAGTCGCAGTTCTCGGCCCTGCTGGAGATGAAGGGCGGCCGGTTCGATCCGCTGCTGGCCTGGGCTCGTGAGAACCTCGCCCGCCCCCTCACCGTCGAGGAGCTGGCCGAGCGCGCCGCCATGAGCCCGCGCAACTTCGCCCGCCTGTTCACCGCCGAGACCGGCGCCACGCCCGCCAAGGCCGTCGAGCGCCTGCGCGTCGAGGCCGCCCGCGCCCTGCTCGACAGCGCGCCCCTGCAGGTCGAGGACATCGCGCTGGAATCCGGCTTCGGCGACTCCGAACGCATGCGCCGCGCTTTCATCCGCGTCTACGGCCAGCCGCCCCAGGCGCTGAGGCGGGCGGCGAAGGCGGGTTAAGCCCACCCACTCCGTAAAATCCCCGCGAAAGCGGGGACCCAGGTGTTTTATCGTCGAGCGCCGCGGGTT
>NZ_QHJY01000170.1 GCF_003185805.1 Caulobacter sp. D5
CGACGTCACCAGCTACAACAACTTCTACGAATTCGGGGTCGACAAGTCCGACCCGGCCGAAAACGCCGGCAAGCTGAAGACCCGCCCCTGGACCGTCCGCGTCGACGGCGCCTGCGAGGCCCCGCGCACCTTCGACATCGACGAGCTGATCAAGGGCCAGAAGCTGGAGGAGCGCATCTATCGCCTGCGCTGCGTCGAGGGCTGGTCGATGGTGATCCCCTGGGTCGGCTTCCCGCTGAAGGACCTGATCGCGGCGGTCAAGCCGACCTCGAAGGCCAAGTTCGTCGCCTTCGAGACCCTGATGCGGCCCTCGGAAATGACCGGCCAGCGCTGGGACGTGCTGCAATGGCCCTATCGCGAGGGCCTGCGCATCGACGAGGCGACCCATCCCCTGGCCCTGATCGCCGTCGGCCTCTATGGCGAGACACTGCCCAACCAGAACGGCGCGCCGCTGCGGCTGGTCGTGCCGTGGAAGTACGGCTTCAAGAGCATCAAGTCGATCACCCGCATCAGCCTGGTCGAGCGCCAGCCGCCGACCGCCTGGAACCTGTCGGCGCCGCGCGAATACGGCTTCTACTCCAACGTCAATCCGGCCGTGGACCACCCCCGCTGGTCGCAGGCCTCCGAGCGCAGGATCGGTGAGTTCCGACGTCGGGAGACCCTGGCCTTCAACGGCTATGGCGAGTGGGTGGCGGACCTGTACCGCGGCATGGATCTGAAGAAGTTCTACTGATGAAAGACGCTGAAAAAGCCCCCTTCCCCCATCAAGGGGGAAGGGCTCGTAAGAAGCGCCCCTCCCGCACCCGCGACAACCTCGTCTACGCCGCCGTCTGGCTGGCCTGCGCCGCGCCGCTGGCGTGGCTGGCCTTCCGCGCCTTCACCGGCGACCTGGGGGTCAATCCGATCGAGACCCTGGTGCGGCAGCTGGGCGTCTGGGGCCTGCGGTTGCTACTGGTCGGGCTGGCGATCACGCCGGCGGCGGTGATCCTCAGGAAGCCGCGCCTGGTGCGCTTCCGCCGCACCATCGGCCTGTTCGCCTTCGCCTACGTCACGCTGCACCTCTCCAGCTACATCGGCGTCGATCTCTTCTTCGATTTCGGCCAGTTGGTGAAGGACATCCTCAAGCGGCCGTTCATCACCCTGGGCATGGCGGCGTTCGCCCTGCTGATCCCGCTGGCGGTGACCTCGACCAACGGCTGGGTGTTGCGGATGGGCCGCGCGGCGTGGAGCCGGCTGCACTGGCTGATCTACGTGATCGTCCCGCTGGGCGTCGCCCACTACTACCTGCTGGTGAAGGCCGACCACCGGCCGCCGCTGGTGTACGGCGCGATCCTGGCGGTGTTGCTGGGGTGGCGGGTTTGGCGCGCAATGAGACCCTCCCCCTGAAGGGGGAGGTGGCCGCGAAGCGGTCGGAGGGGGAAGTATCCTCCGCGCCGACTTCCCTCTCCGTCGCCTTCGGCGACACCTCTCCCTTCAGGGAGAGGGTCTGAAGCCCGACTTCGCCGCCGTCTTCGCATAGGCCTGCGCCTGGCCCAGCAGACGCAGCACGTTCCCGCTCCAGATCGCCTCGACGTCGGCGTCCGAATACCCCGCCGCCTTCAGCCGCGCGGTGATCTTGGGCAGGTCGGCCACGTCTTCGAAGCCTTCCACCCCGCCGCCGCCGTCCCAGTCGGCGCCGACGCAGACGGCCTTGGCGCCGCCGATCTTCAGGACGTGGGTCATGCTGTCCATGAAGATGTCGAAGTTGGCGCGGATCGGCGGGTACTTCTTGTCCAGCTCGCCGCGCTTCCTGGCGTAGGCGACGACGTCGGCCTGGGTGGCGACCTCGTCGGCCGGCGGCTTGCCCAGGGCTTCCAGGGCGGCCTTGCGCTCGGCGCTGGCGGGAGCGGCCTTCAGATAGACCGAGTTGATGCAGATCGCCCCGCCGCTCTCGGCGATGCGCTTGATGTGGGCGTCGTCGAGATTTCGCGGGTGGTCGAAGACGGCCTTGGCGCCCGAGTGCGAGGCGATGATCGGAACCTTCGACTGGGCCACGGCCTGGTCGACCACGTCGTCGGAGGCGTGGCTGACGTCGATCAGGATTCCCAGGCGGTTGGCCTCGGCGATCCAGCGCAGGCCCAGCGGCGAGAAGCCGTTCCAGATCTTGCCCTTGGGATCGGTCGAGCTGTCGGCGAACTGGTTGTTGCGGAAGTGCACCGGCCCGGCCATGCGCACGCCGGTCCTGTAGAAGGTCTGCAGCAGGGTCAGGTCTTCGCCGATCGGCCAGCTGTTCTCGATGCTCTGGAAGACGAACTTCTTGCCGGCCTTGTTGATGCGCACGGCGTCTTCGGGCGTGTAGGCCAGCTCGAACTTGTCGGAATGGGCCGCCACCATCTCGCGGATCTCGGTGGCCCGGGTCAGGGCGAAGTCGCGGGCGTAGCGATAGCCTTCGGCCGTCAGGTCGCCCTGGCCGGTGTAGATGACGAAGAACCCGCCATCCAGGCCCCCGTCGTTCATCCGCGGCAGGTCCACCTGGGTGAAGTCCTGCCCCACCGTGTGACGGTCGGTCATGCTCCAGCCGGGGCGCGAGAAGTGCTCGGGCGTGTCGAGGTGGGTGTCCAGCGTCAGGATGCGCTCGTGCAGGGCCCGATCGGCCTTGGAGACTTCGCTCTTCGCGGCGGGCGCGTCTGCGGCGTTGGCCGAGGCCCCGAGCAGGGCGGTCGAGGCGAGCAGGACTGACAGCAGGCGACGCATGGGACACTCCGGAACAGCTGGTCCGGTCAAGCTCGGGGGCGCCGCGCCCGGCGTCAAGGATATTAGATTTTCTTCGCGCCCACTTTTCGCGAGTGAGCGTCAGATCAGCCCCAGCGCCTTGAAGCTGGCCACCCCGTCGCGGCCGACCACCAGGTGGTCGTGGACGACGATGCTCAGCGCCTTGCCGGCGGTGATAATCTGCTTGGTCATTTCGATGTCCGGCCGCGAGGGCGTGGGGTCGCCGCTGGGGTGGTTGTGCAGCAGGATGATGTTGGAGCTGGCCAGCTCCAGCGCTCGGCGCATCACCTCCCGCGGATAGACCGGGGCGTGGTCGACCGTGCCGTGGTTCATCACCTCGTCGGCGATCAGCTGGTTTCTCTTGTCGAGGAACAGCACCCGGAACTGCTCGCGGGACTCGTTGGCCAGGGCCACGCGGACATAGCCCAGCAGCGCCGTCCACGACGAGATCACCGGCCGCTTGGCGATGGTCTCGCGGCCGGCGCGCAAGGTCGCCTCGTGCAGGATCTTCAGCTCGACGGCGGCGGTCTCGCCCACGCCGGAGACGGTCTTCAGCTCCTCGACGCTGGCGCCCAGCACCCCGGCGAACGAGCCGAACCGGGCCAGCAGCGCTTTCGCCAGCGGCTTGACGTCGCCGCGCGGCAGGCTGCGGAAGAGGTAGAGCTCGAGCAGTTCGTAGTCAGGCAGCGCGGCCAGGCCCGCGGCCCTGGCCCGCTCCCGCAGGCGCTCGCGATGGCCGGTCTGGTGGACAGGCGCCGTTTTGGCCGGCGCCTTGGGCGCACGCGGCGGGGCCTCCGACACCTTCAAGGACTTGCCGCTGACCATCGCGCCCCCTTGCGAGGGAAGGATTAGAGCTTAGCAATCTGGAGTTGTCGAGAGCGGGTTGGAGGCGTCGAGCGTGAACCACGCCCTTTCCAACCCAAGATCGCCTTCCTGGGCCTTGCGCCCAGGATCCAGCGTTCAGCTTGCGAGGCGTTGGCCGACGCTCCCCGTCCTGCACCGCCTCGCGGGCTGACCTATGGGCCCTGGGCACAAGGCCCAGGGAAGCAGGAAAGAAGAAGCGAGAGACGCCTCTCCGATCAGAACGCCGGAACCACCGCGCCCTTGTATTTCTCCGCCAGGAACGCCTTCACCTCGGGCGAGGTCAGGGCCTTGGCCAGCTTCTGCACGCGCGGGTCGCTGGCGTTGTCCGGGCGGGCGACCAGGAAGTTCACATAGGGGCTGGTCTTGTCCTCGATCAGCAGGGCGTCCTTGGACGGGTCGAGCTTGGCGTCCAGCGCGTAGTTGGTGTTGATCACCGCGAGATCCACCTGGTTCAGCACCCGCGGCAGGGTCGCCGATTCCAGCTCCTTGAACTTCAGGTTCTTGGGGTTGGCGGTGATGTCCTTCAGGGTCGAGACCGGATTCTTGAGATCCTTCAGGGTGATCAGGCCGTTGCGGGCCAGCAGCAGCAGGGCGCGGCCGCCGTTGCTGGGCTCGTTGGGGATGGCCACGACAGCGCCGGCCGGCAGGTCGGCGATGGCCTTGATCTTCGAGGAATAGGCGCCCAGCGGCTCGATGTGCACGCCGGCCACCTTCACCAGGCCCCAGCCGTGGTCGGCGTTGACGGTGTCGAGATAGGGACCGGTCTGGAAGTAGTTCACGTCCAGATGCTTCTCGGCCAGCTGGGTGTTGGGCTGGACGTAGTCGTTGAACACCTTGACGTCGATCTTCAGGCCTTCGGCCGCCAGCTTCGGCTTGATGAACTCCAGCACCTCGGCGTGCGGCACGGCGGTGGCGCCGACCACCAGGGTGTCGGCGGCCGACGGCGCGGGCTGGCGGCTGCAGGCGGCCAGCAGGGCGAAGGCGGCGAGGCTGAGGAGGGCGGCGCGGCGGGCGACCATGAACGGCTCCGGTAAGTCGATAATTCCGGATGGGTATTGCGCGAAAACGCCGCCGGGGCGGAATCAGTTTTCCTGAGGCGGGGAAGAGAGGCGGCGGCTCGGCCTCTAGCGAACGTGCGGCGCGACCTCGAACAGCCGACGCAGCTGCAGCGCTCCATCCCAGCCTTCGGGCGCCTCGCCGGCCCGCCCCGCCCAAGGCGCCGCCGCCCCCCAGCCCGAACGATACCGCCGAAGCGATTCCAGGATCGTCGCCCCCGCACGCTCGGACGCCGCCGGATCGTCGTCGAAGCCGGGCTCCCAGAGGCAGCACGGACAGATCGTGACGCCGGCCAGGCCGCCTCGCCGATCATAGGCGGGGTCGCCGGCATAGTCCGGATAGCCGCAGGCGGGACATAGCCAGCGCCCGAGCGCATCCCGGATGTTGAACTGGCTGGCGTCCACGATCGCTCCTAAGCCTCGTTGGCCGGATCCTCGGGTCCCTGGATCGTCCAGTTCGACACGAAGTCGGGGTTCTCCAGCACCTCGCCATTGGCCAGGGTGTAGGTGCCCGGCTGGGCGGCCTGGATGTTCGAGGTCTGGGGCGGCAGCAGATAGGTGTCGCCGTCGTCCTCCTCGCCCAGCAGGTCGACCAGAATGCCCTCGTCGGCCTCGGCCGACAGGATGACGCCGTGGAACTGCTCGACCGCTTCGATCTCGCCGTCGGCGTCGAGGAAGGTCAGGCCCACCAGGATGGTCTTGCCCGGCAGGGTTTGCGCGAGGGCCTCGTCCCAGTGCTCGGGCGGCGGGGCGGGAAGGATGATATCGTCGCTCATGTCGGGGGTTTTAGGCGCCCGGAACGGCCGCCGCAATCACCCCAGCCGCTTGGCCCGCGTGATGTTCAGCGGCCCGTAGCCGGCGGCGGCGAAGAAAGCCTGGGCGGCCGCGTTGTCGGCCCAGGCGTCAAGCACCACGCTGGCCAGCCCCGCCGCGCGGGCCTCGTCCTCCAGCGACCCCAGCAGGGCCGAGGCGACGCCCTGGCGGCGAACCGCCGGGTCCACCGACAGGTGATGCAGGTAGAGTCGTCGGCGGGCCAGGGCGAACGGCGTCTCGGGTCGGTCCTGGACCTCGGCCCAGGCATAGCCGACCGCAGCGCCATCGACCGCCGCCACCCGCAGGCGATTGCTCGGCTGATCGAGCAGCCCGCGCAGGAAGGCGGCCAGTTCCACCGGATCCACCTTCGGCTTGAAGACCTCGGGCGACAGCGCCGCGTGCAGGGCCTGGACCACGGCGTTCAGCGCGACCAGGGCCGGGATGTCGTCTTCGACAGCGGGCCTGATCGCAAGCTGGCTCACCGGTGCGAGACCCGCCGCACCACCGCGTCGCCGACCATCTGCAGCACCTGCACCAGGATCAGCAGCACCACCACGGTCACCACCATGACGTCGGTCTGGAAGCGCTGGTAGCCGAAGCGGATGGCCAGATCGCCGAGGCCCCCGGCCCCGACCACGCCAGCCATGGCGGTGTAGGAGACCAGCGCGATGGCCGTCACCGTCGCCCCGGCGATGATCCCGGGCATGGCTTCCGGAAGCAGCGCGCCCAGCACCACCTGCCGGCGCGAACCGCCAAGCGCGAAGCTGGCCTCGACCACGCCCTTGTCGACCTCGCGCAGGGCGGTCTCGACCAGGCGGGCGTAGAACGGCGCGGCGCCCACCACCAGCGGCGGGATGGCCCCGGCGACGCCCAGCGAGGTGCCGACCAGCAGCACCGTCAGCGGGATCATCACAATCAGCAGGATCACGAACGGCACCGAGCGCAGGATGTTGACCAGCAGGCCCAGCACCGTATGGGCGGCCCTGTTCTCCAGCATCTGGCCCTTGCCGGTCAGGAACAGGATCACGCCCAGCGGCAGGCCCAGGATCACGGTCAGGGCCATCGAGCCGCCGAGCATGGTCAGGGTGTCGAGCGTGGCGAAGCCGATGTCGCTCCAGTCGATGTTGGCGAACAGGCTCATCGGGCGTCCTCCAGGCGATCCACACGCACGCCGGCGGCCTCGAAGCGGGCGATGGCGGCCTCGATGTCGCCGCCGGTCAAAGCCAGGGTCAGCTGGCCGTAGGGGGCGTCGCGCAGCTTGTGGATGCGGCCGCCGAGGATCGAGTAGTCGACGCCGGTCTCGCGGGCCACCGCGCCCAGCACCGGCTTGTAGGTGGCCTCGCCCTTGAAGGTCAGCCGCACCAGCACCCCGGCCGGCAGGGCGACCTCGGAGGCCTCCTCCGCCTCGCCGACGAAGCGGCGGGCCGTGCCGCTGGCCGGGTGCAGGAACACCTCTTCGACCGGCCCTTCCTCGACCACCCGGCCGGCCTCCAGCACCGCCACCCGGTCGCAGACGCGGCGCACCACGTCCATCTCGTGGGTGATCAGCACGATGGTCAGGCCCAGCTCGCGATTGAGGTCGGAGATCAGGGCCAGGATCTGCTCGGTGGTCTCGGGATCCAGCGCGCTGGTGGCCTCGTCGCACAGCAGGATCTTCGGCCCCGTCGCCAGGGCGCGGGCGATGCCGACCCGCTGCTTCTGGCCGCCCGACAGCTGGGCCGGATACTTGGTCGCGTGGTCGGTCAGCCCCACCCGCGCCAGCAGCTCGGCCGTCCGCGCCTTGATCTGCGCCGGCTCCCAGCCCGCCAGCTTCAGCGGGAAGGCGACGTTCTGCTCGACGGTCTTGGACGACAGCAGGTTGAAGTGCTGGAAGATCATCCCGACCCGCCGGCGCAGGGCCCGCAGGCCGGCGACGTCCAGCGCGGCCACGTCGTCGCCGTCGACCACGACCTTGCCGCCCGTGGGCAGCTCCAGGCCGTTGATCAGGCGGATCAGGGTCGACTTGCCGGCCCCCGAGGCGCCGATGACCCCGAACACCTCGCCCTGGGCGACCTCGAGCGAGGCCTCGCGCAGGGCCGCATGACCAGATGCGCCGCGCGAGGCGGCGTAGGTCTTGGAGACGGAGTCGAAACGGATCACCGGCGGCGGGTCCTTACTTTGCAGCGGCGGGCGCCGCGGCGCGCGGCGGGGCGTTCTTGACGTAGCGGTCCATCCAGTCGGTCATCTCCCACAGGGTGTGCATCACCGACTCCCGGGCGCGATAGCCGTGGGCCTCGTAGGGCAGCACGGTGTAGCGCACGGTGGCCCCCGCCCCCTTCAGCGCGGCGTAGAAGCGCTCGCTCTGGATCGGGAAGGTGCCGGAATTGTCGTCCGCCTGGCCGTGGATCAGCAGGATCGGCTCGTTGATCTGCTTCACGTAGGTGAACGGGCTCATCTTCGTATAGGTGTCGGTCGCCTGCCAGTAGGTGCGCTGCTCGGACTGGAAGCCGAACGGCGTCAGGGTGCGGTTGTAGGCGCCCGAGCGGGCGATGCCGGCCCGGAAGAGGTCGGTGTGGGCCAGCAGGTTGGCGGTCATGAACGCGCCGTAGCTGTGGCCGCCCACGGCGATGCGGTCGCGGTCAGCCACGCCCAGGGCCACCACCGCGTCGACGGCGGCCTTGGCGTCGGCTGTCAGCTGTTCCACATAGCTGTCGTTGGGCTCGGCCCCGTCCTTGCCGATGATCGGCATGCCCGGACCGTCCAGCACCGCATAGCCCTGGGTCAGCAGGAACAGGTGGCTGGCGCCGCCCGGACGGGTGAAGCGGTTGCCCGCGTCCACCGTCTGGCCGGCCACCGAGGCGTCGGTGAACTCTTCGGGATAGGCCCACATCAGCATCGGCAGCGGGCCGTCCTTGGCCTTGTCGTAGCCGGCCGGCAGGTAGAGATCGCCCGACAGCTTCACCCCGTCGGGGCGGCTGTAGGTGATGGTCTGCTTGGTGACGCCGGCGAACTGCGGGGCGCGATCGACGAAGGCCGTCAGGGCCTTGCCGTTGCCGCCCTTCAGCGGCTTGACGAAGTAGTTGGGAACCTCGTCCTTGCTTTCGCGGCGGGTGATCAGGGTCTTGCCCGCCTCGTCGGCCAGGGCGACCGGCGCCTCGTAGTACGGGGCCTTGGCCTGCCAGAGGCGCGCGGTCTTGCCGTCGGCCAGGTTCATGACGCCGACGAACGGATACTCGCCCTTGGCCGTGGCCCCGGCGCCGGTGACGAACACGCCCTTGCCGTCCGGCGTGAAGTGCAGCACCGCCTCGCCCTGGGCGTTGCGGCGGCTGACCGCATCGCCCGGATCGCCGTAGCGGTCCTGGTAGTTGCGCTCCAGCAGCAGGCGGCCGGCGCCGGGCTTGGAAGGATCGACCGCCAGGCGCTTTTCCTTGCGGTTGTCGAACCAGCGGCTGGTGACCAGGGCGAAGTCGCCACGGCCCCAGTCGATGCCGGCGTAGCGCAGATCAAGGTCGATCAGGGTGGCCGGGGCGGCGTCGAACGGCGCGGCCTGCATCAGCACGCGGTCGTGGATCTCGACCTTCTTCTTCGGATCGCCGCCGTCCTGAGCCTCGGCCCAGACCAGGGTGGCCGGCGCGTCGGCGCGCCATTCGGCGTTGCGCGGGCCGGCGACCACCGCGTCGAAGGCCGACGACAGGTTGTCGGCCAGCGGGCGGTCGGCCAGGGTCTTGACCAGCTTGCCATCGGCCGCGTCCAGCACCTGGATTTCGGTCGGGAAACGGCCGGCCGGCACCAGGTAGCTGTAGGGGCGCTTCAGGCGAGTGACGAGCAGGTAGCGGCCGTCGGGCGAGGTGGAGAAGCCGTTGATCACGCCGGGCGCGCCCACCGGCGTCGCCGCGCCGTCGGCCAGGGCCACGCGGGTCAGCTGGCTGGTGAAGTAGTGGTCGAACAGCGCCTCGTCATGGGCGTCGGCCAGCAGGTCCTGATACGTGCGGATGGCGGCGGTGCGGCCGGCGGCCTGCTGCACGATCGGGCCCTCCGGCGCCGCCGGTTCGGCCGGAGCCGCGCCGCGACCGGCCGGGATCTGGCGGACCAGGAAGCCGCTGTCGTCGGGCAGCCAGTCGTAGCCGGCCCCGAAGGCGGCGTTCAGCACCGGGCCGGTCAGCCTGCGCGCCGTGGCGGTCTTCAGGTCGGCGACCCACAGCTCCAGGCCCGTGGGGGCCTCCATCACGAAGGCCAGGTGCTGGCCATCGGTCGACCAGCGGGTCTCGATGAAGCGCGCGCCGTCCGGCAGGGCGACCTTGCGCACCGCGCCGGTCTTCACGTCCTCGAACGACAGGCTGTTCATCCAGGTGGTGCGGGCCTCGATCGGGCCGTTGGTGCGCGGGTTCAGGCGATAGCCGCCCAGGCGCAGGATCGGATCGGCCACGGCCCGGATCGGCGGCAGGTTCTCGCGGCCCAGGATGGCCAGGGTCTTGCGCTCGGGGCTCAGGGTCACGCCCGGCGTCGGGGCGGCGTCGAGGATCTGGGCGATCGGCGCCGGCGGCGTGCGATAGGCCTCGCCGGCCATGGCGGCGGACGCACCGCCGATCAGGGCCGCCAGGACGGCGGTCGAAGCCAGGGCCGCGGTGCGGCGACGGAAACGCGTATCGAACATGAAGCCCCCGGAACTCTCAGGAAGGGGCAGCAATAGGCGTACGAACGGCTCAGGTGAACGAAAAATCGAGCCTGACTGGGATATCGGCGATCGTTCCTGCCCGTCAGTTCCGTCCCGAGGCGCCCGCCGGCAGGGTCAGGCGATAGACCAGGATGACGCTGTCGTTGTCGCCCGCGCCGGCGCCCTTGTCGTTGGTCAGGCCGGCGTCGAAGGTCTGGCCGTTGACGTGACCGTCGGCGGTGGCGAAGTCGTTGTCGTTGCCGACCAGCAGGAAGACGTCGTTCGGCGCGGCCGGGTCGAGCGCCGGGGCCAGAGCCATGGCCTCCCACTTCTCCGACAGGCTGAAGCGGTCGGACGGCGCGGTCGACAGGTTCATGCCGAACTTCGCCAGCTGGACGGGGTTGAGCAGGTTGACCAGCTCGGCCTGCCGGACCGGCGTCAGGCCGGCGACCAGCGCCCCGTCCTTGGCCAGCGACGTCGCGGCCTGCTCGTAGGGCGTTCCGGCGAGATTGGTCGCGCCGTCGGTGTCGACCAGCAGCACGCTCTTGAACACCGGCGCCTTGGTCGAGCCCTTGCCCCGGCCGTTGGCGTCGCGCGACAGCACCAGGAACTGGTGGTCGTTCAGGGCCGCCATCTCCGACTGGGCGGCGGTGACGTTGGCGGGCTGGCCGTCGCCGGCCTCGCGCACCGTCGGCAGCTGCAGCACGTAGTGGCCGATCGGCGCGGCGGGCGTGCGGGTCTTGCCGATGTCGTAGACCAGGACGCGGGTGTTGTTGCGCGCGGCGGCGCTGGCCCCGGCGCTGTCCTGCATCGTGGCGCTCTGCAGGATGGCGATCAGGCGCTTGCCGTCGGGGCTGACCGCCAGGGCCTCCAGGCCCTGGTTGTTGCGCCGGCCCGTGGCGGGGGCGCTCTCGGCGGTGAAGTCCGTCTGGCCGTCGCGCGTCGGCAGCAGGGCCGGCGGGGCCTGGATCGCGCCGGTCTGGCGGCCCGAAGCGTCGAACAGATAGATCCCCGCCGCGTACTCGTCGGAGACGTAGAACGACCCGTCCGGCAGGTAGGCCACGGCCTCGGAGTCGAGACTGATCTTGCCCGCGCCCTCCCCCGCCTCGGGCGAGGGATAGCGGATGTCCTTGCGGGTCAGCACGTTGGAACCCGGGTCCTTGCCGGTGAACGGCTGGCCGGTCTGGTCCTTCAGCAGGAAGCCGCCCGTGGGCGTGATCGTCAGCTTGCCGTCGGCCAGGGTGATGCGATGGGCGTGCAGGCGGTTGGCGTAGTCGAGCGTGCCGGCCACCGAGCCGACGCTGTTGGGACCGCGGTCAGGCAGGGTCAGCAGATCGCCCTCGTAGGTCCCGTCCGGCAGGCGCCGCCACGACCGCAGGGCCATGCCCGAGAACGAGCCCAGGGTGTCGCCCTTGAAGTCCCGCGTCGCCGCGTCCAGCCGCCCCACGGCCACCAGGCCGTGATTGACGAAGGTCCGCCCCTCGAAGACGACGGTCTCGTCGCCGGCCGCCTCGCTCCAGTGCTTGACCACATGGGTCTGGGACTGGGCGTGAGCGGCGCCGGCGAGGGTCGCGGCAGCGAGGGCCAGCAGGATCGAACGGCGCATCGTGATGTTCCCGGGGGTCGATCGGCGGACGGCCCCGGGCCGCCCGCCGTTGAGAGGTCTGCGTCAGGCGACTGGGCTTAGAAGTCGAAGCCGATCGTCGCGAAGATCTGGCGCGGCGCCGACGAGTGGAACACCACGATGCTGCCCGTCGCGTCGTCCGGCGCGAACACGCTGCTGTCGAAGTTCGAGGCGTAGCGCTTGTTGGTCAGGTTGGTGATGTTCAGCGCCACCTTCGCGCCCTTCACGAAGCCTTCCTCGCTGAAGCGATAGCCCAGGCCCAGGTCGAAGGTGGTGTAGGCGCCGAAGCTCTGGTCGTTGGTGTAGGTGTAGTAGCGGCGGCCGGTGTACTTGCCCTGCAGCGAGGCCGAGAAGCCGCCGCGCTTGAAGCTGACCACGCTGGAGAACATCTCCTTGGGCGTGTCGACCTGCTGCTTGCCGGCCGTCTTCTTGACCACGCAGGTGGTCGTGCACCAGTTCAGGTCCTCGTCGTAGGTGGACTCGTTGTACGAGGCCGAGTTGTACCAGTTCAGCCACGACAGCGGCTTCCACAGCACCCCGATCTCGGCGCCCTTGCTGGTGACGCTGCCGGCGTTGTGGAAGGAGTTGCCGCAGCCGGGGTTCTGCTGCTGGTTGGTCGGGCAGGGATTGTACTGCAGCAGGCGGTTGTCGAAATCGACCTCGTAGGCCGACACCGAGACCTGCAGCGCCTCACCCACATAGCGATAGCCGACGTCGACGCTCTTGGAGGTCTCGGGCTTCAGGTACTTGCCCTGGGCGTCCCAGACGGCCTGCGACACCGACTGCGGGCCCAGTTTGAAGCCGCCCTGGAACATGGCCATGTTCTCGGCGTAGCTGGCGAACACCTCGTGCCCGGGCGCGATCCGCCAGCGAGCGCCGGCTTCCGGCAGGAAGCTGTCCGAGGCCTTCAGCGAGCCGGTGGCGAACTGGGTCGAGGCCGCCGCGGCGGTCTTGGCGATGCCCGGCAGGGCCGTGGCGTTCGACTTGGCGTTGGTGCTCTTGAAGCCGAAGTCGATGCTCAGCGCGTCGTCCAGCAGGGTGATGGTGTCCTGCACGTAGAACTGCTGGGTGTTCCAGTCGGTCTTCTGCACCCACTGGGCGGTGTCGGGGCGGCCCTTCAGGTACTGCGCCAGGTCGATCGGGCCGGTGACGGTGGTCCAGATGTAGCGCGCGGCGCTGCTGGTGTTCTGCTCAAGCCAGAGGCCGGCCTGCAGGTGGTTGAAGCCGTAGGTCCAGGCGAGGTTCGCCACCACGCCGTCACGGTCGATGGTGTAGCGCGTGTCGCGGATCTGCACCGGCAGGTCGTCGGCCGTCGAGGTCGTGCCCTGGTTCGACAGGCCGGTGATGAAGTTGTTCCCGGCGCCCTTGTTCTCGTGCTTGTAGACCTGCGCGTGGGCCTTGAGGCTCGAGGTGATGTCGAAGTCGCCGGCGATGTAGAACAGGTTGTCGTCGCGCAGGATCTGGCCGTTGGTGAAGGTCACGTCCGACAGCTTCTCGGGCGAGGTCGAGGTCACGCACTTGGAGGCCAGCGAGGCCACCGAGCAGGCCGCGCGGGAGACATAGGCGTCCCAGTTGGGCGCGTAGCCGGCCCAGTCCCAGCCCAGGCGGCTCTGCATGTCCTTCGACAGATAGGCGTCGTCGGCCTGGTTGGTGCGCGAGATGTCGGCGAAGGCCGTCAGCTGGCCGCGCTCGCCCTGGTAGGTGAGCTTGCCGTTGAACTGCTTGCCGGTGGAGGTGTTGTAGGCGGCCTGGTTCACGAACAGGTCCTGCTCGCTGTACTGGCCCGAGACATAGGCCGACCAGCCGTTGTGCTCGCCGGTGTCGAAGCGGATGAAGGTGCGGGCGGTGTCCTCGCTGCCGAAGCTCTGGCTGACCGACAGGCCCATCTGCTTCTTCGGGTCGCTGGACACGTAGATCAGCGCGCCGCCGAGGTTGCTGGTCGAGGGGGTCGAGAGGCCGGCGATGCCGGTCGCCAGGTCGGCGCGGCCGAGGTTCTCGGAGATCAGCGCCCGGCTGATCGTCAGGCCGTTGTAGTTGTTGTAGGCGCCGTCGCCGAGCGGCATGCCGTCCAGGGTGTAGCCCAGGTGGGTGGTGTTGAAGCCGCGCACCTGCAGGGTCAGCGACTGCTCGTTGACGCCCAGGGCGTCGATCGACTGGGCGCTGACGCCGGGCAGGAAGTTCAGGGCCTTCTGCACGCTGGTGCCGGGCGGCAGGACTTCGAGGCTGGCCGGGGTCAGGGTGGTGACCGAGCGGGTCTGGCCGGCGCCGACGACGATGACGCCCTCGACCTCGCCACCGTCGGCGGAGGCGTCGGCAGTGGCGGTGTCCGCCGCCGGAACCTCGGCCGCATGCGCCTGGGCGGCGAGCATGAGACAGGCGGCGATCGCGATCGCGCTAGCGGACCGTTGCAGCATCTAGGCATCCCCCGTGACGGCGCCGCCACGAGACTCGTGCCCCCAGCGCCGTTTGTTTTCAGCGCCGCGTCTATTTCACAGGTTGATGACACTTTTTCCGCAACAGCCCCTGCTGCGGGAAAAGTGGGCCGGGCCCGGCGTCTACTTCCGCACCACCTGGCCGCCCTTCATCACGAACACCGGATGCTCCAGCACGGTGACGTCGGCCAGCGGATCGCCGGAGACGGCCATCAGGTCGGCATAGTGGCCGGGGGTGGCCTGGCCGACGTCCTTCTCGCGGCCCAGGGCCTGGGCGGCGTTGACCGTGGCGGCCTGGATCGCCTGCAGGGGCGTGGCGCCATAGCGGACCATGACGGCGAACTGCCGGGCGTTGTCGCCGTGCGGATAGACCCCGGCGTCGGTGCCGTAGATCATCTTCACCCCGGCCTTCAGCGCCTTGCGGAAGTTCTCGCGCTGGACCTCGGCGATGTCGCGGTCCTTGCGCAGATTGTCCTCCAGCACGCCGTTCTTGGCGCCTTCAGCCTGGGTGTAGTCGGTGTTGTAGATGTCCATCGAGAACCAGGCGCCCTTCTGGACGGCCAGCTTGATCCCCTCGTCGTCGACCAGGCTGGCGTGCTCGATGGTGTCGATGCCGGCGCGGATGGCGTCCTTGATGCCGGCCGCGCCGTGGGCGTGGGCGGCGACCTTCAGGCCGGCCATGTGGGCCTCGTCGGCCACGGCGGTCATCTCGGCCAGGGTCAGTTGCTGCTGGCCCGGCTCGTCGCCGTGCGAGAACACCCCGCCGGTGGCGCAGATCTTGATCACCTGGGCGCCGTACTTCTTCAGGGTCCGCACCGCCTTGCGGGCCTGGTCGGGGCTGTCGATGTTGTAGGGGGCCTTCTGGTCCATCGAGGGCGGGAAGAAGGTGCTGTCGCAGTGCCCGCCGGTGGCCCCGATGGCGTAGGTGGCCGTCACCACGCGCGGCCCGGGCACGATGCCCTCGTCGATCGCCTCGCGCAGGCCCACGTCGTTGAAGCGGTCGGCGCCGACGTTGCGCACGGTGGTGAAGCCGGCGTTCAGCGTGGCCTTGGCGTTGGCGGTCTGGGTCACGCTCCAGAAGGCGTCGCTGAACTGCAGGGAATTGTAGCCGCCGTAGACCGGCGTGGCGTCCAGGTGCACGTGCATGTCGATCAGGCCCGGCAGCAGGGTCGCGCCCGGCAGGTCGACGGTCTCGGCGCCTTGCGGGATGGCCACCTCGCCGGCCTTGCCGACGGCGGTGATCCGGCCGCCGACCACCAGCACCACCGGATTATCGACATAGCGCCCGGTGGCGACGTCGAGCAGCCGCGCGGCGGTGACGACCTTGGTCTCGGCCGCCTGGGCGAGGCCCGCGCTGAAGGCCCCACTGAGCGTCAGGGCGACCGCCAGGGTCGAAATCGTCAGTCCACGCATCCGGTCGCCTCGCTGATTTGCGAAACCGACGCTAGAGCGTGGCCTTGACCGTGGAAAGGGCGACCGCACGTTGCGGCCGCCCCTTTTTCGTCACGCCTTGAAGAAGGCCAGCAGGTCGGGGTTCACGATCTCCGGGTGGGTCGTGCACAGGCCGTGCGGCAGGCCCTTGTAGGTCTTCAGCTCGCCCTTCTTGAGCAGCTTGGCCGAAAGCGGGGCGCTGTCGGCGTAGGGCACGATCTGGTCGTCGTCGCCGTGCATCACCAGCACCGGCACGTCGACCTTCTTGAGGTCTTCGGTGAAGTCGGTCTCGGAGAAGGCCTTGATGCAGTCGTAGTGGGCCTTGATCCCACCAGCCATGCCCTGGCGCCACCAGTTCCAGATCACGCCCTGGTCGACCTTCGCGCCCGGACGGTTGTAGCCGTAGAACGGGCCGGCCGGCACGTCGAAGAAGAACTGGGCGCGGTTGGCGGCGGTGGCGGCGCGGAAGCCGTCGAACACCTCCAGCGGCAGGCCGCCCGGGTTCTTGTCGCTCTTGACCATGATCGGCGGCACCGCGCCGATCAGCACGGCCTTGGCCACGCGGCCCGGCTTGGCGCGGGCGACGTAGTGGATCACCTCGCCGCCGCCGGTCGAGTGGCCGACGTGGATGGCGTTCTTCAGGTCGAGGTGGTCGGTCAGGGCCGCGACGTCGGCGGCGTAGGTGTCCATCTCGTTGCCGTCGTCGGTCTGGGTCGAGCGGCCATGGCCCCGGCGATCGTGGGCGATCACCCGGTAGCCCTTGGCGTAGAAGAACATCATCTGGTTGTCCCAGTCGTCGGCGCTCAGCGGCCAGCCGTGGTGGAACACGATCGGCTGGGCGGTCTTGGGACCCCAGTCCTTGTAGTAGATCTGCACGCCGTCCTTGGTCGTGACGTAACCGCTGCTCATGGTCATGGCTCCATGGGAGGAAAGAGGCGCGGCCGTGGCCGCGGCGAAGGGCGGCGCGAACGCGAAGGCCGCCAGGCCAAGGCCCGCGGTCAGCACGTCGCGGCGGGAGGCGCCGTCGTCGGTGGAAGGATTGGTCATCGGTCGCCCCTCTGCATCGAACAGTCGGGACGGCGCGTCGTCGCCTTCCCGAACGAGGCGCACAGTGGCCCACGCCCCGGGAGCGGGCTTGAACATATCGGGCGACGCCTGGGACGAACGCGCTTCGGCGTCGGCTTGCCCAGCGGGCGCTGCTCGGCCACGATCGGCCCATGCGTGAAGCCTACGAACCCGCGTCCGATTTCCTGAAGGCGGTCATCGCCGAGACCGCCCCGCTCCTGGGCGATGCGACGGCGGAGGAAAACCTGCGCCGGGTCGTCGATCTGACGGGCGACGCCGACGCGTCGAACCGCGACTGGGCGGTCTTCCTGCTGGCTCAGGCGGAGATCGACACCCCCGCCGTGCGCGAGGCGCTGTTGCAGGCTGCCCGGCATGACGACGACGACGTCGTCCGGGCCGAGGCGATGCTGGGTCTGGCGCAACGCGATCCGGGCCTCGCCCTGCCCTTGGTGCGGGAAGCGCTGGCCGGCGGGGCCGCAGCCCTGCCGCTGTTCGAGGCGGCCACGCTCTGCGCCCATCCCTCGCTGATCGCGGATCTGAAGGTCTGGGCCGAGCCGTCCGACGAGCCCTATATCGACCAGCTCGCCGCCGAAGCGCTGGCGGCCTGCGAGGCGGCCGCCTAGTCGCCCCCTACTCCACCCGCGGCAGCACCAGGGCCACCCGCAGGCCGGGGCCCATGCCGTTGTATTCGCCCGGCCCTTCGGCCAGCTCCAGCCGCCCGCCGTGCGAGGCGGCCACCGCCTGCACCAGCGACAGGCCAAGGCCCGCGCCCGGCTCGCTGCGGCTGTTCTCAAGGCGCACGAAGCGCTGGACGACGCGGGCGCGGTCGGCCTCGGGCACGCCGGGGCCGGTGTCGGTGACCGAAAACTCCAGCTCGCCCGACGAGCGCCGGCGCAGGCGCATCATGATCGCCCCGCCCTCGGGCGTGTACTTGATGGCGTTGTCGAGCAGGTTGGCCAGGGCCTGGGCGATGAACTCGCGATTGCCGCGCAGGGACAGGGCCGGCGTCACCTCGGACTTGAAGTCCAGGCCCTTGTCCTCGCACGACAGCTCGTAGAGCTCGGACATGTCGGTCGCCAGCTCGCTGGCGTCGAAGGGCTTCTGGTCCGGCGCCTGGCCGGCGGCCTGCAGGCGGGCGATGGCCAGCACGGCGTTGAAGGTCTTCAGCACCCCGTCGGCGTCCATCAGCGCCGTTTCCAGCGCCGCCACCGGATCGCCCTTGCCGTTCTCGGCGTCGATCAGGGCCACCTCCATGCGGGCGCGCAGGCGGGTCAGGGGACTGCGCAGGTCGTGGGCGATGGCGTCGCCGGCGTGGCGCAGGCCGCCCATCAGCCGCTCAATGCGGTCGAGCATGTCGTTCAGGCCCTCGGCCAGCTCGTCATATTCGTCGCGGGTGCCGCGCAGCCTGGCGCGGGCGTGCAGATCGCCCGAACGCACGGCGTTCACGACGTCCACCAGGCCCTGCATGCTGCGGCTGACGTTGCGGCTGATCAGCACCCCGCCGGCCAGGCCCAGGATGATGACCAGCGCCCCGGCCCCCCACAGGGCCCGGACGATCTTCATCACATAGCCCTGGGACTCGGCGACGTCGGCCCCGACGAACAGGATCTCGCCGCCGCTCAATCGCTCCTGCACCCCCCGCGCCGAGCGCCGTACCGTGGCGCCGTCGAGGTCGGTCTCGGTCAGGGTGAAGGTGCGCCAAGTCGGCCCCGCGCCCGTAAAGTCGTCGATCGGCGACTCCTCGATCGAGCCGGTGATCCGCTCGCCTTCCTTGTCGGCCAGGTAATAGAGGAACGGCCGCTCGCCGATGGCCCGCTCGACCAGGGTCTGGTTCAGGGCGTTGACCCCGCCCTGGCGATAGGCCGCCTCCAGGCTCTCCATCTCGCGGGTGATCTCGGCGTCGGCGCGGCGGTCCACCTCGCCGGCGGTGGCGATGTAGATATAGCCGAGGAAGGCCGTCG
>NZ_QHJY01000171.1 GCF_003185805.1 Caulobacter sp. D5
GTCGGCGCGGGGGCCGGAGCCGAACCGGCCAGCAGGGCGGCCAGGGCGTCGTCGGTCGCCACGGCTTCGCCGCGGGTGATTTCCAGGTCGCAGTCGCCGTCGACGAATTCGAAGACTTCGCGGATGGCGTTCTCGTCTTCGTCGGTCTCCAGGCGGACGGTCCAGGTCGCATAGGCGGCCTCGGCGTCCAGGAGCTCCAGCGGCGGGATGGCGCTGGCGTCCAGCGTGGCCTCGATCGGGCCCAGGCGCGCCAGTTCGCGCAGCAGCAGGGCGGTCTCGTTGGCCTTGCGGTAGAGGTCCGACTTCGGACGGATCGACACCGTCCAGACGTTGCCCGCGGCGGCGGCGACGTCGGCCGCCTGCTCGTCGATGGTGATCGTCATCGGCTGGAAGTCGAAGCCGAGGTCGTCATCGTCCAGGGCGTCGTCGGCCCCGATCAGCGCTTCGGCGGCCGGAACGGCGACCGAAGCCTCGACGACCGGCGCAGCGGCCTCGACCGGCGCGGCGGCGGGAGCCGGCGCGGCGTTCGGGTCGGTGCAGGCCTTCAGCTCGGCGGCCATCGAGGCGGAGACCGCCTCGTCGACGTCGCCCAGCCCGCGGGCCGAGCTGACATGGTCGGCCAGCACGTCCGAGGCGCGCAGCAGAGTCACCACCAGGTCCGGGGTCGCAGGCACCTCGTTGGAGCGTACGGCGTCGAGCAGGGTCTCGAACACGTGGGCGAAGCGGACCAACGGCTCGAGGCCGAAGGCGCCGGCGCCCCCCTTGATCGAGTGGACGGCGCGGAACACGGCGTTGACGGTGTCGCCATCGTCGTTGCCGTCCTGCATGGCCAGGAGCCCGCCTTCGAGGTCGGCGAGCAGTTCCTCGCATTCCTGGAAGAAGGTGACCTTGATGGCCTCTAACTCGTCCATTCCAACGTTCCTAAAACGAGAGAGTCTTCAGTACCCGAGACGAAAAGAAGAGAGACGTCAGGCCGCGACGCGGCGGATGGCGTCGACCAGCTTCTCGGGGTTGAACGGCTTGACGATCCAGCCCGTGGCGCCGGCGCGGCGCGCGCGGTCCTTCTTGGCGGGGTCGCTTTCGGTGGTGAGCACCAGGATCGGGATGGCGCGATAGTCGTCGTCGACCCGCACCGCCTCGATGAAGCCGAAGCCGTCGAGCTTGGGCATGTTGATGTCGGTGATGATTACGTCGGGGCGATGGGCCGAAAGAACTTCCAGCCCGTGCTCGCCGTCGACAGCTTCGACGACGTTGAACCCGGCGCCGGCGAGGGCCATGCGAAGCATGTCCCGCATCGTCCGGGAATCATCGACCGTGAGGACCGTCCGCGTCACGATTGAACTCCATGGATATCCGCCGAGAGAAGCGCCCCTTCGGCGCCGAACAGACGGGTGGTTTCGACAAAGGCCTCCGAAGGGGCCCGGATAGAGAAGGACTTTCCGTCCGCCGCCCAGGCGGTCTTGGCCGCGAGCAGCACCTGCAGGCACAGGCCGCCGAGGCGCCGGACGTTGCCGGCCTCGACCTCGACCGCCTCGCCGCGGCGTTCCAGGAACGCCGCCTTGAGGGGGCCCGACGCCTTCAGATCAAGCGTCTCGGGCAGCGAAAGGACAGTCATCAAAACTCCTCCCAGCCGTCGCTGACCGGGGCGGCCGCTGCGGCGGCTCCACCACGGCCAGGCCGGGCGAAGGCGCCGAGCCGGGCGCGTTGCTCGGCGACGGGGTTGCGGGCCGGCGAGTCGACATGAGCGTCGGCTTCGCGCGGGCGTTCAAAGCGTTGGGCAGAACCTTCACCCACCCGGAAGCGACCGATCAGGCGCACCAGCTCCGCGGTCTCGCCCTTCAGCGAGTGCGTCGCGGCGGTCGATTCCTCGACCATGGCGGCGTTCTGTTGGGTCACCTGATCCATCTGGTTGACGGCGGTGTTCACTTCGTTGAGGCCGGTCGCCTGCTCGGCCGCCGAGGCGGCGATCTCGGTGACCAGGGCGTCGATCTCGCCGACCTTCACCACGATCCGCTGCAGGGCTTCCCCGGTCTGGCCGACCAGGCTCACCCCGGCAGAGACCTGCTGGGTCGACGACGAGATCAGGGTCTTGATCTCCTTGGCGGCCTCGGCCGAGCGCTGGGCGAGCGCGCGGACTTCCTGGGCGACGACAGCGAAACCACGTCCCGCTTCGCCCGCCCGGGCGGCCTCCACCCCGGCGTTGAGCGCCAGGAGGTTGGTCTGGAAGGCGATCTCGTCGATCACGCCG
>NZ_QHJY01000019.1 GCF_003185805.1 Caulobacter sp. D5
GTAACCTCTCACCCTCCCATGGCTTCGCCATGGGCCCCTCCCTCTCTCAAAGAGAGAGGGATCAAGCCTAAGGCCCCACCGTCTCTCGCATCTCCGGAGCCTTCCGCCGCAGCGTCGCCTGCTCGTAGGCGTAGCCCAGGCTCAGCAGGCGCGCCTCGCTCCAGGCCGGGCCGATGAACGACAGGCCGACGGGCAGGCCCTCGACCTGGCCCATGGGCACGGTCAGGTGCGGATAGCCGGCGACGGCGGGCAGGGTGGTGGCCGAGCCGCCGTAGTGGTCGCCGTTGACCGGGTCGATGGTCCAGGCGGGGCCGGTGGTCGGGGCGACGAGGGCGACCGCGCCGGTCTCCTTCAGGATCCTGTCGATGCCCTCCGGCCCGGCCAGCCGCTTGGCGTCGGCCCTGGCCTTCAGATAGTCGGGGTCGTCAAGGCCCTTGGACGCTTGCGCCTTCTCGAAGGTCTCCTGGCCGAACCAGCGGGTCTCGGCCGGCGTCGCGGCGTTGAAGGCGATCAGGTCGGCCAGGGTGCGGGCCGGAACCTTTTTCGGATCGGTCGAGGCCAGGTAGGCGGCGATGTCGGCCTTGAACTCGGTGTAGAGCACCACCCCCTCGGCCCGGCCGATGGCGTCCTCGTCGAAGGCCGTCACCTCGACCAGGGTCGCGCCCTGGGCTTTCAGGTCCTCCAGCGCCTGCTCGAACACCGCGTCGGTCTGCGGCGAGCCGCCGGCATAGAACCGCGCCACCGCCAGGGTGACACCCTTCAGCGCATCCTTCGACAGGCCGGCGGCGTAGTCGCTCCTGCGGGCGTCGGCCTCCTGCGTGGCCGGGTCAGCGGGATCGGAGCCGGCCATGGCGGTCAGCAGCAGGGCCGCGTCGCGCACAGTCAGGGTCATCGGGCCGGCGGTGTCCTGGCTGTGGCTGATCGGCACGACATGGGTGCGCGAGACCAGGCCCACGGTCGGCTTGAGGCCGACCAGGCCGTTCATGGCGGCGGGGCAGGTGATCGAGCCGTCGGTCTCGGTGCCGATCGCGGCCGGCGCCAGCCCCGCCGCCACCGCCGCCGCCGAGCCGCTGGACGAGCCGCAGGGGCTGCGGTCCAGGGCGTAGGGATTGCGCGTGAAGCCGCCGACCGCGCTCCAGCCGCTGGTCGAGCGCGACGAGCGGATATTGGCCCATTCCGACAGGTTGGCCTTGCCCAGCACCACCATGCCCGCCGCCCGCAGCCGGGCGACCAGCGGGGCGTCGCGGCCGGTGACATTGTCCTTCAGCGCCAGCGAGCCGGCGGTGGTGGCTACGGGATCGAGGGTCTCGATGTTGTCCTTGATCAGCACCGACAGGCCGTGGAGCGGGCCGCGCACCTTGCCCGCCTTGCGCTCGGCGTCGAGGGCGCGGGCGATCTTCAGGGCGTCGGGATTGAACGCCAGGACGGCGTTGACCTCGGAACCGATGGCGTGCTGCACCGACAGCCAGCCTTTCACGAAGGCCTCGGCGGAGAATTCGCCGGCGGTCTGTTGGGCCTGTTCCTCGACCAGATCCGACTGCGGACCGATGAAGCCGACCGCATACATGTCGTCCTGGGCGGCTTCGGACTGGGCAGCGGGCAATTCGGCCGGCGCGCCCGGCTTGGCCTGCGGGGCGGCGTGGGCCGGAACGGCCAGCAGCAGGATGGCCCCGCCGAGCAGCAACAGACGCTTCAAGCTCCGCCCTCCATGCGAAAACGGCCCCGGCGATAACCGGGGCCGCGCTTTCGATCACTCGCCCCGATCACTCGCCCTTGAGCTTGCGGTCGAAGAAGTCGAGATGCGTCTTCATGACGTGCAGGCCCTTGCTCCGGCTGCGGATCACGCTGTGGCGCTCGCCCGGATAGAGCATGGTCTCGAAGGCGATCCCCTTCTTCTGCAAGGCCGCCAGCACGCGGGTGCTGTTTTCGAAGATCACGTTGTCGTCGGCCATGCCGTGGATCAACATCAGGCTGCCCGGCTTGAGGCGGTCAATGCGGTTCAGCACGTCCGACTGCGCATAACCGGCCTTGTTCTCGTCCGGCTTGCCCATGAACTGCTCGGTGTAGTGGGTGTCGTAGAGGCCCCACTCCGTCGGCGGCGCGCCCGCGACGCCGGCCGTGAAGGGCGTGCCCTCGGCGGTCAGCATCATCAGGGTCATGAAGCCGCCGTACGACCAGCCCATCACCCCCAGACGGTTCGGATCGACGTAGGGCAGGGTCTTCAGGAAGGCCGCGCCGGCGAACTGGTCCTCGACCTCGACCGTGCCCATCCGGCGGTCCAGCGCCGTCTTGAACGCCGCCGAGCGGTTGGACGAGCCGCGGTTGTCGAGCTTGAACACCAGGTAGCCGGCGTTGGCGAAGGCCTCGTCGTTGACGCTCCAGCTTTTCGTCACGCGCTGGGCGTGCGGGCCGCCATAGACCGAGACGATCACCGGGTACTTCTTGGCCGCGTCGAAGTCGGCCGGCTTCAGCAGCGACCAGTGCAGCACCTGGCCGTCGCTGGCCTTCAGCGTGCCGAACTCCGGCACGATGTGGCTCTCGGCATAGGGCGCGTAGGGGTGGCCGGCGCCCAGCTTGTTTTCCTCGATCCAGCGCACGCGCTTGCCGGCCGGGTCGTAGAGCGCGGTCTGCGGCGGGGTCTTGGGGTCCGAGTAGGAGCCGACGAAGGCGCCGGTGGCGGCGACCTTGGCGGTCCACCAGCCGCCGGCCGGGGTCATGGCGACCGGGGCGGCGGGCTTGATGTACGACACCGAATAGAGCCGGCGCTCGATCGGGGTGTCGATCGAGGCCCCGAAGAACACCAGGCCGCGCTTTTCGTCGACCGCCTCGACCTTGTCGATCGGCCAGTCGCCCTTGGTCACCTGGGCCAGCAGCTTGCCGTCGGCGGCGTAGTGATAGAGGTGGTTGTTCCCCGACTTCTCCGACGACCACAGGAAGCTGCCGTCCTTCAGGGCGCGGAAGTCGTCGTGCAGCTCGATCCAGTGCGGATCGGTCTCGGTCAGGATGGTCTTGCCGACACCCTTGGCCGGATCGAAGGCGATCAGCTCCAGGGTCTTCTGGTCGCGGCTCTGGCGCTGGACGTAGAGGGTCTTGCCGTCCTTGGCCCAGGCGACGCGGGCCAGGTAGATGTCCTTGTCGGCGCCAAGGTCGATCTGCACGACCTTGCCCGAGGCCAGGTCCTTGACGAACAGCTCGACCACGGCGTTCGGGCGGCCCGAGCGCGGATAGCGCTGCTCGACCACGGTCGCGCCCGTCGGGCCGATGTCGGCGCGCGGCACGATGTCGACGCCGCTCTCGTCGACGCGGGTGTAGGCGATCCGGGTCTCGTCGGGCGACCACCAGTAGCCGGTGTCGCGGTTCATCTCCTCCTGGGCGATGAACTCGGCCACGCCGAACGAGACGGCGTCCTTGCCCTCGGTCGTCACCGCCGTCTCGTCGCCGCCGGCCAGCGGGCGCACATAGAGGTTCTGGTCGCGGACATAGGAGACGAACTTGCCCTTGGGCGAGACCTTGGCGTCCACCTCGTCGCCGGCCGTCTGCGTCAGGCGGCGCACCTTGCCGTCGGCGACGCTGTCCACATAGAGGTCGCCGTCCAGCGGCACGAGCACGAAGCGGCCCTCGCTGTCCCAGCTGTATTCGACGACGCCGCGGGCCAGCACCCGGGCGCGCTCGCGGCGGGCCTTCTCGGCCTCCGACAGCTCCTTGTCGCCCGACGACAGGGCGTTGGCGTCGATCAGGCGATAGGGCTCGCCGCCGGCCACGTCGACCGCCCACAGGTCCTGGACGTTGGCGGCCTCGGCCTTGGCCTTCAGATAGGTCACCCGCTTGCCGTCCGGCGACAGGGCCACGCCCTTGGCGGTCGGGCCGTTGATGTCGGGATCGGCGAACAGGCGCTCGGGGGTGAGTTTTTCGGCCATCACGGGATGGGCCAGGGCGAGACAGGCCGACAGGGCCAGGAGCGAGGGACGGATCATGGCGCGGACGCTAGTGCCGAGCGGCGCCGTTGGCAAACCCGCTTGACTCCATTTCATGTGTCAGAAATAACTGACATATGAAATACGGACTTGCAGCATGATCTCGGGCGACGAGCTGGCGGCGATCCTGTCGGCGCTCGACAACCCCCATCGGCTCCGCATCCTCGCGGCGCTGAAGGTCGGCGGGCGCAACTATGTCAGCCGCCTGGCGCGCGAGATCGGCATCAGCCGGCCGCTGCTGCACCTGCACCTGAACAAGCTCGAGGACGCGGGCCTGGTCAGAAGCCAGCTGGAGCTGTCGGCCGACGGCAAGGCCCTGAACTATTTCGAGGTCGTCGACTTTCGCCTCGAACTCACGCCCGAGACCGTCGCGGCCGCCGCCGCGACGCTGTCCGAGAAACCCGAAAGGTAAGGGGGCTTGCATGCAAGCGCACATCTATCTGCTGACGATCTGCCTGCCGCTGGCGACCGTGCTGATCATCTTCGCCCTGCGCTACTGGTCCCGCGTGGCCCAAGCCAAGGCCGCTCACCAGGGCGGCGCCGCCCAGCAGGCGGTGCTCGACGGGCTGGGCGAGATCAAGGTCCGCCTGAGCGCCATCGAGAAGATCCTCAAGGACGTCGAGTGATGGTCGCCCTCGCGCCCGCGATCCGGACCCAGGGGACGGACCTGCCCGCCTGGCGGCTCAACGCCCTGCGCTGCGCCTACCTGCTGCTGATCGTCGGCCTGGGCATCCAGGTCTGGCCGGGCATCGTCCTGCGCCACGCGGGCTGGGAGCTGATGGAGGGCGTCGTCCAGTGCATGCTGGGGGCGCTGTCGCTGCTGGCGATCCTGGGCCTGCGCCATCCCTTGCGCATGCTGCCGCTGCTGATGTTCGAGATGGCCTGGAAGGCGATCTGGCTGGCCGCCGTCGCGGCGCCGAAGTGGGCCAGCGGCGGGATGGACGAAGACACCGCCGCCACCGCCTTCGCCTGCCTGCTCGTCGTGGTCTTCCCGATCGTGATCCCCTGGCGACATCTGGCCCCGACCTTCTTCGCCGGCCCGGGCGAGCGCTGGCGCTGAGCGCCGCTCAGTAGTGATAGGGCGACCGCTTGGCCCAGTTCGACTTCGGATAGCGGGCGTGCAGCAGGCGGAAGGCGCGGCTGCTCATGTCGTTCTCGTTGGGGCCCCAGTGGGTGACGCGGATCAGCCAGTATAGGGCCTCGGGCGAGCGCGGGTCCTCCGGATGGGCGCGGGCGTAGGCCAGCACCTCCTCCCAGACGTTCAGCGATCCCTTCGGCGGCTTTTTCTCGATGGAGCTCTGGAAGAATGCCGTGCGCTCGGCCTGGGCCTTAGCCTGGCCGGCGGCCACCACGTCGGGCAGCCGCAAGGGAAAGGCGCCCGGGCCGCACTCGCCCAGGCAGGTCAGGTCGCCGTCCGCCTCGGCCTGGCCGTAGATGACGCCCGAACTCTGGTAGTTGACCAGCGGCAGCGGGGCGCGCGCCGCCGCCCTCTGATCGGCGGGCAGGATCGTCCAGTCGTCCCAGGACCCGCGGAAATTGACGACCGAGCCGACGGGGCGGGTGTAGTAGACCAGATCGTTGCGCAGGCCGGGAATCTTGGCCAGCACGAAGAACTCGGCGAAGCGCTTGTCCGGCCCCGGCGCGGTGGCGGCGATCCGCGCCCAGTCGGTCTTCAGCTGGGGCAGCGTCTTGGCCAGATCCCGCGCCAGGCCGTCGATCGCCGCGTCGTCCTGCAACTGCACCGCCCGCACGAAGCTGGTCAGCGCCACGTCCAGGCGCAGATGGGTGGGCAGGGCCGGGTTGCGCGACAGCGCGATGCGCTGGTCCAGCGGCATGCGGTCGATGATCGCGCGGGCGTCTTCGCCGAAGCCGATGGTCTCGGCGGCCGGGCCGGTCTCCATCGAATAGCCGTCGGCCTGGCCGCGCTCAGGCAGCATGTCGCCGTTGCGCAGGCAGGCCTCGAAGCCGCCCAGGCAGATGCGGCGACGGGTGGCGTGCCGCGCGAAGTCGGAAAGGCTGGAGGCGACCTGCAGGCGCTCTGAGGTGAACAGCGCCCGGTCGCTGCCGGACAGGTCCTTGCGGGCCAGGATCGCGTCGAGGCGGGCGCGGGTCGCGGCCGGCGGGGCCTGCGCGATGGTCAGCCGCACCAGGTGATACTGCGCGCTCAGCCAGGCCGGGCCGGCCGGAACCTTCTCGGCGTCGGCGGCCAGCGCCTTGGCGGCCGGATCGTCGGGCGAGACCCGGGCCAGGGCCGCCAGCAGCCAGGCGGGGTCGCGCGTCTTGCTCCAGCGTTCGCGCGCGTGCTCCAGCGGGGCGGCGGGATCGAGCGCCTTCAGGGTCTCGATCCAGTCGACTGCGTCGGGCCGGGAGGACGCCTTGGCGCCCAGCGTCAGGTAGTCGCGCAGATCGACGGCGATCTGCGGATAGGGCTGCCGCCCGTTCAGGTCGCGGTCCAGATCGGCCAGGGTCTGGCCCGGCTGGTCGCGATAGGCCAGGGCGCGCAGCATGCCGCGGGTCTCGCCCTTGCCGAAGGTTCCGTCCGGCGCGGCGGCCAGTTCGGCGATCGCGGCGCGCGAGCGGGCGAAGCTGGCGGGGCTGGGCTTGGCCAGGGCCTCGCGTTGCAGCGCCCGGACCTTCAGATAGAGGCCCATGGGTCGCCAGGGCGAGTTGGGATCACGGGCGATGTCGCCGAAGCGCTCGGCCGCGGCGTTGTGGAAGCCGTTGTAGAGGGCCAGGGCCGCCGACTGGTAGGCTCGATCCGCGCGCAGCCAGCCGGGCTGATCGGCCAGCATCGGCGGCATCTCGACCCCGGCCTGGCCGCAGGCGGCGAACACCGAGTCCTGCCCGTCCAGCCAGGCCCGCACGGCCGGCGACGAGGCGCCATAGCGCCTGGCCCGGTCGCGCAGGGTGACGATGGCCGTGTCGAAGGCCTCGCGGAAGCAGTTCTGCCGGGTCTGGTAGTTGCCGATGTCGCGTTCGACGCTCAGGTACGACAGCTCGGACTTGACGCCCGGCAGGGTCTCGCGCGCCCGCGTCCAGCCGTAGACGCCGCCGTCTTCGCCGTCGAACGTCGGGGCCGGCGTGCAGCAGTCGGCGGTCAGCTTGGGACCGGCCTCGGGGCCGACCTGCAGGCCGTGCAGCAGCCGCCAGTTCAGGAACAGCATCGGCCGGGGCGAACGGGCCATGATCACGCCCTGCTGGCCGGCATAGAGCCGTTTCAGGTCGCGGGCGTCGCCGCCGCGCGTGTCCAGATACCAGGGAAGGGTCTCGTCGAAGCCCGAGCCGCAGGCCTGGCCCGCCAGAGCGCCCACGAGAACCGTGGCGGCCAAGACCGCCCCAACACGCCGCTTCACCGCCATCCCCCAACCTGCCGTCGCGCCGTCTCGAAGTCGGCTTCGGTCCAGCTGCGTGGAGCGAAGAGATAGACGCGGCGTCCGGGAGGCGCTCGAACTATAGGCGTGTCGGTGGAGACCGCCAGAGCTTGGCGACACTTCGGGTTGCGAAAATCGCGCCCTTTCGCCAGGCGTCGGCGCAGCGGCTCGCCGCCCTCGGTCATGCGGAACAGCATGGGTGCGATCTCGTCCACCGGGGCCTGCTCCAGCCAGGTCTCCGTATCGCACCACGAGGCCAGGGCGGTCATCGACAGCAGGGTTCCGGGCGGCAGTCCGGCCCGCACGTCGGTCAGCACGTCCAGCAGCACCTGGCGCTGCGACGCGCGCACCTCGAAGTCGATCTGCACCCGGCGGGCGGGGATCGCGGCGGCGTAGTGCAGGATCGCCGCCGTCGTCCGGGCGCGCAGGGCGGGCGTCCACGCCAGGGGTCGGTCAGGGTCGATCTGCACGTGCACCAGGGCGGTGGTCGGCGGCCGGCTGACCTTCAGCGGAAACCGCCGTCCCCGCGACTCCACCGCATCGCCCGACAGCTCGACGAAGCCGGTCTGCACCGCCACCTCGGCCCGATCGCCGAGAAAGCGCAGGTCCTCCGGCCGCTCCCAGGCCCAGACGACCAGGGTCGAGGGCGGCCGCCCCGCCGGCCCACAGCCGGCCAGCGCAATCAGGGCGGCCAGGACGACGCGGACGCGCAACGGCGGTTCCTTCAGGCGAATCCGGGGAAGGGGGTCAGGCTAGCAACAGGCGGGGGCGGCGGCGATGGTTGCTCATCCCTCGCACCTCAAGATCGTCATCCCGGGCGAAGGGCCGCGAAGCGGACCGCAGACCCGGGACCCAGGGGACTGGGCTGAGCGGCTCGATCAAGCGCCCCAAGCGGTCGCCGACGCTTTGCGGCGACCCCTGGGTCCCGGCTCTCCGCTTCGCTGCGGCCGGGATGACGACCGAAGAAGCGTGGCGTCCCCCTAACCGGGAAACCGCCGCTCCAGCCACCCCAGGATCGCCGCGTTCACCGCCTCCGGCTTCTCCTGCTGGGTCCAGTGGCCGCTGCCCTCGACCAGCACCTTCTCCAGGTCCGAGATCTGCTCGCCCATCCGGTCGGCGAGCGACGGCGGCAGCACCACGTCGTGCTCGGCCATGATCATCAGGCACGGAACGCCGTCGATGCGGCGGGGCAGGGGCTCTGACCGCTCCCAGTTGCGGGTGAAGTTGCGGTACCAGTTGATCGGCCCGGTGAAACCGCCCGTCTCGAAGGCCTCCACATAGACCGCCCGCTCGGCGTCGGTCAGGAACTGCTTGTCGTCGCCGGCCGGGTCGAAGTGCTCCAGGGCCAGTTGCAGGGCCAGCGACCGCCGCTCGGCGGGGCGCGACGAGAAGCCGACCACCCCGTCGCCGGGCAGGCGCATGAAGAAGCGGATGGTCTTGTCCACGTCCTGGGCGAACAGGGCGTCGGCCGCGCCGGGCGTCTGGAAGTGGACGATGTACATGTCCTCGCCATAGGCGGCCTTGAACATCTCGATGGGATCGATCGGCAGGCGCGGCACGAACGGGGTGTTCAGCCCGATGATCCCGGCCACCCGGTCCGGATGCAGCAGCGGCATGGCCCAGACGATGATGCCGCCCCAGTCGTGGCCGCAGAAGATCGCCTTCTCGACGCCCAGGTGATCCAGCAGGCCGACCAGGTCGCCGGTCAGGTGGGCCATGTCGTAGTCGGTGACGGCGGCGGGCTTGTCGGTCAGGCCGTAGCCGCGCTGGTCCGGGGCGATCACCCAATGGCCGGCTTCGGCCAGCGCGGCGACCTGGTGGCGCCAGCTGTAGGCCAGCTCCGGAAAGCCGTGGGAGAAGACGATGGGGACGCCCGTTCGCGGGCCGGCCTCGTAATAGGCCATCCGCACGCCGTTGATCTGCGCGAACTGCGGCTGCGGCCAATCGGCGGCCATGGGCTTCTCCCTTGTTATGTTATCTGCGGTCAGATTGCGGGCGGGGAAGCGCGCCCGCAAGACCGATAAGGGGTTTCCGTCGCGGCAGACGGGAGTAGAAGGCCGGGATGACTTCGGCTCCTCCCGCTTCCCCGCCCGCCACGCCCTGGCGGCTCGTCCTGCTGCTGGGCGCGCTGACGGCCTTCGCGCCGATGTCGATCGACATGTACCTGTCCAGCCTGCCGGCCATCGGTCGCAGCCTGCACGTCGGCGCCGAGCAGACCCAGCTGACCCTGGCGGCCTTCTTCGCGGGCATGGCGCTGGGCCAGTTCGTCTACGGCCCGGCCTCCGACCGGCTGGGACGGCGCGCGCCGATCCTGCTGGGCGTGGGCATCTACACCGTCGCCTCCCTGACCTGCGCCCTGGCGCCCAACATCGAGGTGCTGCTGGGCGCGCGCTTCGTCCAGGCCCTGGGCGGCTGCGCCGGGGCGGTGGTGGCCCGCGCGGTGGTCCGCGACCGCTTCGACCACGCCGAGACCGCACGGGTGCTGTCGCTGATGACCCTGATCATGGGCCTGGCCCCCGTGCTGGCGCCGCAGCTGGGCGGGGCGATCGACGCCGTCGCCGGCTGGCGTTGGGTGTTCGGGGTGATGGCCGCCTTCGGCCTGGCGATCGGCGTCTGGGTGGCGCTGGGCCTCAAGGAGTCGCGCTCGGAAGAGACCGCCGCCCAGGCCCGCGCCGAGAACCCCCTGCGCGCCTTCGGCCTGCTGCTGCGGGAAAAGCGCCTGCTGGGCTACGGCCTGGCCGGGGCGCTGAACGGCTCGGTGCTGTTCACCTACATCTCGACCGCGCCCGACCTCGTCATGGGCACCTACGGCCACTCGGCCCTGGTGTTCAACATCGTCTTCGCCCTCAACGCCGTCGGCATCATCGGGGCCAGCCAGGTCAACCGCTTCCTGCTGCGCCGGTTCAAGCCCGACCAGGTGCTGATGCGCGCCAGCGCCGCCTCGGTGGTCCTGGCCCTGGTGCTGACCTTCTTCTCGTGGACGGGCCTGGGCGGCGAATGGACCGTGCTGCCGGTGCTGTTCCTGGCCCTGTCGACCTACGGCCTGATGTCGGGCAACACCATGGCCGGCGCGCTCAGCGTCGACCCGCGCCGGGCCGGCTCGATCTCGGCCCTGATGGGCGGGGTCTCGTTCGCGGCCGGCGCCGTGGCCTCCTGGGCCGGCGGCATGCTGCACGACGGCACCCCGCGCCCGGTGGCGGCGGTGATGTTCGCCTGCCTCGTCGGCTCGGCCCTGGCGATCTTCCTGCTGGCGGTTCCGCGCAAAAAATCCCTCTCTCTTTGAGAGAGGGCGGGGCCCGCCGCCGAAGGCGGTGGGAGGGTGAGAGGTTTCACCGCTGGCAGGCAAATCCCAACGTGCTTCAACGGGCCTCAGCCCTTCAAAGCTTCCCGCCAGGAGGCGGAGCCACCCAAGTCATCTGCATCTAGGGATCGCGACGCGGGTCGAACGCCCCGCGCTTCTTTCGGTGAGTTTGTTACCTCTCACCCTCCCATGGCTTTGCCATGGGCCCCTCCCTCTCTCAAAGAGAGAGGGGTCTTTCTCAGCCCTCGTCGCCGACCTTGCGCGCGGTCCAGGCCAGCACCAGCCAGCCGGCCAGGAAGGCCACGCCGCCGATCGGGGTGATCGCGCCCAGGATCCTCGGGCCGCCGAAGGCCATGGCGTAGAGCGTGCCCGAGAACACCAGGGATCCGAACAGGAAGAGGCCGGCGGCGAGACCCCCCGAGCGCCCGCTCGCCCGCGCCACGGCGAAGGCGGCGAACACCGCCAGGGCGTGGATCATCTCGTAGAGCGCGCCGGTCTTCAGGAGCTCGACGGGCCGGGCCTCGTGCACGCCGTGGGCGGCGAAGGCCCCGACGGCCACCGAGACGAAGCCGCTCAGCGCGGCCAGCGGCAGGTACGTCCTGGGCGTCCAGATCTTGGCCATGAAGTCCTCTTCGCGCGCTACGAACGCCGCTCTAGCGGTGCTTGTCGTGCTTGGCCACTTCGTCGGGTTTGATGTCGATCAAGTTCGGGGCGGCGGCGTTGTATTCGTCGGTCTTGTGCAGGTCCATGACGACGCTGCGGTGGCCTTCCCAGACCATGTGCAGGGCGACGTAGAGCACGATGGCCAGGCCGATGAAGCCGATCCAGCGGTGCTTGTGCAGCAGCTTGGCGATGGCGTTGGCGGCCAGGCCCATCAGGGCGATCGACAGCAGCAGGCCGAACACCAGGATGCCCGGGTGCTCGCGGGCCGCGCCGGCCACGGCCAGCACGTTGTCCAGCGACATCGAGACGTCGGCGATCAGCACCTGCAGGAAGGCGCTCTTGAAGCTCTTGGCCGGCTTGGCCCGGGGTTCTGTGTTGGGATCCGAGTCGAGCACGGCGGACGCGTCGGCGGCGTCCTGGGCGGCCTGCTCGCGCAGCTCGCGCCACATCTTCCAGCACACCCACAGCAGCAGGAAGCCGCCGGCCAGCAGCAGGCCCACCACGCCCAGCAGCCAGGTGGTGATCAAAGCAAAACCGATGCGCAGCACCACGGCCGCGCCCAGACCGTAGAGGATGACCTTCTTGCGGTCCTTGACCGGCAGGCCGCCCGCCGCCAGGCCCACGGCCACGGCGTTGTCGCCGGCCAGGACCAGGTCGATCATCAGGACCTGCAGGAAGGCCGTCAGCGGGCCGCTAGCGGAGGAAAAGAGCGCGTCGAGCATGCGGTCTCAATGGGGCAGGCGGCGCGCCCTGGCAAGCGCTCAAGGCGGCATGGACGGCGATCGAGGCGCGCCCTGCACGGGAGCGAACGAAAAAGGGCCCGTCCTGCTGGACGGGCCCTCGATCTTAGTGGACCGGTTCCGGTTCGCGGTGGTGGGCCGCTTCGTGATGGTCGGTCTTGTGGTCGTCCCCGTGGCCATCGTGGTGCTCGGCCTCGGCGTGGGCCGGTTCATGATGATCTTCGGCGTGGCCGTGATCGTCATGATGTTCGGCGTGGGCGACCGGCTCGGCGTGGCTGACGTCGCTGACGTGCTGCACCTGCGGGCTGTCGTCGGCCGGAGCCGGGAAGGGCTCGTGCTCGGCGACGGCTTCTTCCGCCTTGGCTTCCTCGTGGTGGTTGAAGGCGGCCACGGCCGCCGCGCCCGCCACGGCGCCGCCGGCGGCGGCCACCATCGGGTTCACATAGGCCACGTCCTGCGCCTTGGGCGTGTCGAACTCGGCCTCGTTGCGGCCGTAGTCGGTCAGGGTGCGGAACTTGCGGCGACGCTCGGCCTGGGCCTTGGCCTTGGCGGCGTTGCGCGAGATGGCGACGATGATGATCAGGGCCAGCAGCAGCAGGCCAGCGCCCAGCAGCGACTTGCCCGGGACCTTGCCGATCCCCGGCACCTCGACCTGCTGGTCGAGGAAGGCCGGCAGCTTGAAGCCCTTGGCGGCGGCCTCGACCTTCTCAGGAACCGCGGCCACCTGCTTGGTGATCGCGCCCAGCGAGAAGGGCTGGGGCGCCTTGCCGCCGTCCAGCGACGCGCCGAACTGCGTGGTCAGCTGGCCCTTGGCGTCCGGCGTCGGCTTGACCTGCCAGGCGAAGGTGGTCGGCTCGCCCGGCTTGACGGTCGCGGTCTGGCGGCCGTTCGGGGTGATCTCGTAGCCCTGGCCTTCCAGGTCGGCATAGGCGCTGACCTTCTTGGCCGGCTTGCCCAGGCCGAACTTGGCGGCCTGTTCCTTGATCAGGTCGCCCAGGGTCGCGGGCAGCGACAGGGTGACCTGGCCTTCCTTGCCGGTCTTCAGGCTTTCGGCCGTGGCCAGCACCGCGCCACTGGTGGCGGCGGGCGCGACGGCGGCCTGCAGCTTCTCGACCTTCGGCGGCAGCTTGACGGCGGCCGGAGCCGCGACCGGCGCGACGACCGGCGGAACCACCGGAGCCTTGGCCACGACCGCCGGCTTGACGGGCGGAGCGGCGGGCTTGAGAACCTCGGGCTTGGCGACCTGCACGGGCGGCGGCGGCGCTTTGGCGACCACCGGAGCCGGCTTCGGCGCGGGTTT